>JBBQDH010000147.1:0-14545 GCA_038319515.1 Bryobacterales bacterium
GTGGAAAAACAGCGCGAAGGCAGCTATGTGCTGTTCCAGTTTACGGCGGGCCCGGACACCGTGAAAGAATTCGAACGCCGTATGCGCGTGCAGGATTCGATCATTAAGTTCCTGACCGTGCGTATTGATGAAACCCTGAAGAAGATCGAAAAGCGGAAGCTGGAGCGCGAAAAGCGCGCGCATCGCCGTCCGCAGCCCCCGGCCCCGCAGCCGTCGCTTGCCCAGCAGATGCTGGGTGGCCCCGCGGAAGGTCAGAGTGCGGTCCCCGGAGCGCCCATGCCAGCAGCAGCTCCCGCAGTCCCGGCAGAACCGGCTCATCCGGCTCCGGGTGTCCCGACCGAATAATCCACGGAATCAGGAGACCTCATCATGGAAGAACGAAAAGGCGGAAGACCGATCGCGGCTTCGCAACGCCCGACCGGTGGCGATAAAGCTGCCGCGGTTGGCAAGAAACAGTACTTCCGGCGCAAGAAAGTTTGCCGCTTCTGCGTCGAGAAGATCGATGACATTAACTACAAAGACATCAAGATGCTGCAGGCGTTCATCGCGGAACGCGGCAAGATCACACCCCGCCGTATTTCGGGTGTGTGCGCGCCGCACCAGCGTCGCCTGACGGACGCGATTCTGAAGGCGCGCAACATTGCGCTGCTTCCGTTCGCGGCATCGGTGTAAGGAGAAGACGATGGAAATCATTCTTCGGGAAGACATCGAAAAGCTGGGTGCTCGTGGCGAAGTGGTCAAAGTCGCGGCGGGTTATGCGCGCAACTTCCTGCTGCCGAAACGCATGGCAGTTGTCGCAACGGACTCCAACAAGAAGATTGTGGAGCAGGAAAAGCAGTCCCACCTTCGTAAAGAAGCCAAGGCTGCAGGCGAAGCACAGGATCTCGGCAAGCTGCTGACCGCGCTCACCCTCACGGTGTCGCGCAAAGCGGGCGAAGGCGATCACCTGTTCGGTTCGGTCACGGCAAACGACGTGGCGGACCTGCTGGCGGCTCAGAACTTCACTATCGATCGGCGCAAAATCCAGCTCGAAGATCCTATTCGCACACTGGGTGAGCACAAGATCGCAGTCAAGCTGCATCGTGAAGTGACGACCGAGATCACGGTCAACGTGACTCGCGAGGACTAACACTCAAATGCCGTTTGATCTGACAGGCCAGACGGCGATTGTAACGGGTGGAGCGACGGGTATCGGTGAGGCAATTTCCAGACGCCTCGCCGATGCCGGCGCGACCGTTGCGATTGCGGATTTAAATCTGGAGGGCGCTGAACTTCTGGCGGCTACTCTGGGCAACAATTCGTTCGGGGTGCAGATGGACGTGTCAAATTCCGCTTCCGTGAATGCGGCGGTGGAAGAAGTCCTGAAACGCACCGGGCGAATCCATATCACAGTTAACAATGCCGGTATCGCCGGCAGGGCGGCGCCGATTCACGAACAGCCGGATGACGAGTTTTCTCGTGTGATGGCAATCAATGTGAACGGCGTTTTTTACGTGTGCCGGGCCGTGGTTCCACACATGCGGGAGCACAAGTACGGGCGCATCGTGAATATCGCTTCCATCGCGGGCAAGGAAGGCAATCCCAATATGATTGCTTATTCGGGCAGCAAGGCGGCGGTGATCGGGATGACGAAGTCGCTGGGCAAGGAAGTGGCGCTGGACGGAATCTGCGTCAACGCGGTTTCACCGGCCGTGGTTCGGACGAAAATTCTGGAGCAGCTGACGCCCCAGCAGGTGCAATACATGACGGATAAGATCCCCATGCGACGAACGGGAGAACCTGGCGAAATTGCGGCGGTGGTGCATTTTCTGGCCAGTCCGGATTGTTCGTTCGTGACCGCGCAATGCTATGACGCGAGCGGCGGACGGGCTACCTACTAAGCTACTTAATTGAAGAGTCGGAGGCGTTTCGGCTCTTCAGTTTACGCTTTACGTCAGGCCAAAACTCTTTCAGAATCTGCGAAAGCGAGTCCGTGCCGATCTGTGTGAACATCCGCTGCATGGTAGGCCCGAACCCCACCTCATCCGGGTAATATGTATTCCCGAGCGATGCTACGATTCCGTTCCCCAGAAATTCGGAAGCGTTAAACGTCCATTTCCCGCTGTCGGTCTTGGCAACCGCCGAGCGAGATGCCGCATAGAAAATCCGGCCCATTATGGAGCCATGCCCCTTACGGAAATAGCGCGGGTCCTGGTGGAACAAGGACGGCAGGATTGCTTCTGTCATGAAATTCCCAACACTCTGGTCGGTGATCGAAGACAGGTACCGCTTCGCATACCCTTTGGCACCCTGTCCGAACGATGGGTTGGTGTCGTTGAGCTGAGATATGCCTGAAAAGAAACCGGCCATTACAAAGGAGGGACCATTGAGCGTGTCTTTCCTGGCGATGGTGAATTTCCGGCGTGGTGTGATGGGCGACCAGGGAGCATCGGCTTCGGCTGTGCGATAGTTCGGCAGCACACCAAAGGCAGTGTTGTCAGGCGCAGCTACCGGCGGGGTAGCCGGAGCTGGTTCCTGTCCATTCAGAAGGCCCACAGCCAAAAACCCCAGTATAACTTGTATTTTCATTTATTCTGCCAGACCCACTACTTGTAATGTTTCGATGGTCTCGGGGAGGTGAAAGTTACATGATGAATGAAAAACGGACATCACTTTCCCTGATAATACCCTTCACGAGTCTGCACGACGAGGCCTTTGGTCTGTACGGTGAGCTTCGTGGTCCGGTACCCGGCGCCAACCGCAGGGTTGTCCGATGAATACCCGAGGCTGTATTGATTCCGCAGCTCTTCCTGCAGGCGGGTGAAAATGTCGTCGATCGTCATCTTCTTTGAGACCGCAAAAAACGAACCGCCTGTCTCCCGCGACAGCCGCTCCAGCACGTCCTTACCTTTCTTGTTCGAGCCCCCGGGTGACAGCAGTTGGGCATCGGAAAACAGGATGGAATATACCAGCGTGTCTGCCCGTTGCGCGGACTCAATCGCATCCGTGATCGATGTTTTACTCCCGTTATCGACACCATCAGTCAGCAGGATGAACGCCTTCCTGCCCTTCTCTTTTCTGGTGATTTCGTTGGAAGCGAGGTAGATTGCATCGTACATCGTAGTCCCTGCCCCGCCCTGACGACCACCACCTGGTGCCCCACCCCCTCCGCCACGTCCCCGCCCCATACCGCGTCCGCCACGACCGCCGGGAAAACCGATACCGCCACCGGGGAAAGAAATCCCGCCCTGACCGCCACGTCCCTGGCCGCCGCCATTCCCCCCGCCACCATTTCCCCCGCCACGGCCCATGCCCTGTCTCTGGTTTGCCGGCAGTTCCAGCAGGTCGAGCGCATGCTGCAGTTCGGACCGTGACGAAGTGAGATCCTGCAGCAACTCGGCTTCACGGTCGAAGTGCATCACGAAAGTTCGGTCTTTTTCCGGGCGTAGAACCTTGTCGAGAAAGCGGTAGCTGGCTGCGCGCTCCTCATTGAGAACCCGCCGCTGGCTCAGGCTGGTATCCACCAGCAAACCAAGGGTCAACGGGAGATCCGTTTCGCGCGAAAAGTAGCGGATCACCTGATTCCGGCCATCCTCCGTGAGAGTGAAATCTTCCTTGTTCAGGGTAGAAACAATCCGCCCCTGCTTGTCCCGAACGCTCGCAATCAGGTTGATTACCTTTACGTCGGTGGAAAACGTCGTCTCCGGCTCCTGCGCGGAAGCAAGCGCGGTGCCGGCAAGCCAAAGCAGAAATGAACGACGAGATGTTTCTGGCAGAGATCCCCACATGTTCAAACGCATATGTTCAAAGGCATATGTTCAAACGCATATGTTCAAACGAAAGATGCGCCGCGCCGCACACGGGTTCCCCGCTTTCGTCAGAACGCCGGTTTCAGTGCCATTTGGATCACCCGGGGGTTCCCCGTCGTGTTGCGGATGATCCCATGGGTAGATGCAGTGAGGCTGCCCGGATTGGCGATATGAAGAAGTTTGAAGAACTCACGCTGCCAGGCGGCGGTCGAGGAATTTACGTTCAGGTGCTGCTGCGCGTCCGTTACAGGAGCGGCGTGCCAACCCGCTACTTCACGTTCTCCGCAACAGGCTTCTTTTCGCGTCTTCGGATGGCAGATGCAAGCGTCAGGTCTCGCTCGGCATCTTTGGCCCGCCCCATGGTTTTTAACAACCTGGCGTGCGATTCCAGCACATCGGCAAACTGAGGACTGGTAATGCCCAGGGTGTATTCCCGAATCTTCTCGGCGAGCTTGTAGCGAGGGTCCGCCTGGACAAACTTCCCTTGCTTCTCATAAACGATCGCCAGGCTGAAAAGCGCATCACCCAGGCCGGCGTTGAGAACGCCCCCGTCCGCTTCCCGAAGTTCTGCACAACGCGCCAGGGGAGCTTCGGCATCCGACCAGGCACGCAACGACATGTGAGTCTCCCCGATAGCGCAGTGCACGGCAGCGGCCTGCAGACTCTGCCCGCCCACCTGCTTCGCCAGTATCGACAGACTCTTATTAAACAGGAGGAATGCAGCGGCGGGCTTGCCCTGATCCGCCATGACAAGACCAAGTTTGAAGTCCAGATCAGCGACATCCTGCGACTCCGCCGTCACGCCTCCATCGAGAATTGACAAGGCTCGCCGAAGCGCTGCCTCAGCCTCGGCGAGTTTCTTCTCCATGTGGAAAACCGAACCAAGACCAGCCACGGTTGTGGCGACCCGCGCGTCGTTGACGCCAAAGCGCTCCGCCTCATGCAGAGCCTTCTGGTAAAGCTGTTCCGCCCCCGCAAGATCGTGCTCCGTGGAAGCCCGCTGCGCTTTCAACAGCAGATCTTTCCAGGTTCCATCCACGTCATTCGCCTGTAGCGACATGGTCAGGATCGTGGTCAGGGATGTGGTCAGGATCACAAAGTACAGAAACGGCTTTCGCACGGCGTTACGGGCTCTTCTGGCCATTGCGCCGAATCGCTGCCGCCAACGCGGAGTTCCTGTTGGCATCCACCTCGCGCCCCATCGTCTTCAACAAGCCTGCGTGCGCTTCGAGGACGTCCGCAAGACCGGGACTCATGATTCCGACCGTCTTCTCGCGAATCTTCTCCGCAAGTTTGTAACGCGGGTCCGCCAACGCGTATTTGCCCTGGTTCTGGTAAACAATGGCCAGACTGAACAACGCATCCCCCAACTCACCATTGAAGACACCACCATTCGATTCACGAATCTCGGCACATTGCTTCAGGGAAGCTTCCGCCTGCACCCAGTCTTTCCGGATTCGATACGCATCGCCAATCATGCAAAACACCGACCCGGCTTTCAGACTTCGGGGGCCCAATTGTCTCTGGTAAGTCGCCAGGCTCTTCTCGAGGAACGGGATTGATTCCGGTTGTTTTCCCTGTTCTGCAAGAACCGTGGAGATGTTGAAGTTGACGTTGGCCACGTCAATACTCTGAAAGCCATAGGCTTTCTCCAACACCGCCAACGAGCGCCGGAAGGTACTGTCGGCCTCCGCATACCGTTTTTGGGCTTTATAAACCAGGCCAAGGCTGTTGAGGGTTGTGCCAACCCGGGGATCGGACGCTCCAAAATGCTCGGCCTCCGAAAGCGCCTTCCTGAAGATCTGCTCGGAATGGATAAAGTCGTTGCTGCCGGCCGCATTGAGAGCCTGCATGATCAGATTTTTCCAGGCGTCGTCGGGCTCCTGGGAGAAAAGTCGGGTGCCTGACACACACAGGCCAACGGTAAATAGGAACCAGCGAAGAATCACTCTGCACATCAGTTTAACTGATGGCGTTCCGGCTCAGTGACCAGCCTGGGCTCCTGCCCGAAGTATGGTGCCGGAACCTGAGTTTTGCACGGCGTCCAGAAGATTCGTGTTTGAATCCTGCATAAAGTAACCAGGCCCAAGCCGGCTCATGATGCGGATGCGAATCGCGCCGCATTCCGTCGTCGCTGAAATGTAGACGGCCCGCATCCCGGGGCGAGAGGTGCCCACAGCCTCCTCCAGTGACCCGGAGGAATCTCCCATGAACTCGACGTCACTCAACAGAATCCCGATTGGAATTTCCAGCCGACCGAGCAACTCCGATGCTTCCTCAGCGGATCGGGCCAACAGAACCCGGTATCCGTTGTTTTCAAATATCGCACGCAGGAGCACCAGCACTGACGCATCGCGCGCCACTGCCAGTACCGTCTTCTCAGCTCTCAGGTCAGGCATGATCCATATTCCGATTCAAGGTGGTGGTGCCAGAACGTAATCAGGCGTTACGGACTAATTCAAAATCGTTCACCTGAAACGTGGCAGCGATCACACATGTTGGCTGACTGATGCTTTTCGTTCCAGCTTTCCCCACCCGACCAGGCGACCCCGAAGCGCAAAAATCAAGCTCTTGGCCAAAACAAACAACATCATCTGGCGATAATAAATCCTCTGAAAGAGCAGCAAGAACAGGTCCCATGCCGGTACGCCCTCGAGCGAGTAGGCAAGCAATCCGGTAGCCACTTCCAGAAAGAAGAAAGCAAAGTAATACAGCAGCACCGTCCGCCAATTGCCGGCAGTCAGCGCGACCACCATGGCCACCTCTGCAAACGGCGAGAGCGTGGCGAGCAATACCTGGAACAGCCAAATACTCGGCAGCGCGATAAAGCCCAGCGTTCCATATTTTGGAACGAACAGGGCATCCCGGTGCTTCCAGGCGGCCTGCAGTGTCCCAAATGACCAGCGAAAACGCTGCTTCGCCAGACTACCACCGTCTTCCGGAGCTTCCGTCCACGCAACTGCCTGGTCTTCGTAGCGGATAACGTACCCGTCCCGCCGAATCGCCAGCGTCAGATCGGCGTCTTCGGCAAGTGTGTCGTGACCAAACCCGCCCCGGGCGATGACCAACTCCCGTCGCCACGCGCCCACGGCGCCCGGAACCACGGTAATTGCATTCATGTAATCAAGCGCCCTGCGATCAAGGTTGAAACCGAAGATGTACTCAATCGATTGGAAGCGGGTGATCCACTTGACGCGATTGCCCACCCGGGCGTTGCCGCTCACAGCGCCAACACGCGGATCCTTGAAATGCCTGACGAGTTTCGCTATCGTCCCGGAACGAAAAAGGGTATCCGCGTCGACGGCCACCAGAATGTCGTGCCGGGCATAAGAAATTGCGTTGTTCAAAGCCGCAGATTTCCCCGCATTCGGTTGCGTCAGGATTTGCACCAGCGGGTTGCCGCCATAAGCTTGTTGCAAAACCGCCAGCGTTGCATCCTTCGATCCATCGTCCACGATAATGATCTCAAGCTCCGGGTACCCGTTCAACAAAATTGAAGCGACCGTCCGCACGATCACAGTCTCTTCGTTATATGCCGCCAGGATAACCGATACCGGCGGTCGGAAGGAGTCGTCATAGACCCGGCCCCGCTCCCGCCTCTTCTGCAAAATTGCCAGAATTCCGAAGACAACGGAGCGCGCCAATGTCAGGTAAATGGCCATCAGGAACAGGATCCCCAACAGCTGCACAAACCGCGCCTGAAAGCCCAGCGCCCGGCCCTCTATCCGCGCCAGTCGCATCTCATCAAGGCCCGTTGGAGGCATGGTCTGAGCGCGGGTCTTGTTCAAAAGCGCACCGACCCGAACGAACTGATAGCCCTCGGCGAGATACCGGTCAATGATTCCCGGAAGCGCCTGAATTGTGGCGCTTCGATCCGCTCCGGCGTCATGCAGCAGAATGATATGCCCATTGCCAATCTCGTTTGCAATGTCCTTCTCAATGGTTGCCGCTGTGATGCCGGCCTCCCAGTCACGGGGATCAATTGCCTCACCGACCGTCGTGTATCCGGAGGCTTGTGCGCGCAACAACGGCAGAATTTCTTCCGGGGTCTGCGGATCACTGTCTGCGTTGTAGGGCGGACGAAAGAACGTGGTTGAAACCCCGAGCAGGTTTTCGAGGATCCGTTGCGTCGTCGTCAGTTCGAGTTCAATCCTCCGGGCAGAGGAAGTAGCGATATTCGGGTGCAGGTAGGTATGATTTCCCAATTCGTGCCCCTCGCGATACTCTCGTTTAATCAGTTCCGGATAGCTGTCGGCATTCTGACCAACCACGAAGAAAGTTGCCGGGACGTGGCGCGATTTCAGGATGTCGAGAATGAGCGGCGTAAACTTCGGGTCCGGGCCGTCGTCGAACGTCAGGCAGAGCAGTTTTTGCTTCGAATCGCCCGCCAGGTCGCCCGAGTGCTCAATCACGTAGGGAGTGGGAAACTGCGTGTATTTCTCGCTGTAATCTCCGTCCTGATAGGGCGGATCAGAGACCACGCGGGCGCCGCCGTGCGGAGTCTGGCTGACGCGCAGGATCTCGCCCTTTCCGTAGTGCCTGGGTGCCTGCAGCGTAGCTTCCATGGTGTTGAGAGTGGATCCGCTGAACTTATCGGCAGGCCATGCCTCGCGCTGCAAAACCTTCCACAGCCCCGGATCCTCCGCTCCAAGCCGCCAAAGGCCGACCCCCCGGAAACCGGCGTCATTAACAGCCATCACCTGATTGAGGGCAGTCACAGCATCCAGGAACCAGACTTCATGCTGCCGGCCATCCGCACTAAAACGCAGGACCGGGTTCGACGCGGAACTATCCCAATCCATCACACCATTCGCGCCGGATGCGGCTGCCATCACATCATCGAACGTGACCTCGCTGCCCCCCTGGCTGCCAATCACCCAGTCATAGCCGTAGTTCCCAAACCCGACCACAAGCTTTGACGGCGGGGCCACCTTTACCAACTGGTCCAGCGTGTTTTCAAAGAAAGACTCTGAAGACACGGGGCCAGGCTCGCCCGACTGATAGTGCTCGTCGTAGATCATGGGAACCAGATAATCAACCGCCTCGGCCAGGCTGGAAATATCATAAGCGGGGTCTCCCACCGGGACATCCTCGGTCACAATATAGCCCGATTTGTGAAGATCGGCCGCCAGTTCCCGCATGAAGCGGACGAGCGGCGCTCTGTCCTTCGGGCTGAGATTTTCGAAATCAATATTGATTCCCGCGAACTTGTGCTCTTCAATGTTGGAGCGAATGTTCCCGATCAGGTCGTGGCGCAGATCCGGGTTGTTCAGAATACGGCGCACATCGGCAGGTTGCCATCCACCCCGAAAATTAGTCAGAAGCGCCAGAATTGGGAGGTTCGCCTGCCTGGCGATGGCGACGACAGTCTTGTCTGTCTGATCGTCGATGTCACCGTTCCCATTCTGTAAAGTCAGCCACTCCGGCACCAGATGAGTCAGCCTGGAAAGGTGCAGTCGCAACGAAACCATGCTGGCCGGGTCCCAGTTGACAAAGAACCCGAAAACCAGGGGGGCGCCGGCAACGGTCCTCGCCGCGGAACGCGGGTGCAAAACGGGCGACACCGAACGGACGTACTGAATTTTGGTCTGTTTCGGATCGCGATAGGGAATGTTCTTTTCGAGCCTTTCGCCGCGGACAATTCCCCGCAACTCGGCCGTGGCGACAACCGGCGCCACAGGGGGCAATCCGAGTTTCGTCAATTGGGGAGCCGACAGTGCGATCAGGATGAGGACGGCGATGGCCAGTGCCGCGAAAAACCCGGCTGCGCGCGCGAAACGTACCACGCCGACCCAGCGCTTTCCGGTTGGATCATGGAAGACAAACGAACGTTGCTCTGTTGGCAGTTCTCAAACCCTCTCACTTCAGAGTAGCTGTCGCACAGCCCGGATCGTTAAAGTGGAGAGGTGAGATCACAACAAATTCAAAAACTCGCTCAGGATTATTTACCCCTTCAGACTCATGCGACCGGGGAAATTCCGCGTCGTCCATTCGGTCGCAGCGGGGAGATGGTTTCGGCGATCACGCTGGGTGGATGGCACTCCGTGGCTCCGGCTGCGCTCGGCGGTGAGACCGAAAGCAGTTGCATTCGCCTCATGCACGCGGCTCTTGACGAAGGCATCACGTTCTTCGACAACGCGTGGGATTATCACGACGGCTACTCCGAAGAAGTAATGGGACGGGCTCTGGTCATGGACGGCAAGCGCAATCAGGTCTTCCTGATGACCAAGAACTGCGAACGCGACTATGCGGGTTCGGTGAAAGACCTCGACGACAGCCTGCGCCGCCTGCAGACCGACCACCTGGACCTCTGGATGTTCCACGAGTGCAACTACGACAACGATCCGGACTGGATCTTTGAACGTGGCGCAATCCGCGCGGCGATTGAAGCGCAGCAGGCCGGCAAGGTCCGCTTCATTGGCTTCACCGGTCACAAAGATCCCCGGATCCATATCAAGATGCTGGGCAAACCGCACCTCTGGGATGCCTCGCTGATGCCGATCAACGTGCTGGATTCGCACTATCGCAGCTTTCTGAACGAAGTTGTTCCCGCCTGCCACGAGATGGGCGCCGCCCCGATCGGCATGAAGGGCTTTGGTGGAGGATGGCCCAACGGGAAAATCCTCGAAAATATGGGCTCGCGGCCCCCGGGGACCCCCGCCGATACGCCGGCGATCACCCCCGAAACACTGCTGCGTTTTAATCTGAGCCAGCCAATAGTGAGTCAGGTTGTGGGTATCAAGAACCTGGATCAGCTCAGGACCGCCGTCCAGGCAGCCAGGAATTTCACAGTGATGCCGGACGGGGAACAGAATCAGTTGCTGGAAGCCGTGCGGGACGTGGCCGGAGACGGGCGCTATGAAACTTTCAAATCCACCAATGACCACGACGGCCCGCACCACCGCAAGCAACACGACTTCGCGCTGGCCTAAGAGAATAATGGCGGATTTCGGCACGCCGCCCCGATGACTTCCATACAAAAAATGAATTGGACCCACCCTCAAGTGCGGCTTTAAACTACAGGTTCAGGTAGTCTTCTACCAAACGAGAAATGACACCCACTATGGCGGAAAACACAGGTAGCCAGGTCGCATTGCTGCATCGCATCAGCAGCATTGTAAGTTCCGATCAGGACCTCGAATCGATTCTTCATGAACTGGTCACCCTGACCATGAACGTGACAGATTCCGATGCATGCCTGGTCTATCTCATTGATCACGGCACCAACGAAATTGTTCTGCGCGCCTCGCAACTGCCTCATGACGCCGAAATCGGTAAAGTTCGGCTGAAGATGGGTGAAGGCATCACCGGATGGGTCGCTGTGCACAACTCCGTTGTTGCCTTGTCGAAGAATGCCGGCTCCGATGCTCGCTTTAAGCGTTTCAGTTCGCTGCAGGAAGACACCCATGAAGCTTTTCTCTCCGTTCCGCTGGTACACAGCGGTGAATTGATTGGTGTGATCAACGTGCACCATCGGGAATCGCACAAACATTCCTCCGACGAAGTCGCGGTGGTCACCTTCATCGGCGAACAGATGGGTGGCGCGATTGGCCGCGCTCGTCTGGCCGAACAGTCGCAAAGCGCCGTTCGCAGACTGGAAACCCTGGCCGCAGTTGCCCAGACGATTTCTGCGGAAGGCTATCTGGAAAGAATCCTCCAGGCGATCTCCGAAATGGTGGCGGAGACGCTTGATTCCGCCGTCTGTTCCATCCTGCTGGTCGATGAGGAGAAGAAGGAGCTCACCGTCAGCGCCGCCCGCTGCTCGTCGCCCGACTACATGCACCGCATGCCAATCCGGATGGAGGGCTCGCTCATCGAGCACGTTATCCGTGAATCGCAGCCGGTGATCATTCCAAACATTCACGAAGAGAAGGCGTATCGCTACCCGGAACTGGCACGGAAATCCGGCCTGACTTCGGTGTTGGCCGCTCCCCTGCTCTCCCAGGGTAAAGTCATCGGCTCCATCAACATCTATACCCGCGACGCCCGCAGCTTCGGTGACGAAGAAGTTGGCTTCCTGAAGGTGGTTGCCGGTCAGGCTGCCATCGCGATTCAGAATGCCCGTCTGATGTCAGAAACTCTCGACATGAAGCGGACGCTCGAAGCCCGCAAGATGGTGGAACGCGCCAAAGGCATCCTGCAGTTCAAGCACAATCTGACGGAAGAGGAAGCGTACCTTCGTCTCCGTAATGAAAGCCGCCGCCTGCGCCGCTCCATGCGAGACCTGGCCGAGGCCGTCATCCTGGCCGACGATCTGAACCGCAAAGATGGCGCACCGCCGGAAAAAGGTTCACGCGCTCCGGTTCGGGAAGACAGCGACATTATGTAGTCCGTGGTCTGCGAGAATTGAGGTTTGAATTGTTTTCGGCCATTTGAGCCTCTCTCCCGCAATCCACACGTCCTCACCATTCTGGCGAATTTCTGGCCGCGCGAATACGATTTCGCGCGGTTTCCTTTGCAAAACCGCCTGATTCAAACGGATCCTGACACGCAGATTCTGGTGCAGACCCAGCACCCGGTGGGTGACCCCGTCGGTGAGGTCGTGCTGCTTCATGGTCTGGAAGGCGGAGGAAATTCCGGCTATATCGTCAGCATGGCCTTTCATGCACTGGAAGCCGGGTTCATCACGCACCGTTTCCATATGCGCACCTGCGGCGGTACGGAGAAACTCTGTAAGACCCTGTACCATGCCGGTCTGACTGTAGATCTCCGGTCTTTTCTCGAACAGACTGCAGCGATGGGCCGGAATTTGCCGGTCTTCCTGATCGGCTTCTCGCTGGGTGGCAACGTGGCGCTGAAACTGGCGGGCGAACTGGGCGAGACGGACCTGATAAGCGGAGTCTGTGCGATCTCCACGCCGATCGACCTGGCCGCCAGCGCGCGGGAAATCGACAAACGCTCGAACTCGCTTTACGCCCACCGCTTCGTGACGCGCATGAAAGCCCGGCTGATCGGGACCGGTCGCTATGTGGATGCCGATTTTAAAGGCGCTCAGTCGATTTACGAAATCGACCAGGCGATCACCGCGCCGTCCTTCGGATTCCGTGATGCTGACCACTACTACGCCACGCAGTCGGCGACGAATTTCCTTGGCGATATCCGGGTTCCGGGCCTTTTAGTGCAGGCCAAAGACGACACTTTTATCCCGTTTCGTTCTTTCAGCCACCCGGCTATTGCGCAAAATCCGCACCTGAGCCTGCTCGCCCCGGACCATGGCGGGCACGTTGGATTTCTCTCACGGCGTGGTCAGCGCTTCTGGGTCGATGATGTCGCGCTGGGCTTTCTTGGTCAATTCGCGAGAAGATAGAAAGATCGCAATGCCGATGCAGGACCAACTCGGCCGTTACCGGATCGCGGGTGAACTGGGCCGCGGTGCCATGGGCGTTGTCTACCGCGCGACCGACCCCGCAATCGGTCGAACTGTGGCCATCAAGACCATCCGCATTCGCGATCTTGATGAAGAGCAGCAGCGAGACAAGCTGCGTGAACGGCTCTTTCGGGAGGCACGTTCCGCGGGCGTTCTGTCCCACCCGAACATTGTCACCATCTACGACATGGATGAGGACGATGGCGTGGCATACATCGCCATGGCATTCGTTAACGGCCCGACACTTGAGAAGATTCTGGCGGCGAACGAAGCTCTGTCCGGCGCACGGATGCTGCGCATTCTTCGCCAGGCTGCGCAGGCGCTCGACTACGCACACAGCAAAGGCATCGTCCATCGGGACGTGAAGCCGGCGAACATCATGACGGATGAGGACGGGTCAGTCAAGATCACCGACTTTGGAATCGCAAAGTTCGCCGCTACCGCGCATGCCGGCAACGAGACCGGTACAGTTTCCGGCACGCCCAACTACATGTCGCCGGAACAGATTCAGGGGCTGCCCACGGACGGACGTTCCGACCAGTTTTCGCTGGCGGTGATTGCCTACGAAATTCTGACCGGCGAACGCCCGTTTACGGGAGACCATCTCAGCACAATCGTGTACAGGATTGTGACCGACGCGCCGCCTGCGGCACACCTGTTGAACGGGACACTGACTCCGCGCATAAATGAGGTTCTTCGAAAGGCCCTTTCGAAGGATCCAGCGGCACGCTTCCCCACCTGCGCGAACTTTGTGGGCGCGCTGGAACTGGCCTGCGCGGAATCGCGTGGGTGGACAACGCTCCCTTCGGGCGCCGGGGCCGAGCAGCCCACTATCGCGGTGGCACCGATTGCGCCTGCCTTTGTCCCTCCGATGCCTGTTGTGCCTGCGCCGGAAAGACGACCTGCGCGGATCCTGCCCGTCTTGATGACAATGCTGGTGGTGGCGGGGCTGGCGCTGGTATTCGTCTATCAGTCAGGACCGGGGGAGCGACAGCCGGAGCCCGTGCGACAGGAACCGGTGCGCCCGGAACCGGTCAGACAGGAACCGGACCCGCTGCCGGCGCCCGTAGCGATTGAAAAGCCGCTTGAGACGCCAGTTGCCAAACCCGTTGCGGCGCAGCCCGCACCCTCGCCGCCCGCACCAAAGTGGCAGGACATCTTTGTCGCCACGCTCCCCATTGGAGCGCAGGTGGTTATTGACGAGAATGAAGGGCTCTCCTGCCTATCCCCCTGCCAGTTGCATGCGGCGCCGGGGACACACAAACTGGCAATTACTCTGGCGGGGTATCTGAACGAGTTCCGCGAGATCCATGTCGAACAGGGCGGCCTCGATCTGGGAACCATCACGCTCCGCCAGCCGATAGGCACCCTGATGCTCAGCACGATTCCG
>JBBQDH010000148.1:0-14523 GCA_038319515.1 Bryobacterales bacterium
GCTCCCCACGCCGAAGCGCCCGCACGGCCACGTCAACCGGCTCAATCATAGCGGCTGCTTCCTCGCTCATGCCTTCCGGGATGGCGCGAAGCATATAGTCTTCCAGCACCACTTCTTCGGCATAGGCACCGTTGCGCGAAACCACGCCCAGGACCTCAGTGGAGTCTGAATGGTGCACCCGACCAGCAGCAAACAGGGGGTCATTCCGGTCGCAGAGAATGGGGTGTATCGCCGCGCGGTCGCCCGGTTTCCAGACGGAATCGCCGCAGACTTCCATCAGTTCCCCGGTCGCTTCATGGCCCGGGATGATGGGAAATCTTGTGAAGGGCAGCTTGCCCGCAATGCTGGAATAGTCGGACCCGCAAATACCAACCTTCCGGACCCGCATGCGCACCTGACCGGGTAACAGCGGCACCGAAGGTGCGTCGACCAGTTTGAGGTCCCGGGGACCGCTCAACATCAATGCTTTCATTTATCCAGGATGGTATCGAATCACCTGCATCGGGAACCTTGTCACCTTTCGGAAAGACCTGCATCTTCCGTAACAGCTATGGAAATTCTGGTGCGGTACACAGACGGTGCGCGCTTTGAAGCGAGTGCCCGCGGCCACGTTGTCGAATGCGATCAGCCTGTGCAGAATGGCGGCAGCGACCGCGGCATGACGCCTCCCGAATTCCTGCTAACGGCGCTCGGGACCTACGCGGGCTATTACGCGGCGGAATATCTGCGAACACGCGGACTTCCGGTCGCCGGACTGCAAGTGCGTATTTCCGTGGAGAAAGCCCTGAAACCCGCGCGCCAAGAGAAGTTCCTGATCGACGTGGAATCCCCGGTGGCAGACGAACGCCACCGCCGTGGTATCGAACGGGCAGTGAATGCCTCTTTGGTGCATGCCGCGGGCACCAGTTTGCCGCAGGCAGCATGAGAGTAGTGGCGCTGGTGGTCTTGCCACCGGTCGTTCGCCGTTAGACTACGGTTTGCAGCCGGAAGCAGAGAAGCAGCAGGAAGTCGAGATGGCGCGTGCCCTGATGCAGGGGGACGGCACCGATTTTGAGAATTTCGTGGAGCATTTCCGCACGAAGATCTTTCGCTACACCTGGCTGATGTGCGGCCAGCGCGAAGACGCGGAAGAAGTCTCCCAGGAAACCATGCTGAAGGTCTTTCAGAAATTCGACCAGCTGGACACGCCGGAGAACGTGCGGCCGTGGATCTTCCGGATCGCCCGCAATGAATGCCTGATGAAGCGGCGGCGCAGCACCTTCGCACCCGACGAGGAGATCTCACTCGATTCCCTGCTTCCGGTCCGGCGCGAGATTGCGGACTGGTCCAGCCTTCCGGACCACGAAATGCTGCAGGGCGAATTGCGGGAGCAGATCGCGCGCGCAATTCGGGAACTACCCGAAACTTACCGCACCGTCGTTCTGTTGCGGGACATGGAGCAGCTCTCCACCGAAGCAACGGCAGAGATTCTGGGCCTGACCACGGATGTAGTGAAGACCCGCTTGCACCGGGGACGGCTGGCGCTCCGGAAATCACTCGATGCCTATCTCACGGTAAGGAGACCCGGATGAACGAGTGCCGCGAACTATTCGCCCTGCTCTCTGAATACCTGGACATTGAGCTTCCACCCGAAGCATGCGAACAGATACGGAAACACATTGAGGATTGCGAACCGTGCGTGGCGTTCGTCGAAAGCCTTCAGAAGAGCATTGCTATCTGTCGGCAATACCAACCCGACATACGGCCCACCCCGCTTTCCAGCCAGGCGCTGGCGGATCTGCAGGCTGCCTGGCAAAAAACCCGCACCCGCGCGGTTTAAGTAAACTTTTTCCCGCCGTCCTATATTTTCTGGTACGTTCGGTCACCCTCTCTCGGTGTAAGCGGATGTTTTCGCACCCGCACCCCGGCTGATCACCAGTCGCTGCAATCTATCGGAGGATATCGAATTGAGTTCGCTGACACTCAACGTGAACGGACAGAACTACACCGTTCCGGTAAGCGACCCGGGCATGCCCCTGCTGTGGGTTTTGCGCGATCTGATCGGACTTACCGGCACAAAGTACGGCTGCGGCATTGAGATCTGCGGCGCATGCACGGTGCTGGTGAACGGGCAGCCGGAACGCTCGTGCGTGTTCGACGCGTCATCCGCCATCGGCAAGAAGATTATCACGATTGAGGGCCTCTCGGCAGATCGCAGCCATCCTGCGCAGAAGGCGTGGATTGAGAACCAGGTGCCGCAGTGCGGTTTTTGTCAGTCCGGAATGCTCATGTCGGTCGCGGGAGCCATGCAGGCAGGACACCACGGGACATCGATTGCTTCCGAAGTGCAAAACCTCTGTGTTTGCGGGACCTACCCCCGTATCCGCCTGGCAGTCGCCAAGCTGTAATCGCGAGGATCACTAAATGAAAAACGAATTTCTTGAGGGGAACGTGATCGACAGTAACAACCCGCGTATGGAAGACAGCAAGCTCGGAAGGCGCAACTTTCTGGGTCGGATGGCCGGTGGGTTGACCCTGGGCCTTTTCATTCCCGAAGTCTCACGGCTGGGCGAAGTGGAAGCAGCAACGGGCCAGGTGAACACATGGCTCAACATCGGAGCAGACGGCAGCATTACCCTGACCGTCGGCTCATCAGAAATGGGACAGGGCTCGTTCTCCGGGCTGGCGCAGGTGCTGGCAGAAGATCTGATGGTGGATTACGCCAAAATCACCACCATCCAGGGCGGACCAACACTCGCCTCCCCGGCACCGGTCGGGACCTCCATCAACACGGTTGGCAGCAGCGTCATGCGCACCAATTTCTGGAAGATGCGGGATGCCGCCGCGGCTGCACGGGAAATGCTGGTCCAGGCGGCAAGGAACCGCCAAGGTGATCAGAATCGCTCGAATTACACGGTGATCAACGCCGTTATTAAGCACACGCCGTCCGGAACGGCATTCACTTATGGGTCGGTAGCGCAGGATGCGTCCGCGCTGGCCCCCCCTGTCGGTTCACCCCTGGTGCCCGACAATCAGTTTCGCCTGATCGGCAAGACCATGCCGCGCTTCGACATCCCTTCCAAAGTGGATGGCAGCGCAAAATACGGCCTCGATATTCGATTGCCGAACATGGTTTATGCCGTCATCAGGCATTGCCCTACGTTTGGAGGAACATTGGCCGGCACACCCGCGACGCCCTCAGGGATGATTGCAGTGGTACCGACCAAAGTCGCAGCCGGCACAGGCCGTGGAACGGAGACCACGGGAATTACCAATGCCATCGCGGTGGTGGGGTCGAATACCTGGGACACGTGGCAGGCAGCGAAAGGGCTGCGTGTCACGTGGACCCTCCCGGCAAATGCAGCCCAGCTCAATGACGCGCAATTTATTGCGCAGGCGCAGGCCCTGGCCAGTTCCGCAACCCCTTACGTGGCAGGCGGAACGAATCCTCCGGGCACCCTTTATACGGTGGAAGGGGACGCCAAATTGGCAGCCGCGGCAATAACAGCCGGCACGAGGACGGTGGACGCGACTTATACACTTCCCTATGTGGCGCATGCCTGCATGGAAGTCCTCAATTGCACCGTGGACTATGTGGCGGGGGATCACTGCGACGTTTATGCCCCCACGCAATCGGCGAAAAACGTGCTTGGCCTGGTGGTCACGCTGACCGGCTTGCCCGAATCGAAAGTTCACATTCACACCACATACCTTGGTGGCGGGCTCGGACGCAAAGCCGAGACGGACTTCGTGAGCCAGGCCGTGCAGGTTGCCATGGCAGTCAACAAGCCGGTGAAACTGATGTGGCCGCGCGAAGAAGACTTCACGCGTGACCAGTACCGCCCCATGGCCCTGCTCCACGCGAAGGCCGGTCTGGATTCCCAGGGCCGAATCACTGGCTGGTCTTACCGGAATATTTCCCCTTCCATTCTGGCTCAGCGGGGTTCAGTGTTGGGCGCGAAGGGCGACAGCCAGGGGTATGAGGCTTCGCAGGCACTGCCCTACAAGATGGGGGCGCGAGTCACCGAATACGTCACGCATCCATCTCCTGTTCCGGTCGGCTTCTGGCGCTCCGTCGGCGCATCCATCAATACCTTCGGTGTGGAATCCCTCATCGACGAACTGGCCGCCGCAGCAGGGCAGGATCCCTATCTATACCGTCGCGGCCTGCTGGCCGACCCGCGCTGGATAGCGGTTCTGGATGCCGCTGCAACCCTGGGTGGCTGGAATACGCCGGTCACTGCGGGGCACGCCCGTGGCATCGCCATCGGTACCGCGTTCAACAGCATTGTGGCGCAGGTTGTCGAGATTTCCAGCGTCACCAGTACCAGTCTGAAAGTCGTGAAGGCCTCGATCGCCCTCGATTGCTATATCGGCGTGAATCCCGGCCAGATTGAAGCACAGCTGACCGGCGGCATGGTGCATGGTCTGAACGCCGCTCTGTATGGGCGTCAGAGCTTCGTAAACGGCGCCGCGCAGAGCAAAAACTTCAACCGCAGCCGCATGATTCGCCCCGGCGAAATGCCGCAGGTAGCCGTGTCGCTGATTCCAAACCCCGGGGCAGCGGACCGAACCGTGAATATCGGTGGCGTGGGCGAACTGGGGGTTCCGACCTTCGCGCCGGCGCTCGCCAACGCTTATTTCAAGCTGACGAACAAGCGGGTCCGGTCATTGCCCCTGTTCCCGAATGCCACCATGAGTGACCTCTAGAGGGACCTATGAATGAACTGGACGCCATTCTGCGAACCTGGCGCGGCCTTGAAGGCAGCGAACGCGCCTCTGTGCTGGCGACCGTTGTACATGTGACCGGGTCAGCGTATCGCAGGCCCGGTGCGCGAATGTTACTGGTGCCCGACGGGCGCCGGGTAGGTTCCATCAGCGGCGGTTGCCTCGAAGGCGAAATCAGCCGCAAAGCCTGGTGGTACACCGAATCCCGGGAACCGGTGGTGCGGGTTTACGACACCACTTCCGATGATGATGCAGTCTGGGAGTTCGGTTTGGGATGCAACGGCGTTGTGCACGTGATGCTGGAACGGACCGACACTGCCGAGTCCAAGGAACTGCTTGATTTTCTGGCAAAACATCGCAGGGCTGGCCAGGCAGTCTCGGTGGCGACCGTCATCGGCGCCTGCAACATCACGGGCCAACGTCTGCTCATTAACGGTGCGGGTAATGTGTGCGGAGGCGCGCTGGCCGGGACCGCAATCGAAACCGCGCTCATGCCGCATGTTCGTGACGCCATGAACCTCAAAGAGAGCCGGTTGGTCCATATGGCCGGCACCGATATCTTCGTTGAGCGGGTCGGCGTGCCAACTTCCCTGCTGATTTTGGGGGCCGGGCACGACGCCATTCCGATGGCCGCAATTGCCATGCAAATGGGCTGGCGGGTTACCGTTGCGGATGGTCGCCCGACCTATGCCAGGCCGGAACGCTTTCCCGGAGCTGAGAGCGTTGTCACCATGTCTGGGCCGGATCTGCTCCGGGGGATCGAGATCAACGAATCGACGGCCGTGGTGATGATGACGCACAACTTTCCACTCGACAAGCGGCTGCTGGCCCGGGTAGCGGCCGCCCATCCCTTCTACCTGGGGATGGTGGGACCAAAGAACCGGGCAGAACGGATGTTTGCGCAACTCGGTATCGAACAGCCTGAGGGAACGCATGCCCCGGCAGGTCTGGACATTGGCTGCGGCGATCCGGCGTCCATCGCGCTTTCCATCGCTGCAGAAATACAGGCGGCTCTCAGCAAAAGGCAGGGCGGCCTGTTACGGGATCGTGAGGGGCCGATTCATGCCCCCGCGGTCGAAGTTGGCGCCATGGCGCAGGCACTTTTGCCCGCGACAGGCAGGCCCGAATACTGTGAAACCCAGGTGGGAAGCAATGTCTGATACGGCTCTGATACTGTTGGCGGCGGGATCCTCATCCCGGCTTGGCATGCCCAAGCAATTGCTTGATTTCCACGGGACTCCAATGGTTCGGCACGCGGCGGAAACCGCGCTCCGGGCAGGTTGCGGTCCTGTAGTCGTGGTGTTGGGTGCGGTCCGCCATGAGATCGCTGAGGCGCTGCAGGGCCTTCCGGTGGAGATCGTGAGCAACGACCAGTGGGCAGAAGGGATGGGGACTTCCATCCAGTGTGGACTTCGGGCACTGGAGGGACGAGGCGTTTGCGGGGCAATCCTGTCATTGGCCGATCAGCCTTTTGTCACCGCTACCTTCCTTCGAAGCCTGCTCACAAGGCACATCGAAACGGGACGAAATATTGTTGCGGCAAGCTACGCAGGCACCGTCGGCGTACCAGTTTTCTTTGCTGCGGAAGCATTCGGACTACTGATGGCATTGAAGCCGGCGGCAGGCTGCAAGGGCGTGATTCTGGGGCACCCGGAAGACGCACTGCTCATCGATTGCGCGGAAGCCGCCATCGATATCGATACTCTGGACGACTATCTGGCCGTCCTCGAACGCCTCTCTGACTTCGGTTACGCAGCAGCGTAGCGCCGGCGGTCTTGCCGCCGGCCCCGAAACACCTGACTCTACTGGCCGCCCGCAGCCGGAGCTGCCGGTTTCGCCGGACGCACCAAATCCACCGGATTCACACCGACCGGAATTGCAAGATCCACAAAACCGGCCAGCATTTCTTCCCACGTCTGCTCGCCCCAAAACACTTCCTTCTTCGGGTCAGGATTGAATGGGTTGTTGGCGGAATTATCGTAAATGGCAGTAGCCTTCAGCACAGTGCCTTTCGGCAGCACCAGCGGCTTATCCAGAAAATACGTGAGCTGCCAGTTGAAATCGTAATTCGGCACCTTCAGCAGTGTGGTGGTCTCACCCGTCGGGTAAGTCACCGTGTATTCAAAAGCCTTCCCGCGTACGTGCATGTGCGGGAATAGTGACTGAAGTCTGGCTTCCGTCTGCAGCGTGACCTTCGCGTCCACCTTGTGGCCGGGGTCCTCCGGCGGGATCCGAAGAGTCTCATTGAGGATGAACGCATTGATCACACGCTCCTTCGGCGCTTCCTTCGCAAACACCACGCCAACCTTGCTGCGATCCATTCCGGCAGTTCCATTGACCGTGTAATGGATCTGGAAAATCAGATCGGCGCCGGCCGGAATCAGCCGTGCCTGTCCTTCCAGAGTCTTGTAAGCGCTGCCGCCAGGAACATAGACCCCCACCATTTCATAGGCCCCGCCGTTCACACCATATAACTGACCGCGGTCGCCCTGCGGCGGATGCGGACGGCTGTCGGCATTCGGGTCCACTGGTTCTGAAGCCGCAATGCCAGGTTTCGCCATGGCGACGAATTTCGAACCTTTCGGGCGGGCGTACAGAACAATGTGATGCACCACCGCGCGATTGCCCGGCCGAACTTCAATGTCCTTCACCCATTTGTTTTCAGTAAATCCGGTGGGCACCACGAAATACGTGTAAGCGACCGTACCCTTTGCCGGGACCTCAAAATCGACACCAGTGTCAAAAATCTGATCCGGCTTGCCGATGGTCCAGCCCACCGCGAAAGTCAGTGGCTTCGGGGCATCCTTGGGATCTCCCGCTTTGGCACCTGAGTCAGCCCACGCAGACAAAATCTTGATTTCGGTGTCGCTCAGTGAACGGTCGTTCGAGAACTTCCCAAAATGAGAATCCGCAGGCCATGGTGGCATCTTACGGCTCAGTACCGCTTCCTTCATGGCCTTCGCCCAGGGCCGGGCCTGCGCGTAGGTTTCGAGCGGCATGGGAGCCACTTCGCCGGCGCGATGACACTCCTGGCAGCGTTGCTGCAGCACGGGTAAAACGTCTTTGTAATACGTGGGCTGCTGGCCAAACGCTGGATTGGCGATTGTTGTGCCGAGAGCAAGAAGAGTCAGACTGAGGGTTCTCATGGGTTCTCCTGGTTCAAAAAAAAGGACCAAAATGCAGTAACGCAGTTCGTTCCTTTTATGTTCCCACGACTATCCCGCCATCCACCGGAATTACCGCTCCGTGAACAAACGACGCCGAATCCGATGCCAGCCAGACATAGACATTCGCAATATCTTCCGGCGTTCCCATACGCCCCAGCGGGGTATGGTCCCGCATGCTCTGCAGCACTTTTTCAGGCATCGCCTCCACCATTTCCGTCGCAATGAACCCCGGGGTTACCGCATTCACGCGAATTCCGTATTTGCCCAGTTCCCGCGCCCAGGTCTTCGTCATCCCGATAACCCCGGCCTTTGAAGCCACGTAGTTCGTTTGACCGAAATTGCCGTAAACACCCACCACGCTCGATGCACTCAGAATCACCCCGCCGCCGCCCGAGATCATGACGGGCGCAACGGCGCGGGTACACACAAACACGCCGCGCAGATTCACCTGGGTAACAGCGTCAAAGGCCTCGTCCGTCATGGTCGACACGGTCGCGCCATCGCGCACTTTCACCAGTTGTGCATCACGCAGGATTCCCGCGTTGTTGATCAGAACATACACGGAGCTCCAGCGCGCAACAACAGCCCGAACAGCAGCGGCCACGCTCTCGGTATTCGAGACATCCACCCTCTGAAAATCGCCCTCGAAATCTGCGGCAGGCTCGTTGCGATCCCATACGGAAACAAGGCAACCTTCGGCTGCAAAACGGGCTGCCGTGGCGCGGCCAATCCCTGCCGCGCCCCCGGTCACCACCACCACTTTCCCGCTCAGTCCAGTCTCGATCATCCCTTCATTCTGTCACTTCTCCGGAAGCCGGTAATCACCGCGACGCCGAGCGCCGGCAGCATCCGGGAGGTGCCTGCGTTCAGCGTCAGAGGAGACAGTGCAGTGCAACACTCGCCTGATAGTTAAGACCACGTGGCGTGGCCATTCGGTGGTTAGGATATTGGGAGCAGCGTCAGCGAGGCGGATCCGCTGCCCACCAACGTACCCGGGTTTCCCTGGCCCATGCCCTGCCGGATTTCCCATGCTGCGCCGCCGCCCCAAAAATATTTTTACTCATAATTTCTCTCCTGCACACCGCCAGGCAGGGGTCATTGGAGAAAGTGCAAAGTCGGCAGGCACACGGACATAAAAAAGTTTTTGTTCTCGTGAGCCGTTTTGCCAGGTCTTAACGCAGATACACTCAGAGCCGTAGAAACGGCACACAAACGGATTGACCGGACCAGATTCCAGAGTGGAGGCACCTAACCTGGAAGAGGCTGAGTCAAACTCTCCCGGGACGGACCCTCCACCGTCCCGGTTTTTTTGTTCCTACCTGCTGTGATCTTCCACGAATTGGGCCCATTTCGCGGAAAGTTTCGCGTCGCCCGGAACACCGGAGCCGCCGCGATAGAGCAGCGATAGATTTCCGGCAGCCAGCAGGTGTCCAGCCTCTGCAGCCTTGTTCCACCATTTCGCGGCCTCCGGATAGTTCTGCGGGGTGCCTTTCCCGTTCGCCAACATGATTCCAACCGCCGCCTCGGCCGGAACGAATCCCTGTTCCGCCGCCGCAAGCGTCGCCTGAAAAGCAGCGGCGGGGTCTGTTTTCAGCAGACTTTGACCCTTACAAAAGCCATCGACCGGTTCCGCGCCACCGATTGGTCTTCCCGCACACACCTCATAATCCTTGCCATATCCGGCCGCTTTTGCCGTAATCGAATCGAGCCAGCGCTGCCAGCCACCCGCCGGAGTCTTTTGCTCAACCCGGCCCAGGTCGCCCCGGAAATCCCGGTCGCGCACAGGCGCCAGAAAATTCGAAGCCATGGTCCGCAGTTCTTCGTCCTTGTCATCAAGAAGAGAGACCAGCGCGCGGAACATAGCCGGATCCTGAATAGCCCCCCTGATCTGCGGGCGGGACGCTGAGATGAGGCCATCCACCGCTCCGGCGCGGTCCTCCTGATCCGCCGTTTTCGCCGGATCCGTCGCCAGTTCGATCAGGGCTTTCTGCGCGGTATCCGACCTCCAGTTCGCCTGTACCGCCAACGCACGAATGACGGCGCGACGCACCTCCGGATCCGGATCATTCGCCCTTGCCGCAACCGCCGCAACTGCAGCCTCGCCAAAAGCTCCGTATCGCAGGGTTTCCGCCGCCGCCACCCGAACCCTCGCGTCTTTCGAGTCGAGCAACTTCTGCAACACATCTCCTGCCGGAATCCCACCCACCAGAGCAAGGCCGGGGAAATGCCCGTTCGCAATCGTCTGCGGTGCTTTCAACATCTTCCTCTCGTCCGGTGAAGGCGGAATATTTTTGTTCCGAAGCCGCGTTGCCCACGCCATCGCCTCGTCGTTACTGGGCTGATGGTAAGTTCTTGCACCCAGATCCTCAAACTCCCGGTAAACGATGTGGAACCCCTTCGTGCTCACCCGCAGATAGCTGTCCCGCACAGTCGTCAGGTGGTAGGAAAGATCGCGCAGACCCAGCACCATGTAGAACTCCGGCCCGCTTCCAACCGGATCAATGGCATGATGATCTTCCGCAGGCATGCGCCACCAGCCCCAGCTGTAGGAAATTGCGGCAGTCACCAGATCCGGATGCAGCATCGTGAATTCGCCGGAAATCTTCCCGCCCTCGCCCTTGCCGTACATGTAGACCCGTCGTGGGTTGATCGGGTATGTCTTCTTCGCCCATTCCATCAATTTGCCCAGCGGCTCGTCATCCATCGCCCCAAACTTCTGGTTCTGTGAATGCCCGGCGAGCAACACGTAACCGTCACGAATCCCCAGCCGAATCAACGCTTCCCGTACCGGCAGGATTTCATCACCCGTGGGGCGGTCATGCTCAGCGGAACAGAGAATCAGTCCCAGTTGACGGGCAGGATCGGTGGTCCCGGAGGGTGCCGCATGCAAAGGCGGCTCCACAACGTAGCGTACGATGATCCTGCCGGAAGCGTCTTTCAGTTCCTGCTCAACAGCGCCCGGGAGCAAACCGGCGGCCAGAAGCGCCAACAGGGAGAGGTTCAGAGATTTCATAATCGGGATACAGCGAATATATACCGGCAGCACATCGCGTCGCTGCCACAGGCAGAATGAGACGCGCAGGTGAGTGCGATAGAATTCAGCCGATGAGACTCCTCCTCGCCGCTCTTCTTTGCAGCAGTTGCCTGCTGATCGCCCAGACCAAAAAGATCGTCCTCCTGAACCCTGCACCCGGCCAGGTGCAGGACTTTCAGTCCGTGTCTTCGAAAGTCAAAATCGTACCCGCCAACGGCGCGGATGTATTGACGGAAATCACGGATGCGGATGGATTTATCGGCGTCATCACACCGGCGATGTACGCCGCATCGAAGCAGTTGAAGTGGGTAGGCGTCATGTCCGCCGGCGTCGAGAACATCCTGCAGGTGCCGGGTGCCGAGCCGTTCAAAAACAGCGCCGTGGTCATGACCAACAACAAGGTTGTACAAGGGATCGAGATCGCCGACCACGCCATGGCTCTGCTGCTTTACACGACCCGCCGTCTGAACGAGTACTCGGTCGCCACCGCTAACGGTGAATGGCCCCGTACGCCGTTCAAAGGGATCGAATTACGGGGCAAAACGGCCCTCATCATCGGCATGGGCGGCATCGGAACGAACATCGCTCTGCGCTGCTGGGCATTTGGCATGCACGTCATCGGTGTAGATCCCGAAGACAAGCCAATCGTTTCTTACATTGACCGCGTAGTCAAGCCGGATCAGCTGGATGAAGTGGTTCCGCTGGCAGACGTGGTCTTCATTTCGGCTCCCGACACGGACAAGAGCCACAAGATGTTCGGGGCAAAACAGTTTGAGGCCATGAAGCAGCACTCTTACTTTGTAGCCGTCAGCAGGGGCGGTGTTTACGACATGAACGGGCTGGTGAAGGCGCTCGACAGCCAGAAGCTGGATGGTGCCGGCGTCGACGTAACCGATCCGGAACCGCTGCCGAAAAGCCACCCGCTTTGGTCATTTAAGAATGTTGTGGTCACCCCGCACATCGCCGGCAGATCGGACTTGGATAACGGGAGAATGCTGGGAACGATCAAAGACAACATCCGGCGCTTCGCCGAGGGTTTGCCCCTCGTAAACGTCGTGGACAAGAAGAAAGGTTACTGAGGGTTTGGACAGAAAATCCCCGTTCGACCGGAGCGTCACGGCGTTTCTGTTTCACGAGCTCTTTCGGCCTGATCGACTCTAGACAACGGGACAGACCGGAATCCGGCCTGCCCTCGCCAACAAAACTAGTTTTTCGGCATGATGACAGTGTCGATCACATGGATCACACCGTTGTCGCAAATAATGTCAGTCTTCACAACCTTCGCGTTATCGATCATCACCGTACCGCCCTTGGCTGAAATCCTGGCCGAAGATCCTTCCACGGTCTTCGCAGACTTCATCTTGACAACATCCTTGGCCATCACCTTGCCTGACACCACGTGGTAGGTCAGGATCTTCTTCAGCTTGGCCGGATCCTTCAACAGGGCTTCGACCGTGCCGGCGGGCAGCTTGGCGAAAGCTTCATCAGTTGGAGCGAAAACAGTGAACGGACCGGCGCTCTTCAGAGTATCGACCAGACCAGCGGCCTTGATGGCGGTTACGAGTGTGTTGAAGTTGCCGGCGGCGACGGCGGTGTCGACAATGTCGGCAGCCGAAGCGGCGAAGGCAGAACAGGCGATCAGAACAGAGGTGAGAACTATAGTTTTCATACTCATTCGGATGCAGGGGAATTGCAACTCGCGCTACAAATTCTCATCGAAACTGAAATTTACTTCAGTCACCATAAAAACTCGCCTGCCGTTTGAATCATGAGAGCATCCTGTCTTCATGTGGTAACATAAGATTTCACAGAGGATAGAATGAAAGCCGGAATTCACCCTGCCTATAACGAACTGAACGTCGTGTGCGCTTGCGGACACACGTTTAAAACACGCTCCACCCACAAAGGCGACATCCGCGTCGAAATTTGCTCAAGCTGCCACCCGTTCTTCACGGGCAAGCAGAAGCTGATTGACACCGCTGGTCGCGTCGATAGATTTGAGAGGAAGTACGCTCAGCAGCGCGCGGCGAAGGCCGACCGCCTGGCGGCTAAGTAACACTCTCCCGGCAAGTAAACTCATAAGAAACAACAGAAAGGGCCGGTTCGGGAAACTCCTGAACCGGCCCTTTCTGCGTCTGTCCTCAGAAAAACTTATTTCTTCTGTAGTTTGCGCCGCTGCTGTTCCTCGCGCTGCAGGCGGGCGCGTCCCTCGCGCCACTGCTCATAGGAACCGCGCTGCGGTTCGGTCAACAAGGCACGAATGGCTTCCACCTGTTCCTGCTGAATCTTGTCCCGCAAGGGCTTTTCCTGACGGTGCAGTTCGTCGAACTTATGCTTGGTCGTGTCCAGGATCTGGTTCACTGCCGCCTGCTGCGTGTCGTTGATCCCCACTTTGGCGCGCATTTCGGCAAGATACTTCTTCCGCATATCCTCCATCGTCGGCGGGACCGATGTAACAGCATTTGCATTCACCGAACTGGTGACATACAAACGGTGGGACACAATGCCGACCATGATTCCGCTCGCGAACACCAGAACCAGGTAAAATGCAGCGCTGTAGCGGGAACGTGGCATTTGGATTCTATTGCTGCTCCATTTCGGAGATGCGATCAAGGTTAAGCGCTTCAAGGCCGGAGGCGTGGTCGAACATCAGGGCATCAAGATATGTTCCGTTGAAGCTGGAGTTGGTCTGGCTGGTAGTGGAGAGCATCATCCCTAAAATCACCGTAGCTGCCAGTGCCGCCGTCACTAAAGCTTTTGCCATCCGGCTGAAAAGGTTCGTGGTATTTTCGCGGGCTTCAATTTTAGCACACAGTCCGGGCATGAAGTTCGCGCCTGCCTCCGGTTCCGGGCAGGAATTCCGATAGGCCACAAAGAGCCGATCCAGCTGCGCGGATTCACGACTGTTGGTGGATTCTGCTTTCTCGGTAGCTCGGTCAAACATGAGTCTCCTCATCATCATACGCTTCCATCAGATTTGGCGGTACGCAGGGGCACCTCGGTTACAGCCTTCAGCTTTTTTAATACTCGCTGCCGCGCACGGAACAGCCGGACCTTCAGAGCATTTTCGTTCACGCCGTAAATGCCTTCCAGTTCCTTCAGCGAGAGGCCTTCCACTTCTTTCATCGTCAGCAGCACCCGGTCTTCCTCAGAGACGGCAGCCAGCATGCCGTTCACAGTGTCCCTCACACGGCTCTTCTCCGACTCATCCAGTTGTGCTTTCGACCCCGCCGCAGCATCCGCCATCATCACCTGCTGGTCAGACAGATCTGACATCCGGGACTCCGGACGCCGTTTACTCTTCCGCAGGTAGTCATAGCAGGCATTCACTGTCAGCCGGTAGAGCCACGGCTCAAACACCTCCGGGGTGCGGAGTTGCCCAAGGGAAAAATAAAGCCGCATGAACACTTCCTGGCCGACATCCTCCACGTCTTCAGGACGGCCAATCAGTCGCGAAATTGTACCGAGGATTCTGCGGCGGTAAGCAGTCACCACCTGGTTGAAGGCTGCAGCCTCCCCCAGTTGCGCCTTTTGGATCAGTTCGAATTCGACCAGCATCGGCTACTCCCGCGTCCTTTTCAGAACGCAGGTCCTCGCGAATGGGGTGGGGGGCGT
>JBBQDH010000149.1:0-14438 GCA_038319515.1 Bryobacterales bacterium
CCGCCGAACAGGAAGCTTTTCTGGCTGACCAGTCGCCGGACGCCTATGAAAAGCTGGTGGATCGCCTTCTCGATAGCCCACAGCACGGTGTGCGCTGGAGCCGCTACTGGCTCGATGTTCTCCGCTATGCCGATCTGGACGGGCTCGACGGCTCCGTGATGCCCGCAGCGAACGGAATCTATCTCTGGCGCGACTGGGTCATCAAGGCTCTGAACCACGACATGCCTTACGACGAGTTTGTACGGGCGCAGATTCTGGGCAACCGTTACCGGCCGGAGAACGCAACGGCCGCGAACGGTCGCCGCTCGCGCGTGGAAGGCAGTGTGGAAGATTCCTTCGCCCTGGGCTTCATCGCGCGATCTGCGGTGACCCGTAACGATAAGGATCATGACGTCGCATTCAGCGCCGTTGAGACGGTTTCCACAGCATTCATGGGCATGACCGTGGGCTGCGCGAAATGTCACGACCACAAGTTCGATCCCATTACCCAGCGTGACTTCTACGCGATGAAAGCGCTCTTCGACCCTCTGGTTCTGAAGAACGTGATGATCGCCACGCCGACCGACATCTTCGCCCACGGCCAGAAGCTGGATGAGTTCAAGCGGAAGAGCGCGCCCGTTAACTCGGCGATTGAAGCTCTTACAGGGCCTTATCAAACGCGGCTCTTCAACGAGCGCGTTGCGCAATTGACGCCCGAGATCCAGACCATCGTCCGAAAGGCAGAGCGGGATCGCACGCCCGAAGAACAGAAGATCTTCGACGATTATTATCCTGTTCTCAGAATCGATCCCAGTAAGATCAAAGGGGCAATGCCGAAGGAAGAAGTCGAGAAGTATGACGCGCTTCTGAAAGAGCAGCGCGCGATTGCGCGGGTTCCGAATCTCGATTCTTACTGGACTGTCGAGGAGGATAAGGGCCTCTTAAAAGAGAAGAGCTATATCCTTACGACCGGCGACCCCAAAAAGCCGGAGATGGATAAGCCTGTCGATCCGGGCTTCCCCTTCCAGCCTGCCAATATCGATTTCCGTGACGGTCGTCGCGAGGCCTTTGTGGAATGGCTGACAGCGCCTGCCAACCCGCTGTTTGCCCGCGTTGCCGTGAACCGAGTATGGGGCTGGCATTTTGGAGAAGGCCTGCAACGAGTCACCAGCGATTTCGGCCTTTTGGGCGGCAGACCGTCGAACCCGAAGCTTCTCGACTACCTGGCCAGCGAATTCACAGCTCACAACTACAGCATGAAATGGCTGCATCGCTTACTTGTCACGTCAGACACTTACCAGCTGTCTTCCAGGACCGAGCCGGCACAGGTTTCGAAGAACGCCCAGGCGGATGCGCGCAACAGTTACCTTTGGCATTTCCGGCTGCAGCGCATGGCTGCCGAGCCCGTCTGGGACTCCATCCACTTCGCCGCGGATGATCTGGATCTGGCAGTCGGCGGTAAGTCCTTTCAACTCTCCTCACCGGACCAAAAGCAGAAGATATTTCTACCGAAAGACGACGTCACGGACTCGCGCATGAACCGCCGCGGAGTTTATATGATTCGTGGCTATATCCCGAGCACCGATGTGATGAATAACTTCCTCACATCGTTCGATGTGGACGACGGCAGAACGCCTTGCCCGGTTCGCACGCAAACAGTAACCGCGCCTCAGGCGCTCTTCACCATGAACGGCGATCTGGTGGAAGCGGAATCCGAAAAGCTGGCCCAACTGGCACTGAAAGATGCGACCGGGGACGTTCACGGCGCTGTGGTCTCCTCCTATCAGCGAACCCTGGGGCGCAAGCCTACCGGCTCAGAGCTTGATTACGCCATGACATACATAGAGAGCGACCCGACCCGCATGAAAGAGCTTGCTTGGCTCCTGTTCAATCTGGATGAGTTCTTATACGTCAGGTAAATATGAAAGACCTAAGCAGCATCTATCCGTGCGGCAGGGTTGACCGCCGCCGTTTCTTCTTTCAGGCCGCCGCGGGATTTGCCGGCTCGGCCCTTAGTTCTCTTTGGGCGGATGAAGGCAGGCTGATGCAGGACGCGCGCCTGCCTGGTACGCCGAAAGCAAAGTCGGTGATCTTCCTGTTCATGTGCGGTGGCGTCAGCCACATCGATACCTTCGATCCGAAGGACAACAAGCACGCCGGTAAGATCATGGACGCGATCGGCTTTGGCGACAATAACGCCCCGATGAAGCGGCCTGTGATTCCAATCCTCCGGACCTATAAGCAGTATGGAAAGTCGGGCATTCCGGTGTCAGACTGGTTCCCGAACGTCGGCGAGACCATCGACGACATCGCGGTTGTTCGTTCCATGTACTGCCACCAGACCAACCACTTCCCGGCAGTCCTCGAAGGCGCCACGGGCAAGCCGCTGAGGCAGTTCGAACACCCGTGTCTGGGCAGCTGGGTGTCCTATGCGCTGGGCACGGCCAACAAAGAGCTGCCCACGTTCGTGAACATCGGGCGTCCTTCTTCTCCGGTGCAGTTGTCGGGTGGTTATCTCGGTGCCAGCTACTCCGCCACGCCATTCCAGCCAGGCGATGTGCCGATTCCGAATTTGTTGCCCCCAAAGAATTCCACCGGCAGGCAGCGCGATCGCGAAATGCAGGCGCTCTTCGAAATGGACAGGCAGTTCCGCGCCGATTACGCCATCGAAAGCGAAGTTTCGGCGCGCGCGCGTTCCTTTGAACTTGCGGCCAGCATGATGCTGAAGGCGCCGGCGATTGTCGACTTCTCCACCGAGCCCGAACACGTCAAAGACCTGTATGGGATCGGCGTAAAGGAGACCGACGACTTTGGCAAGCAACTCTTACTGGCCCGCCGCCTTGCCGAGAATGGCGTCCGCTTCATTCAGATCTGCCATGCCGGTGGCGGTAATGGCGCGTGGGACGCGCATGACGACATGAAGACCCATGGACCACTCTGCCGCGCCGTCGACAAACCGATCTCCGGCCTGATCCGTGATTTGAAGCAGCGAGGCATGCTCGACAGTACCCTGGTGGTCTTTACCAGCGAGTTTGGCCGCACCCCCTGGTCACAAAACACCACCGGTCGGGATCACAACGCCATGGGTTACTCGACCTTGCTCGCAGGGGGCGGCGTGAAAGGTGGGATTGTGGAAGGCGCCACCGATGAAGTGGGCTATCGCGCAGTGGAGAAGCCCCATTACATCAGCGACCTGCAATCGACAATCCTGCAGCAAATGGGCCTCAACTATAAAAAGATGGACTTCGTTCTGAACGGTCGCCCTTTCCATCTGGTGGAAGAGGGGCTCGGTCCGATCAATGACATCCTCGCATAGAAAAGGGAGACAGGCCAGTAAATCTGAACCTCTAATACTTCGCGCTGGCCCACTTCTTCCACAGCGCTTCATCGGTCAGCATCTTCATGAATAAACCTCCCACCACGGAACGCGCCTGAAAGCCACGCTGCTTCGCATCCTGAGTCCAGTACCAGTCGGTCAGAGGCACGCGCGAGGGCGAATCGTTCGCAAATTTAAAGGTGGGGTCGATCAGCGCATCGAAATCGCTTTGCGTTTCCGCCAGCGCCGCAGTCCAGTAGATCCAGTCGAGCTTGGTGTACTGCGACCGGTTATCGAGAGGCAGCCCGTACTGGTTCTGCTGCTTCTTGTAAAACGCCATTTCCTTCCGCGCCACCTCCGCGGGGAACAGATTCAGGCCCAGGACCTTGTCCCAGATCAGGTTGTACTTCTGGCTCCAGGTGCCGGGCTTGTCGAACGCCAGCACATAGTGGTCGCCGTCAGCCGCCATCGTGACCCAGCGCTTCGCAAAATCAGAAGCGGTGTTCCCGTATAAATTGGCTTCGGTTGTTCGGCCGAGACGTTTCGCCATCTGAGCGTACGCCCCCAGAGCCACAATTGCCTTGATCGAGAGATTGGCGTTATGTGCCAGATGCCCGGCGAAGTCATCCGTGGAGAGCTGGTTCTCCGGGTCGAGGCCCTTGTCCTTCAGATAGGCCGCCCATTTCGTGAGCAGCGGCCAGTAGCGTTCCGCGATCACAGTACTGTTCTCCGCCTTTTCGATTGCCGCCACCAGAATCAACATGTTGCTCGATTCTTCCACCGGCATCTGATTCTCTTCAGTCTTCTCGCGCCCGCCATAGACCTGGCCGTTCGCATGCGGGTACCGCCCCAGATCGTGCGGCGCAAAAGGAAAATTCCAGCGCGGCATGGAGGCATACTGCAAAATCGGCACCACCGACCCCTCCAGCAGCTTCGGATTCATGAGGGCAAACAGCGGAGAGCTGGGGTAAAACACATCCACCGTATCGATGCACCCGTTCGAAAAATTCTCCTTCGAGAAGAACAGCAGCGACCCATCCGCATCCACGGCGAGCTTGTGCGCCGCAATTGACTGGCGATATGCGAGCGCCGACATGCGTGCGAAGTGTTCGCCTCCGGCCTTGCGCAGGTCCGCCATCAGATCGCGATCAAAGGTTTCGGCGCGCCGGGCGAGGGACGTGAAATCCCGTTCCCCGGCCGTCAGCAGATCTGCGGCGGTGGCCCCGTCCCGCCGCCAATACGGCCGTACCCGCCGTTCGAGGAAGGTCAGCGACCAAACGTCGTCATAGGCGAGCAACGCGTGCCGGGAAACGGTGGCGGAGCCGACCAGACCGACCGACATCGCGACCGCAAGTCCCTGCGGGCCCCGACCTGTCGGTGCCGCGTTCGTCTCGGTTTCATCGTGTTCGGTGAGTTTGCCCGTCGATCCGAACTCTGTGCGGGCAGCCGCCAGACTTCCCATCCGCTCGCCCGGTTGTGCATCCGGCGGGGCGGCCAAATACAAATAACCCCAATCGATTCGAAGATTGTCGCCGTCCTTCTCAAGCACGGGCTGCTGCTGGCTTCCAATGCGCACAGCGCTCATTCTGTCCGCCAGACGGAACCGCGCCCACGAGACCGGCTGATCCGCGGTATTCACCGCCATAGCAGCGGATGCGTCCAGATAGACCGCAACATCGTGTTGCCCGCGATCGGTCGCATTGACTGCCCAAACAACATAACTCAAGGGTCGGGAGAACACCTCCAGGTCCTGTGGCAGAGCGGGCGTCAGAAAGGTTAGGCGGACGTGTATGCCGGAACCTTCAAAGTTGTAAATCGTTCGAAGGGGCAGCACCTCCACACTCTGCTGCGGCATGGCCGGGACATCGCGGGGGTCGCGCCCCATCAGCCGAAACGTCTTGCCGTCGATCCGCACAAGCGAACCCAATGGCTGCTCCGTCCCGGTCCAGTGTTTCGTGTTTTCATCAGTGAGCCGGTCCGCCATTGACCAGACGCTGAAATACGGATCGTGCGCGATCAGGGGGACGGCCGGCGGGCGAAGCGCTCCGTCGCCGGTCTGAGCAAAACCGCTCTGCCCGAGGGCCAACAGCAGAATCGGGCATATTCGAAGAGCAGCTCTAACAGGGGTCATCTGTGTGTAAGATTACCCGGTATCATATGCCGCTCGCAGGGCAATTGTTTATGGAGTGCGGATTCATCCGGTGTTCACGGACGGTTCCGAACCTGTTCGTCCCCCGTTAACGCCGGCTTTCTCTGCATATTCTCTCCGCCGGTGATAACATCCACTTCACGGCCCGGTGGCTCAGGAGAAAATCATGCGAACGTTCACTCTGTTGTGTGTCGCCCTTTGTTGTGCGGCGGTCTCATCAGCCCAGCAATCAACCGCACGTTTGCTCGGAACCGTGTCCGACCCCAGCGGAGCAAAGATTGCCTCGGGGCACATCGCCATCACCAATATCGCGACTTCTCAGGTCTGGAGCTTGCAGACCACGGCTGAAGGCGATTATTCTGTATCCCCGCTGCCGATTGGCGAATACACGTTACTGGTGGAAGCGCCCGGCTTTGCATCGAAGTCCCTGCGCGGCATCACCCTTCAGGTGGACCAGGATGCGCGTATCGACGTTGTGATGTCTGTCGGATCCACCAGCGAAACCATCACGGTCGACGCCTCCGCACCCTTACTCGTCACCGATACCTCATCGGTTGGCCAGGTGATTGAGAATAAAGCCATCGTCAGCATGCCCCTGAACGGGCGCGCCTTCTGGCAACTGGCGCAGCTCACTCCAGGCGTTGTGTTCACGCCGGGAGGTTCCGATATCAGTTCCGGCGGACAGGGTATTCGCGCCACTCGCGTGGGACTTCGTATCAGCGGAAGCAGCAGGCTTGCCGGCGGATGGTTCCTCGATGGCTTCGACATTACCGAATATGAGCTCGGCGCCACCTCCATTACTCCCTCTACAGACGCGCTCGAAGAATTCAAGGTGCTGGCGGGAGGTATGAGCGCTGAATATGCCCTGCCTTCCGTAATCAATGCAGCGCTAAAAAGCGGTACCAACATTTTCCACGGGTCCGCTTACGAATACATCCGAAATCAAAAGGTGCAGGCGCGCAACTTTTTCTCTCCCACGGTGCCGCCGCTAAAGCGGAACCAGTTCGGCACCACTCTCGGCGGCCCGATAAAAAAGGACAAGATTTTCTTCTTTGCCGATTACGAAGGTGGCCGCACCCGGCAGGGCACCACCATCAATTCCGTGGTTCCCACTGCGGCGCAGGTCGACGGGAATTTTGCGGGCGGTCGCACCATCTACAACCCGCTCACCACGCGCGCCAACCCCGCCGTGGCGGGACAGTTTATCCGCGACGCCTTCCCCGGGAATGTCATTCCCGCCACGCTGCAATCGAAGCAGGCCCTCTACTTCAAGCCGCTCTTTCCGGTCCCCAACACCGGCGCCAACCGTTACGCCTATTCCCCGGCGCTGGCGCTCGATACGGACAAGTTTGACATTAAAGCCTCACCCCGGCTGACAGAAAAAGACAGCCTTGTGAGTCGCTATTCTTTTGCCAATAACACAGAGAGCGATCCTGCCGCCTACCCCGGGCTCGGTTCCTACCCACTTCGCAGCCGTTCGCAGAACGTGGGGCTGAGTTACCTGCACACTTTTTCCCCGACTCTGAATCTTGAGGTTGCCGGAAACTACTACCGAACCTTCTTTTACTTCCTCAATGCCAGCGCCTTTAACGGCAAGGATGTCGTTTCACTCGCCGGCATCACAGGCTTTGAAGGCATCTCGAACCTGCAGCCGGCCGCTCCCCTCATCAATCTCTCCGGCTATGCCGCTCTGGCGGGCAGCACCGATAACCGTCCGAAGGCGAACCGGATCCGGACCTACCAATACCGCAGCTCGCTTGCGTGGAATCACGGCAACCATGACCTGAAGTTTGGCGCACAGCTTACGCATCAGGCGCATGCCTTTCTGAACGGGAACGCCTCACAAGGCACTTTCAATTTCGACAGCCGGTATTCCGGCGACCCCCAGAATGCCGGCAATACCGGCGACGCTTTCGCCGATTTGCTCCTCGGTTACCCCTTCAGCGTGCAGCGCTCCACGCCGATCCAAATCTTCGGTAATACCGGAAATTTCTGGAGCTTCTACGGCCAGGATAACTATCACATTTCCCGCAGCCTCACGCTGAATATCGGCATGCGCTGGGAGCTGAACTCCATGCTGGCGGGTGTCCGTGGCCAGACCAACGCTTTCGATTTCGCCACCGGCAAAGTGATCATTCCGAGCAGAAACGGCTCGCCCGATCTCACCGCGCAGCCCGGTTCCGCCGCCATCTATTCGGTTTTCCGGAAGCTGATCGAGCTGAGCGAAGACAAGGGCCTGCCGTGGTCGATCCGGCACCCGAACAATCACGACATCGCGCCCCGCATCGGCTTCGCATGGCGGCCATTCAACAGCGACAAATGGGTGGTTCGTTCCGCCTACGGGATCTTCTACATCTATCCGGACTCGAACATTCTGCTGGGTCAGGTCCGCACGCCCCCGTTCGTTCTGCTGCAGCTCATTAATAATGACGTGCCGACGGCCTCCACCCCGGTACCCCGTCGCAACCTTGCCAACTATTTCCTCGGGCAGCCCCTGGTGGACGCAAATGCAACGCCCGGTATCTCCACCGGCGGCACCGATTACGCCACCACCTATACACAAACCTGGAACCTGAATATTCAGCACCAGTTTGCAAAGAATATTTCCGCCGAAGTCGGCTACGTCGCCAATAAAGGCACTCACACTCAGCATTCGTCGCAGTACAACATTCCGCTGCCTGGAGCGGGCAACATTCAGGCCCGCCGCCAGTATCCGCAGTGGGGCGTGCTCGACTACAAAATCTGGGGCGGTTCCACCACCTATGAGAGCCTTCAGGCGAAGTTCGAAAAGCGTTTCGCCTCGGGCGTGTCCCTGCTTGCTTCCTACGCATGGTCGAAATGTCTGGACGGACCGGGATCGGAGGAAGGCGGCGCTGCCGCGTACTACCTGGACAATCTGAACCACGGCCCCTGCGACTTTGACGTCCCGCAGAACTTTGTCACCAGCTACATCTGGGAACTTCCGTTCGGTCGCGGCAAGAGGTTACTGTCTCACGCGCCTAAGGTCGTTGACTTCCTGGCGGGAGGCTGGCAATGGCAGGGCATCAACACTTTGCAGGCGGCCACCCCGTATTCGGCCGGCATCAGCGTGGACCGCGCCAACACCGGGGTCTCGCAGAGGCCCGACGCCATCGCCCCGCCCGTTGTTCTGAAGAATCTGAACTGCTGGTACTACACGTCGTCGAATCCGGCCTGCCGCGCGCTGCTGCCAGGTCAGGCGGACACCTTCACTCTGCCCGCCCTTTACACCTACGGAAATGCCGGGCGGAACATCCTTCGCGGCGACCGGCTTATCCAGCTCGACATGTCGCTTATTAAGAACTTCCGAATTGCCGAACACAAGAGCTTCGACTTCCGGGCGCAGGTCTTTAACCTGACGAATACGCCCACCTTCTCGAATCCCAGCGGCACGGTGAACCTAACTACGGGTGGGCAGGTCACATCCACCCGAAATCAGCCCCGGCTGTTTGAGTTCGGGCTGAAGTTCAATTACTAATTGTTTTCAACAATATGCGTTCAGGCGAACGGTCCGGAACAGTTCGGACCGTTCCAAAGTTGCGGGGCCTGACCTGGTTCGGGCAATCTATAAGAGAGGATATCTGTTCAATGGGTCGAACTCTGACTGTTTTCGGCGTAGCGGCAACCGCCTCGTTTGGCCTCCTTCTGGCCGCCACCACCGGCAAAGATCCCTTTACCCCGGCGCAACGCGCTTACTGGGCGTTCCAGCCGATCAAACGTGCGACTCCGCCGGTGGTGAAGCAGGCGGATCGGGTGGCGAATCCGATCGACGCGTTCCTGGCAGCCAGGCTGGAAGCGAGCGGGCTGAAATTCTCTCCCGCTGCCGATAGGGTGACCCTGCTTCGGCGCGTCAGTTTCGATCTGACCGGACTTCCTCCCACGCCCTCCGAGGTCGACGCGTTCGCCGCCGACAACTCGCCCAAAGCATTTGAGAAAGTTGTGGACCGCCTGCTCGCATCTCCTCACTATGGGGAGCGCTGGGGTCGGCATTGGCTTGACCTCGCCCGCTACGCCGAAAGTGAAGGCTTCAAGTCGGATGAAACGCGCCCCAACGCCTGGCGCTATCGCGACTACGTCATTAAGTCGTTCAACGACAACAAGCCCTACGACCGCTTCATGAAAGAGCAGATTGCGGGAGACGAACTCTGGCCCAACGATCCGCAGGCCCGCATCGCAACCGCCTTCAACCGCCACTACCCCGACGAAAGCAACGCCCGCAATCTGGTGCAGCGCCGCCAGGAAATCCTGAACGATATTACGGACACTGTGGGTTCGACTTTCCTTGCCATGACTTACGGCTGCGCCCGTTGCCACACACACAAATTTGACCCGATTCTTCACACCGATTACTACCGCCTTCAGGCATTTTTCGCCAATACCTCCGCCGACGACGAGATTCCGCTGACCTCCGCCAAAGAGATCGCCGAATATAAGGCGAAGAAAGCGGTATGGGACGAAAAGACGCAGCCGGTTCGTGACCGGATTGAGGCCCTGCTGGCGCCTAAGAAGCAACAGATCCTGAAAGAATTCCTCGACAAGTACCCTGATGAAATCCAGGCGATCATCGCTAAACCGGCTGCCCGGCGTACGCCATTCGAATGGCAGATGTTCGAAAAAGCTCGTCCCTATCTGACCATCGACGACGATACTGCCGGTAAAGCGCTGAAAGCAGACGAGAAGAAGCAATACCAGGCGCTGCTGACGGATCTGAAACAGTTCGCCTCCATCGATCCGGGCGAGATGCCGATCGGGATCGGCATGCACGATATCAGCGCCTCTGCCCCGGTCACACACCGCCTGAACGCGGGTAACTATGAAGCCCCCGCGGAAGAGGTCGGGCCCGGCTTCCTGTCCATTATTAATGCGAACGATCCCCAGGTCATCCCGCCCGCCGGGGTGAACTCCACGGGCAGAAGAGCGGCGTTGGCCAACTGGCTGGCAAGCCCCGAAAACCCGCTGCCTGCCCGTGTGATGGTCAACCGGATCTGGAGCAACCATTTTGGCGAGGGCATCGCCCCCTCGCCCAGCGATTTCGGCCTTATGGGCGGCAAACCCACCAACCCCGAACTGCTGGACTGGCTCGCCTCTGAGTTCGTTCGCAGCGGCTGGGACATGAAAGCCATGCACAAGCTGATTGTCACTTCGACCGCGTATCGGCAGTCGTCGGACTTCAACGCTGAGGCTTCAGAAGAAGACCAACGCAACAAGCTGCTGTGGCGTTTCCCCCGTATGCGCCTCGAAGGCGAAGCGATCCGCGATTCCGCGCTGTCTGTCTCGGGCCTGCTGAATGAAGAAGTTGGCGGGCTGAGTGTCTTCCCTGAGCTTCCCCTCGGTGCCGGTAAACCTCGTGGCGGGTGGAAAGTCTCCGAACCAGCGGAACGCAACCGTCGCAGCGTCTATATCTTCGTTCGGCGCAATGCGCGCTACCCGATGATGGAAGCGTTCGATATGCCGGATACGCATGAATCGTGCGGACGCCGGAACCAGACAACTACCGCTCCGCAGGCGATGACGTTGCTCAACAGCAAGGTCAGCCTGGAATGGTCGCAGGCATTCGCCGGTCGCATTCTGAAAGAAGCCGGCGCAGACCTGGGAGCCCAGATCGATGATGCCTTCCGCCTTGCTTACGGCCGAAAGCCGGATGGTTCCGAAAAAGACACCGTCATGACCTTTCTGACCAAACAGCAGGGCCTGATTGCAGACCGTAAATCGGCAGGCCAAAAGCTGGCCTTGCCGTCATCCATGCCCGAAGGCTTCGACGCTACCCGTGGTGCGGCTCTTGTCGATTTCTGCCAGATGCTGCTCAATTCCAACGAATTCGTTTACAGGAACTAATATGTCACACAAGCGAAGGCCCAATTCCAGACGCGATTTTCTGATGAATGCCGGCGGCGGCCTGGGCGCCATTGCCCTCACCTCAATGCTGTCCGCCGAGGGACTGCTTGCCGACGTTGCCGATCCCCTGAAGCCGAAGCAGCCCCATTTTAAGCCGACCGCAAAGTCGGTGATCTTCCTTTTCATGGAAGGTGGTCCCAGCCAGATTGACCTCTTCGATCCCAAGCCCGCGCTGGAAAAACTGGCGGGCCAGCCCATGCCCCCTTCGTACGGCAAGGTGATGACCGCGATGGGTACCGGCAACAACACCCTGATGCCCGCCCGGCGCAAATGGAAGCAATACGGCCAAAGCGGCATGTGGGTCTCCGACTGGTATCCCGAAATCGCCAACCATGTCGATGAAATGACCATGTTCCGTGCCTGCTGGGCGGACGGGCTGAATCACGTGGGTTCCGTCTGTCAGATGAATACCTGTTCCATCCTGGCCGGTCGGCCCGCGTTGGGCTCATGGGTTACCTACGGGCTTGGCTCCGCGAATCAGAATCTTCCAACATTCGTTGTTCTGACCGATGCCGCGGAAGTTGTTGGCGGCCCCAAGAACTGGAGTGCGGGATTTCTGCCCGCCACCTATCAGGGCACGCAGCTTCGCAATGAAGGCGCACCCATTCTGGATCTGGTACCGCCGGACAGCATTGGCAACAAGCAACAGCGTGGACGACTTGATCTGTTGAAGGACCTGAACCACCATTTTGGCGCCAATAAGACGGATGACAGTGAGCTGGAAGGCCGCATCAACGCCTACGAACTTGCCTACCGGATGCAGGCGGCGGGTCCTGAAGCTGTTGATCTTACCTCGGAATCCGAAGCCACGCGCAACCTTTACGGCATGGACGATGAGGCCACCTCGAAGTTCGGCACCAACTGCCTGATGGCACGCCGTCTGGTGGAGCGTGGCGTTCGGTTCGTGGAACTTTACTCCGGCAGCGGCAGCGGCTGGGACGCGCACACCAACATCGAAGGTAATCACTCGAAGATGTGCAAGTCCTCAGACAAGCCCATCGCGGGACTGCTGACGGATCTAAAGGCACGCGGCCTGCTCGACGAAACCCTCGTGGTTTGGGGTGGAGAATTCGGTCGCACGCCGTTCAATGAAAAAGGCGACGGTCGCGATCATAACCCCTGGGGCTTCACCATGTGGATGGCAGGCGGCGGAATTAAAAAGGGACAGATTCTGGGCGAGACCGATGAGATCGGCCTTCGCGGTATCGACAAGAGAGCCCACGTGACCGATATCCACGCGACCATTCTTCATGCTCTCGGGCTGAACCACAAATCCGTGACTTACCTGCACAACGGACGCTCCGAGCGGCCCACTATTGTGACCGGCGAAGTGGTAAAAGAAGCTTTCGCTTAGGGCAGCACCCGCACCGCCACCAACTCCACCCGGGTGGGCACTCCACCCTGGAGGGGACTGCGCAGAATCGCCTGAAAGTGCCAGGTTCCGGAATGGCCAGGAGCTTCTTTTCGCAAGGCACTCTCCAGGCTTCGAAGACTCTCGGCGTCTGTCAGGTACTCCAGCGCCATCTCGGTGCCTTCAGTGTTCACGCCGTTAATCAGCGCGAGTCCGTGGCGTCCGTCGATCCCGCCCGGCATGGAGATGAGCGCATAGTCCTCAACGGCGGGGTTGCGCCCCTTCGAATAATCCGGAAAATACTCCGCTCGTTCGCCGGTTCTGAAGTTCGGATTCACAATGCGGCGGGGCTTCTCCGGGTCTGTCTTGGCCAGGCGGAAAGGCAGGTTGCTCAGAATCGGATCGAGCCACCGGTTCGCTTCACTGTGGCCCAGGAGAATCAGATTCTGCAGCCGGAAATCCTGCCAGTTCATGTAACGGCTCTGCACGGCGCGAACGGGTACGCCCGCCTTTACGAACATGCCCGTTAGCGGAACTGCCCCCAGTGCCTCTCCCATTTTGGCGTGCGAAAGGGTGGGATTCAGATAGAAATAGCCGCCGGCCGGCAACTGCGGATAGTCCTTGCGAATTTCCTGCGCTTCAGGCTCGTTAATTCCGATGCCCCGCGTGGGATTATCGGTCGGGAAAGGCAGTTCGGTCTGCCTTATCCCTGCGGTCAGTGCGTTGCTGTAGCAAATAATGGCGCCCTCGGCCGAATAGCTGAGCCAGGGTCCCCAGATGTGGTGGAACGCAGGGTCGAGTTCCAGGCGGCGGGTGGCCTGTCGGGTACCAATGGCATACCCGCCGGCGACCAGCAGGATGCAGCCAACGCCCATCGCCGCCCATTTCCAAAGAGGTCTGCGACTGTGGCCCTGCGATACGACCGCAGGTGGAGTCAGAGTGATCTCTTCTGGCTCCGGAGGAAGCGGCGATTGATCCGGAACGTCCTCTACAGTCTGCGCGCCGGGAGCTTCACGTACATGAAAAGTGGGTACATAGCGACCCGTGGGAAGCTCAATCCGGACCGCATTACCCTTCCCTTCCTGCGCGTAGTACTCCTTCAGTTTCTGACGAAGCGAATAGGCCTGTCGCCGAACGACGGAATCTTCTCCGGAGGAGTATTCGGCTCCCCGATCAAAGACTGTGTGAGCTATCAGATACTCATTTAGCTTCGGACCATCACCGTTGAGCGTGGCCTCGCATATAAAGCGCAAAAACCGCGAATGCCGTTCAGACCGGGTAAACGCCTGGCTTCTGAGGATAATTTCCAACTCCGCACGAACCGCATCCGCGATTTCAGGCGCCGGGTCCTTCAACAACTGATGCATGCCTGATGCTCCCGCTCCAAATACTCAAACCAACTGACGAGGATTCTATCACCGGCGGCTTTTGTTCATAGGGCGTCTTAACTTTGTTCCGCCGGGCGTCTGCGTGACACCGGTTGGCTGAAATGCCAAACACGAATATTCAGTCATTCGTCCGGGAGGACGGCATATCGCGCCCTTCGATGTGGCTGCTGTTATCGAAGGTATCCGGCTGGTCGCCTTTAGCAGGCTGCTGAAAAACGTTCCCGGCTATACATGGCCTCTAAATATCGCGTTTCCGCGCGGTCTGACGCGTTGAGACGAACAGCACGTGGGGGTGCCGCCGGGCAAAACGCACAGTTATTTCCCATTTCAGGCGCACTTCTG
>JBBQDH010000150.1:0-14379 GCA_038319515.1 Bryobacterales bacterium
CACACCATGGGGAGCACGTCTTCCAGTCGGTCGAGATAACCGGTGTCTTCGGTTCCGTCCGCCAGTTCCACATCCAGCGAACTACGTTGTTTTCGAAAAGGGAAGTTGTTGGCGCCATGCAGGCTGAGGGTCAGGATGTCCGGATCGGCTGCGAACATTGAAGCCGTTCCGTCACCCTGGTGGACATCCAGATCGACGATGGCAGCACGCCGGATAAGGCATTCATGCTGCAGGGCGCGGATGGCGACGGCAATATCGTTGAAGACGCAGAAGCCGGACCCTTCAGACCGGAAAGCGTGGTGGGTACCGCCCGCGAGTCCACCGGAGATGCCGTGGTCCAGAGCGTGCCGGGCCGCATGCAGAGTGCCGCCGGTGGAAGCGAAGGTTCGGTCCACCAGCCCCTGTGACCAGGGAAAGCCAATGCGTCGCTGCGCCTGCGGGGAGAGTGTGCCCGCGATGAAGGCACGCACATAGTCCGGATCGTGAGCAAGTTCGACGATTTCCGGGGTGGCGGGAAGGGCTGGCCGCAAGTCAAATCCCGGGGACAGTTCGAGCAGTTCCCGCAGCATTCGGTACTTGCGGAGTGGAAAGCGATGACCTTCGGGAAGGGGTATTTCGTGTTGATCGCAGTAGTAGAGGCGGAGTTTCATTGCTGCCCGGCAAACAGCTGGCTGAGCAGGCGACGGGCCAGCAGCCGCCCCACTGGTGAACGATTGAGCAGATCCCGGAAGGTGACGAGAATGGGGTCTTCCGTCTGGAGGATCTGGCCCATCTTCCAGGATTCGTTGACGACCATCGCGGTGCGCGGTTGGCGGCGAAGTTCATAGACGCGAAGCGCGTCGGCGACAGGCGCAGGACGGGACAAACATTTTGCCAGCATCAGAGCATCTTCCAGCGCCTGACAGGCACCCTGGCCAAGATTTAGAGTACAAGGGTGGGCGGCGTCACCAAGGAGCGTGACCGGGCCCTTTCCCCAAACGGGAGCCGGAATCCGATCGGCAGCGTCATGTCGCAGAATGGTGTCGGGTGGAGTGGCCTGAATCGCGTCGCGAATGGGCGCCGGGTAGCGGTCGAGGAAGTTCGATATCTCCAGATCGGCATGGGGCGGCGTGTTGCGGGTGGCAAACCAATAAGCATGGCCGTTGCCGCAAGGGAACAGGCCCGCGTGGGAGCCGGAACCAGTGGCGAGTATCGCGTCCCCCTGCTTCAACGTCTCCCTGCCGGCCATGCCAATACCGGCCATGTCAAAGGTTGCAAGACCGCGCCAGGAGACATAGCCGCCAAAGCGTGGCTCCTGCGTTCCAAGCAACTGGCTGCGCACCGGGGAATACAGGCCATCCGCCCCGATCAGAAGATCCCCTGTGGTGGTGGAACCGTCCGACATATGTGCGATGACAATGGCGCCACGAACGGCGAAGGAGACGCAGCGGGCTCCATTTCGGACGACGTCGGGCGGCAAAGTTTCGACGAGGATACGACGGAGTTCAGATCGTGGCAGGCATACGGAAACAGCACCGGACGACCGACCGATGGCAGCGATATCAATTTGATTGAAGATGCGTCCGCGGTCGGTCATGGTCACAGTCCGCTGGATGACGGAGCCGGACTGGAGGACCTGCTCTTCCAGACCAAGTTCGCGCAAAGCAAGAAGGGCGTTGGACCAAAGTGAGATGCCTGTTCCGAGACTCCGGCGTTGGGCGTGGTCAGACTGTTCGAAGACGAGACATTCAAAACCTATTTTTCGCAGGGCAATTGCTGTTGCCAGCCCGCCGATACCGCCGCCGACAATGAGAGCGCGGAGGGCGCGCACTATTTGAGTACCGTTGCAACGGCGTCGACGGCAAAGCCGGCATCAATGGACGCCAGGCCTTCAACCGGGATTGTCAGGAGCGGCGAAGCGGAGGGGCGGAGCTTGCGGGCAAGGTCCGCGACGGCACCGGAGAGCGGATAAAGACGGGTGAAAACGATGGATGAGGAGTTGGCTCCCGCATCGTTCAGGTCCCGGTCGAGACGCTGAAATGCGAGTGTCGCGTCCTTTTCATCCGCGCCGAAAGCAACGCGCGAACCAGTGAAAGCAAGGCGGTCCGCAGTAATCCGGGTGCCACGGCCGATCGACTCGCACACTGCCATCGCCCGGAACGGGCCCCGCTGAGGTTGTACAAGATTCACAGCTGCCGCGGGGAAACGAGCGGTGATAACGGCGGTCAGTTCAGCCGGGTTGGGCATGGTACTCACGAAGCAGGTCACCATGGCGGCGCCGCCCCTGGCTTTCGCTGCAAGCTCATCAACGGCTTTCTGCAGCAAGGGCCGGGGCGACAGGGACGCATCCGCATCGGTGAAGACTTCGCTGGCCAGAATATCGAGCCCTGCACCGGCGTCGCGTTTTGCCACCGAAACCGCCTCCAGAACCACCTGTGCGTTTTCCAGGGGCAGGCCACCGGCGCGCAGAATACTGACGGACGGAAGGGGGTATTTCTTTTCTCCGATAATCTCGCTGACGATCTGCGGAATGCGGCGGACGTCTCCACTACCGGCCACGAAGGCCCGGATGTGAACCACGGGCAGGCCGCCGTTGAGGCGAAGAATGGCGCGAAGAGCATCGCGGGTTTGGGCGGTCAGCAGACCCTTGCCGGAAAGAGGCGACACATGAAATACCAACTTACGGGTTTCAGCGAGCGCGACCGGCGGCGGGTCTTTCGGCAGTTCGCGGACCTGCGTAATTTCGTCCTTCCTGTTCGTTTTCCGGGCGGCGCTCACAGCGGGCCATAGCCACACTCCCAGCGATAGTGTTGCCGCTCCCAGCCATATCCTCCTGTGTCGCATCACTTTTTCAATTCTAACGGGCGACCTGCAGGCTAGCCGGCGCTCCTGAATTGGATGGCCACCTGGCAGTCCAATTTGGCATGCTACACTAGGCCGCAGATGGAGATCCGCCCGGAGCTCGACCTGAATTCCGAAGTACCGCTTTACAGGCAACTTGGCAGCTACCTGCAATCGCTGATCGGAAACGGCGAGCTACTGCCCGGAGACCGGCTACCGCCGACAAGGGAATTGGCTGGTAAACTTGGACTGAACCGGACCACCGTTTCTGCGGCGTATGAACTGCTGGAGACAGATGGCCTGATCAAGGGCTCAGTGGGACGCGGCAGTTTCGTTTGCGGCGTTCCGGAACGGGAAACCGAAACGCTCAACTGGTCCCGGGCGCTGACGTCATCGCTTTCCACATCGACAGGCGCGGCGCGGCCCGGGGTGATCAATTTCTCGGCATCGCGGCCTTCGGAAAAACTATTTCCGGTGGAAGAATTCCGGGAATGCTGCGCGGAAGTGCTGGCAAGTGACAAGCTGCGCGGGCTGCTGCAGCTCGGATCGCCGGGCGGCTATGAGCCACTGCGCAGTTATCTGTTGCGGCGCTGCAGTGCCGCCCGCGAGACAGACGACATTCTGATCACCAACGGATGCCAGCAGGCGGTGGATTTGCTGCGGCGCGCGTTGGTTCGCCCAGGTACGAAAGTGGCGCTGGAAGAACCGGTGTACCCCGGTTTGCGGAACCTGTTTGTCGAAGCCGGCGCGGAACTTATTGGTGTGCGGGTGACGGCGGAGGGCGTGGATCTTTATTCATTGCGGCAGGCGCTGGAAGCGGGGGCGAAGGTGGTGATGCTGACACCTTCATTCCAGAACCCGACCGGCGGGACAATTCCGGCGGCCGCCCGGAAGCTGGTTCTGAGCATGACGCGGGCAGCGGGCGCCATCGTGATTGAAAATGATATTTACAGCGAACTGGCCTATGCGGGGGCCTATACAGGTAACGAGGCGCCGCGGCTGAAATCGCTGGACCCGAACGTGATTCTGCTGGGCAGTTTTTCGAAAATCGCTTTCCCCGGCATGCGGTGTGGCTGGATTATCGCGCCGAAGCCGGTGATTGCGCGGGTGACGGAACTGAAGCAACTGGCCGATTTGCACACTGACCAGCTTTCACAGGCTTTTCTGTTGCAGTTTGCCGAGTCCGGGCGTCTGAAATCCCACCAGGCGAAGATGATTGCCGCCGGAAAAGAAAGACTCCGCGCGGTGCAGCAGGCATCCTCAAAATATCTGGCGGACTGCCGGTTTTCCCTTCCCGGCGGCGGGATGAATCTGTGGATTGATCTGCCGGACGGGCTGGACGCGAGCGCGTTGCGGGGGCTTGCGCAGCAGGCGGGTGTGGACTATCTGCCGGGAAGATTTTTTTCTATATCCAGGTCGCTCGATTCGGGGCTGCGGCTCAGTTTCGCGGGCCTGGAGCCAGGCGAGATTCGTCGCGGGATCGAGATCCTGGGCGAGGTAATTCAGGAAGCGAAGGGCTCCCGTGGAGACCCTGAAGCGGCGTCCAGGCCGACGCCGGCTTTCGTATAGAAAAACGGATTTAAGAAAAGAAACAGGAGAACAGGAACATGATTCTGAACAACGAACAATGGCGGCTGAACGTTGGCCTGGCGGAGATGCTCAAGGGCGGCGTGATCATGGATGTGGTCAACGTGGAGCAGGCTTTGATTGCGGAGCGCGCCGGTGCCTGCGCCGTGATGGCACTGGAACGCGTGCCGTCGGATATCCGCAAAGAGGGCGGCGTGGCCCGCATGTCGCCGGTGAATATGATTCGCGACATTATGGGCGCCGTCACCATTCCGGTGATGGCGAAAGCGCGAATCGGGCATTTCACGGAAGCGCGTATCCTGGAAGCACTGGGCGTGGACTACATCGACGAAAGCGAAGTGCTGACGCCGGCTGATGAAGAACACCACATCAACAAGAAAGATTTCAAGACGCCGTTCGTTTGCGGCGCGCGGAATCTGGGCGAAGCGCTGCGGCGGATTGCGGAAGGCGCGTGCATGATCCGCACCAAGGGCGAAGCGGGTTCGGGCAATATTGTGGAAGCAGTTCGACATATTCGCACGATTATCAAGGAAATGCGCCAGTTGACGGTGCTGGGTAAGGAAGAGCTGGTACACGAAGCTAAGTTGATGGGCGCTCCCCTGGACCTGGTGGAGTGGGTAGCGGAACATGGCAAGCTGCCGGTGCCAAACTTCTCAGCCGGCGGCATTGCCACGCCCGCTGACGCCGCGCTGGTGCTGCAACTGGGCGCGGAGGCGGTGTTTGTCGGCTCTGGTATTTTCAAGAGCTCTGACCCGGAAGCCCGCGCGAAGGCGATTGTGAAGGCGACCACCTACTTCAACGATCCGCAGAAGCTGATGGAAGCGAGCGAAGACCTGGGAATGGCCATGCCTGGCCTCGACATTTCGAAGCTGCCGGAGAGCGAACTGATGCAGACGCGGGGCTGGTAGCGCGGAGTGCCGAAGCGAGTTGGTGTTCTGGCGCTGCAGGGAGACTTTGAAGCGCATGAAAAGGCGCTCCGGCGCGCCGGGGCCGACGTGGTGCGGGTTCGCACGGCAGAGGGTCTGGCGGACGTGGATGGCCTGGTGATTCCGGGGGGCGAGAGCACCACCATGCTCAAGCTCCTCCATTACATGGATCTGATGGAGCCGCTGCGCAGGTTCGCGGCGGTGAAACCAATGTTCGGAACGTGCGCGGGAGCCATCCTGCTGGCGAAGGAAGTGCTGCATCCGGCGCAGGAGAGCCTGGGGGTAGTGGACCTCACGGTGGAACGAAACGCGTATGGTCGCCAGCTCGACAGCCGGGTGGTGAACATCGCCCCTGACCCGGAGTTTCTGGAGCGGGCCGGGGGCGGTGAAATAGAGGCCGTTTTCATTCGCGCTCCCATCATTCGTCGGGCGGGCCCTTCAGTAAAAGTGCTCGCAGAGTACGATGGTAATCCGGTACTGGTGGAACAGGGGCAGTATTTAATTGCTACTTTTCATCCGGAACTGACAAAGGATTCGAGGGTACACACATTATTCCTCAACAAGCTTTAAAAAAGGTGCTGTTCGTCTGCATCGGAAACACCTGCCGCAGCCCCATGGCGGAGGGTTTTGCGAACAGCCATGGGAATGATGTTTTAGTCGCGCGCAGCGTCGGCCTTGCGCCCGTGCTGCGGGTGGTGCCGGAAACCGTCGCGATCATGCGTGAGCGGAATATCGACGTCTCCAAGCATATCCCCATGCCCTATGACCCGTTTGAAGTCGATAACTACGATGTCGTGGTGAACATGGCGGGATTTAAGTTGCCCGGCAAAGCTCCGAGGGAATTGTTGGAGTGGAACGTGAAGGACCCCTATGGCAAGGCTCCGGCGGTTTATCGCAAGGTTCGGGACGATATTGAAGCCCGCGTGATGGGGTTGATTTTGAAGTTTCGTCAGTAGCCCTGCGCTATTGCAGGGCGAAAACGGTCAACGCGGAATCGTTGGCGATTGCCACGTACTGTTTGCCATCGATCGAGTAAGAGATCGGGGAAGCGCGAATTTCCGAACCCGTCTGGTACTTCCACAACGGCTTACCGGTGCGTGAATCGAGGGCGATGAGATAGCCTTCTTTTGACGCGGCAAAGAGCACGCCACCTGCTGTTCCCAGCACGCCTGCCGACGCCGACCCCAGGTGGAGCTGGTATTTCCAGCGAATATCTCCAGTCATGGGATCAATGGCGGTAATCACTCCCTTGCCCCCGATGGATTCGTCGGCCTGATCGCCGGTCCCGGGATAAGGTGCGCCGGGGACGGGCCGTTTTGTGACGGTTTTGTATACTGCGCAGGAATCACGCGCGCCAATGTAGATCAGCTTTGTGGCGGGGTCGTAAGAGGGCGAATTCCAGTTGGTGCCGCCGGTGGCATCGGGGCAAACGTAGTTGCCTTCGGGCGTGGGATCGGTGTTCGGAATCACCATGGGGCGGCCTTTCGCGTCCAGGCCCTTTGCCCACGTTTGGCGTGTGAAGGCATTGCCCAACAGGAACTCGCCGGTCTCGCGATCCAGCAGGTAGAAGAAGCCGTTGCGATCGGCGTGAAGGAGCAGTTTGCGGGGCTTGCCTTTGAAGTTCGCGTCCACCAGGACGGGGGTTTCCGAAGCGTCCCAGTCATGGGTGTCATGCGGGGTGAACTGGAAATACCACTTCATGCGGCCAGTCGCCGGATCGAGCGCCAGCACGCAGTTGCTGTAGAGATTATCACCTTCGCGTCCCACGCCATTGTAGTCCGGGGAGGGGTTGCCGGTGCCCCAGAAGATGGTATCGGTGGAGGGGTCATAGGTGCCGGTCATCCAGGTGGGCGAGCCGCCGGTTTCAGCGGATTTGCCTGCCCATGTGGTGCGCGCGGGGTCGCCAGGCTGCGCGATGGAATGGACGCGCCACAGCCGCTTACCGGTCTTCGCATCATAGGCATCGAGGAACCCATAAAGAGCGCACTCGCCCGCCGTCACGCCAACGATGATTTTGTCACCCACCACGAGCGGAGCATGGGTGATGGAGAAGCCTTTCCTGTAGTCGTCGACTGCGATATCGAAGATCACGCGGCCGGTGCGGGCGTCGAGCGAAACCAGATGCGTGTCGAGCGTGCCAAGGTACAGGCGGTCACCCAGGATGGCGAAGCCGCGATTCGTGGAGACGGTGCAGTTGGCGTGGAATTCGGGCAGGGGGCGGCGGTAGCGCCAGATGGGCAGGCCCGTGCGGGCGTCGAGAGCAGCAGCGTTGTCGCGCGGGCCGGTAACAAACATCAGGCCATCCACCACCAGAGGGGTGACTTCCACGTTCGAACCACCGAACTGGAAGGTCCACTGGGCGGCCAGTTTGGAGACATTGGCGGGCGTGATGGATTTCAGACCGCTGAAGTGAGTGCCCTGCAGATCGCCCCAGTAATGCAGCCAGTTCCTCGGCTCGGCGGAGGAGTTCTTCAGACGGTCCCACGTGACGTTGAAATCAGCCGATGGCTTCCAGGTGGAGAGGTCCGGCTCGACGCCTGACGGTGCTTTGAGGAAGGCCACCAGATCGGTCACCTGCTTTGTGGAAAGCGCAATCTTTGGCATCAGGGTCTTCAGATCCTTGCGGGACCGAATGTCGGACTTCGCGATTAAGTGGAGCTTTTCATCCTGTTCGCGCAGGTAGAGGGAGAAGGTATTCTCCATGACGATGGCACCGCGAATGGTCTTGCCCTCAGTGGTCTGCACTTCCGCACCCTTGTTGCCTCCGCGCGGATTCTCGCCAGGCTGCGTAATGGCCCGGGTCAGATCGGCCACAGAGCGCTGCTGGCCAATGCCGGAGAGGTCTGGCGCGAAGCCGCGACCGGAGCCGTTCACGGCATGGCAGCCGGAGCACCCGCCCGCTCCGAAGAAGACACCTCGTCCGGTTGCGACATCGCCGGTCGCCTGTTCATCGGAACCCCGGGTGACGGAGAGCAGCCAGTCCGCGATGACACGGGTCTGGTTGCCCTGCAGCGGGAATGCGGGCATGCCGGTGCCGCCAATGCCATCGTGAATGTTTCGTGCGATCTCCGCCGCCGTGCTGCCGTGCTGCCATTTCCCGCTGGTGAGATCGGGCGCGCGTCCACCACGGGCATCCGCGCCGTGACAGGCCGAGCAATTATCAGCGAAGAGCTTCTGGCCCTCAGGAATATCAGCCGGATGCGGATTTTGCGCGAACACGGAACCGGTGAGCAACGCGGCAACAACCAGTACGGGCATGCGGGACATGGGAACTCCTATTTCTTTACGAGCTTGATTTCGTACAATTTGGGCCATTTTTTGCCTGTGACGAAGAGGCGGTCACCCTTCGCATCATATGCGATGCCGTTGAGCACATCGGGCTGTTCCGTGGTGATGTCGCCGGGTTTCAGCAGCCCGGTCAGATCGATGGAGCCGGTGACTTTCCCGGTATCCGGATTGATCCGCACAATGCGATTGGTGAGCCATACGTTGGCATAGATCTCGCCTTTGATGAACTCCAGTTCGTTGACGTTTTTCAGGGGTTGGCCGTATTCGGTGACGGTGATGCGGCCTTTTTCCTGCAGCGTTTCCGGGTCCCAGAAGCGCAGTTCCGGGGTACCGTCGCTCATGATGATCCGCTTGCCGTCCTGCGTCATCGCCCAGCCTTCGCCGGGATATTCGAACTGCTTTTGTTGCGTGAAGCCTGCAAGATCGTAAACAAAGCCCACCTGCGATTTGTAGGTGAGTTCGATCAGCTTGTTTTTCCAGTTAATGATGCCCTCGCCGAAGTACTGCTCCGGGATGTCGAGTTTCTGCACTACTTCACCGGTTTCCAGACGCACTTTGCGGATGGACGACTGCCGTTCCAGACCGGTGCTTTCGTAGAGGAAACCATTGAGGTAAAACAAGCCTTCAGTGAACGCAGTCGGGTCATGCGGGTACGTATGAACGATTTCATAGCCGTATTCGACGACGCCTTCGGGCGACGTTCCGCCGCACGAGCATGCGGTAACAACGGTCGCGAGAAGCAGAAGTTTGAGGGTAGAAAGACGTTTCATTTCCAAATGGGATTCACTTCCTGTTGGCTGGAAAATATTGTAAGGTACTGAACAACGCGCGGCAGGGTGTTGCGGTTCGGGCTGCTCCCGTGGGGCAGGGCGAGAGGCCAGATGATCAGGTCCCCGGCGCGTCCGGCGATGGGTTTCGCGAGTTCGGAGAGGTCCTGTTGGCACGTTCTGCGCCGGGCGGCAGGCTTTCGAGCCAGTCCCTGATGATGCGGGGGAAGCCGGGGACGCAGGTGAAAGTGCCCTGATCGGCAGCGGTGCCGGTGAGGTACAGGCCGCCCTGGTCCACCGTGACCCACACGGCTTCCCTGCCCCATAGCTGCGCGAAAGCACGATGGAGGCGGGGGCTTTTGCGACTGCCCTGGAAGGCCGGGTGGCGAAGGAGCGGGATGCCAGATGCTGTGCCCCTGCGGGCCATACCAGGAGTCGGGGACGTTGGGAATTTACCCTGCCGGCGCGGCATTCAGTTGCTGCAATCGTTCCGCAGGAATCGAGCCATCGTTCTTCGCGAGTACCCAGGCTTCGAACTCTTCGTACAAAGGGCGTTCGTGGTTCAGTTTCCAGTATTCCCAAGGGGAGGGCCCGCCAGTAGTGTTTTTTCCAACCCTTCGTCCGGGGATGCCGTTCGCGCGATGCCGCGCGTCCAGTACTGCTTCAGGTAAGGCACCATGACCCGATCTTATCGTGCGGATGGCCCGGGCAAAACCATGCCATCGCCATACTTCGCGTAGCCCGGGATGGTGACCGGCAGCTTGCCGCCGATCGGAATTTCCCCGAAAAGCGCCTTGACGGCAGCAACTTCAGATGGCGGTACCGTACTGAATCCGGTCAGGTACCCAGCCACGTCAGGGAAGGTGCGCAACAGGTACGGATTGCCCAGCGCCACCATGACTACAGGCTTCTTTGTGGCGATCAGGCTCTGGACCATCTGCGGCAGCGCCCCGCCCAGCGGGACATTGCCACGGAAGGCTGCGACCGAAGCAAACGCAGCCACTACATATTGGGTGGCTTCAGCCGCGTTTTGCACCGCAGTCTGCAGTTCGATTTCGGACATGCCGGCATTCAGGGGAACGATCATCGCGCCAGGGACGCGCCGCAACAATTCGGCGGCCATCGCTTCGCCTTCCACGCTGCCCCGGCGTTCGGCCAGCAGGAAAAACGCAGTGGATTGCGGGGATTTCAGGGGCACGGCCTGGTTTTGGTTACGCAGCAGGGTCACCGAGCGGTCCGCCACCTGCCGGGCCACGGCATTGCTTTCCTCGGTATCGATCAGCGCCCGGATCGCCTCGATATCGACCAACTTCTTCGTGCCCAGGCCGAGGCGCGCTTTCGCGGCAAGCAAACGCGTCAGGCTGTCCTCAATGCGTTTTGCAGTGAGCCTGCCGCTCTTCAGCGCAGCCATCACGCCGCTGATGGCGGCCACAGGGTCGCTGGGCATCAGCAGCACGTCCGCGCCCGCCTCCAGAGCCCTCACAGCAGTTTCCCCGGCAGTGAAGCCGTGGGCGATGCCACCCATCTGCAGCGCATCGGTCACGATCAGGCCCCTGAAGCCCATTTCGCCCCGTAAAATGCCGGACAGCAGTTTTGGCGAGAGCGTGGCGGGCAGTTCCGGATTTTCCACGGCAGGGACTGAGAGATGGGCGGACATTACAGAATCCACACCGCTCTGAATCGCCGCGCGGAAGGGTGCCCATTCCACCTGTTCAAGGCGTGCGCGATCTCCCGGAATGGTGGCCAGATTGAAGTGCGTATCGGTGGCGGTGTCGCCGTGGCCGGGGAAGTGTTTCGCGGTGACCAGAACGCGCGGGCCTTTGGCGGAATGCGCGCCCTCAATGAAGGCGGTCACCATCCGCGAGACTTCGGACGGGTTTTCCCCATAGGAGCGGATATTGATGATCGGATTGTCGGGGTTATTGTTGACGTCGGCGTCCGGGAAGAAGATCCAGTGGAAGCCAAGAGCCCGGGCTTCTTTGGCGGTTATCTCGCCTTCCTGGCGGGTTAGATTCGCATCGCCGGCAGCGGTGAAGGCCATGGCATGCGGGAAAATGGTGGTCAGGTCGACGCGCATGGAAACGCCGCGTTCAAAATCGCCGGCGACAATCAGCGGCACTTTGGCGGCGGACTGCAGCGAATTCAAAAAACCGGCGACTTCGAAGGGGTCTGCACGATTGCCGGGTCGACCGTTCGGGGTATTGATAAGTACCAGTCCGCCGACATGCTCCCGCGCCATCAGATTGGCGAACTTGCGTCCATCACGGGATCTGGGATTCTGCGGGCGACCGTTGAACTGGACCACCACCAGTTGCGCAACTTTCTCCCGCAGGGTGAGCGATTTCATCCAGCGGGCTGCTATGGCAGCTTCTGACAGAGGCTGAGATTTAGCAGCGGCAGATTTCTTCGCTGCGGGCGCTTTCGGGGCGGATCTGGCGGGCGACGATTTAGCCGGCTTCTTCGGCGCCACTGCGAGCAATGGAAGAAACGAAGCAAGCCAGAGGCAAACCGCCAGCCTTGCCAACTGCCACATCAGGCCTGAATGGACTTTCGTGCACCGGGCTTGCGGGTCGCGGTGCCGGGTTTGCGGCGGGGCGGCTGGTGGGCCAGCTTGCGCACGGCGCGCAGCAGTTCCTGTACTTCTTTGTTGCTCTTGGCGATGATCTCGTCCGCGCCCGTTTCCGAATCCGGCACACCCAGGCAACTCAGGAACCCGGAGAGCAGAACAACCCGCACCGGCGATTCCGTGGCGCGGATCAAACCGATCAGCTGCAACCCATTCATGCCGGGCTCCATACGGAAGTCCGTCACCACGATATCGAACTGGTTTTTCTGAAAAAGTTCCCACGCTTCTTCGCCGCTTGTCGCCGTTACCACTGTATGCCCCAGCTCCTTGAGGATCATGCCGCGAGCCACCAATCCGTGGGTATTGTCGTCGACGAGGAGGATGCTGGCAGGTTGAACGGGATCGGTTTTCATTTGGAGGGGACGAATGAAAGTAACAGAGCCGTCACATGCCTGTCAACCGATTTGCATCCCTCTGAATACAGGGCGATTGTAGGGCTTGACTTTCACGCTTACTGGACAGGCAGCGGGGCTTTGTATCCCGCCTTGGCGATGATCGTATACTTCATCGGCTTTCCCTTTTCGTCGGTGACCTTCAGCGGTTCGTTGGTGGCCGGGTTGATCAGTTGCACGGTGAGCTTGCGGAACTTTCCGTCGTGCGCCTGGTTGGTGGGCGAATAGCCGAGTGAATACTGGTTGCGCAGGGCCTGATTAATGGCGAAGAAGGCGTTGGGCATCTCCGCCAGGAAGCGGGGAAAAAATGCCTGGCCGCCCGTTTCTTTGGCAAAGGTGCGCAGTTCGTTGTCGCCCTGCAGGAAGTCGATCATGTTGCCGCCGCGCGCTTCCTGCTGCGGGCGTGCAAGCTGCAGAATGCCGATGGAATACACCGGGATGCCGGACTCCTGCAGGCTCTTGCGCGTTTTGTCGTAGGTGAGCTTGCTGAATGTGTCGATGCCGGACGTAATGAGGACGATGGCTTTGCGGCCTTCGATCTTCGTCATGCGATCGGCAGTGTCTGTAATCGCGTCGAACATGTTGCTTTCGGAAAAGCCGGGGATGCGCAGGCGGGACATGGCTTCCTGGATCTTGCTCTTGTCGTTTGTGAAGTCCGCCAGAATTTCGGTGCGCAGATCGTAGGCGATGATGGCGATGTAGTCGTCCTTTCGCAGCGTCTGGGTAAAGCCGTAGGAGGCGGCGAGGGTTTCGTACCAGCCCTGGCCCCAGTACGACTGGAACCGGTTACTGAACTCGATGACCAACGCAACGGTCATGGGCGCTTCGCCGACCGCGTACTGCGTGACGGTCTGCGGAACGTTGTCTTCCAGGATGCGGAAATTACCGCGCGGAATCTTCGGAATCGGCAGGCCGCGGTTGTCGAGCACGGCGACATCGAGATTGACTATGTTTGTGTCGGCCTTGAAGCTGACATCCGCACCGGCTTCCGCCTCCTGCTTCACCTTGTTGCTGAGCTTCGAAGGGATCTTTGGCAGATTGCCGGGGTCGGGGTCGGCAGGCTTCGAGGGGTCTGCCTTTTTCCTCGGCCTGGCAACTGTTTCGCTACCCTGCGGTGCCGGACCTTCCTGCGCCCAACAGCCCGAAACCAGCACACACGCCAACAATGACGGGACGATCAACATTTTCATAGTCACCACTTCTGCCTTAGATGATACGAAAGGACGCGGGATTGTGGGTAAGGGTTTCAAAGGTCAGAGAAGGCGGTGCATCACGAAGGCGGCAACCAGGCCCTGAGCCGGATGCCGGAACAGGCCGGGAAGCAGGCCGACAATCTCAAACCCAAAGCTACGCCAGAGTTGCACGGCACGGGTATTGGAGGAAACGACGAAATTGAACTGCATGGCCCGGTAACCGCAGGTTCGGGGATAGCCCAGAGGGCGTCGGCGTCTGTATCCCGCGCAGGACGAACGTTCGTTGGCTCGTTAGTTAACCCAGGGTCCGCCGCGGGAATCATGTTTCTTCATGTACACCTGAAACTTCTTCTTTGCCCGCTGCAGCCTATATTCTTTCCATCGGCGCTGTAAATCCAGACGGAAACCGGGACCGGCGGACACGCGGCGCGTCGCGAACTGTGTCCGGATGTACAGAAACCCAAAAATCATGCCGCCCAGGTGCGCCAGGTTACTGACGGTGCTGCCACTTTGGAAGGAAAACACAAAAGCAATACCGCCGAACAGCATCACCATGTATTTCGCCTTCATGGGGAAGAAGAACATCACCAGAATTTCCTGCTCCGGAAACAGCATGCCGAAGGCGAGCAGGAGTCCGTAGATGGCCCCGGAGGCCCCCAGCACCGCAACATTCGGGTTGCCAAAGAGCAGGTTCGCGACTACGACGCAAAGGCCCGCGCCAACCCCGCAGACAAAGTAATACTGGATAAAACGCGTAGTGCCCCAGGTCTGTTCAATGGG
>JBBQDH010000151.1:0-14034 GCA_038319515.1 Bryobacterales bacterium
GTCTTGATGCGCAGGGTGTAAGCGGCGCTCATCGCGAAGTACAACAGCACCACCACTGTGAACAGGGGAGAAACCAGCAAGGCCAAAGCGCAACTCAACAGCAGAAGAACCGGAATCATCCCGATCGCGTATGTCAGCGGGAGGTCGCCCGACGCAAACGGGCGACTTCGCTTCAGCGGATGATGGCGGTCCGCTTCAAGGTCCATGATGTCGTTGAAAAGATACCCGCCGGAAGCGCAACAGCTTAATGCCGCGAAGGCCAACCCTGACTTTTCCAGTGAATTTGCGTCAAAGCGATGTGCGGCGAGAATTGGTGCGAAGACAAGCAGGTTCTTCAACCACTGCGTTGGCCGCAGAGCTTTCAGCCTGGCGGCAAATCCGCTCTGGCCATCGTTGCCATCGTTGCCATCGTTGAAAACCCGGTCGATCACGGTGACATGCCCCGCGCCTGCCTGGACGTTCTGACCGGCGTTGACCAGAATGGCTCTTCGGGCGGCAGCCCAAACCACAAGATCACTCTGTCCAATCCCGCCTCCGTCCGCGACATAATCGAAGCCTCTTTCGCCGAAGCGGCTGACCAGAAGGTCTCTTTTGGAAATACCGCAAAGATTGACGGAGCCTTCAGTGCCAAGGACGACATCGAAAATCTGCAAATGCTCCGCGACCTGTCGCGCGATTCGCAGATCGCTTCCGGTTGCCAGCACCAGCACCCGACCCGCGGCGCGCTGCTCCCTGAGGTACCCGATCAACTCGTTTCGCCACGGAAGAGAAGGCATCTCCAGTGATACCCGCCGCGCGACTTCACCTTTAAAAGCGGCTTTCCCACGCATCGCCCAAAACGGCATGAGGAAGAGGCACGAAGGTTGTTTTCTCAGCAGAGCAAGAGACGATTCGATCAGAAGGTCTGTCTTCACCAGAGTTCCGTCGAGATCTACGGCCAGCGGCGGTTGCGGAAGAGCCGGCTCCGCTGCGGTCTCCGCCGAACCTTCGATTCGTTCGATGCCGACAATACCCATCCACGGATGATGAGCAGTTCAACAGCCATCGCGGTGAATCGGCAGACCGCAGGCCAAAATCTTGCTGCGCACCCTGGAGCGCCAAAGCATTTCAGGCTGGGCCGCAGACTGGACAGTCCGAGGTAAGACAGAAAGTTCCGGGTGCCTCCACGGCACTTCATTCCACGAATTCTCCTGAACGCGGAGGTACGGACCTACCGTGGCGCCGGCGGTCAGAAGCAGCGGCGGACGCCTGTTGTTATTGAAGTTGACGCGGGTGCGGAATGAATGCTGATCTTTCTGACGACGAACTGCTGTTTGAACCGGGAGTCAGCGTTGAACCGCCAGAGACCGGCGGACATACTGCGCGTGAGGAGAGAATTGATGGGGGCTTTGGGGACATCCAGCGCTTTTTCGAAGCTAATGGGCGCGTGCCGCGGCATGGCAGCGAATTTCGACATTTTCCAACGTTTGTAGGCCGTGCGGCTGGAAAAGCTGCGCGAAATGACGGAAGCGCGCCAGGTTCTCGCAAAGCTGGAAATTCAAGGTCGGTTGACCGGGCAAACGGGCCTTCAGCAGTCTGGGCTTGAAACTCTGGATGACGAGTCGCTGGTCACAGAGTTGGCGGTGGATACGGAAAACGAAGACGGTAACAACGTCCTCAGGCACGTCAGTTCGCGAGAAGAGCGCCGGGCAGGGCAGGAGATTGTGAACAGATTGGCCTGCCGCGACTTTGAGCGGTTCAAACCGCTGTTTCAGGAAGCAGAAAACCATCTCCTGGCCGGGCGACGCCAGTCAGAGCCATTTGGGAAGGATGCGAGTATTGCCACAGGCGCTTTCTTCACTCTTGGCAGCTGGTCGACGTGGCGGAGACAGGCGATGAGATCAAGGCGCCGAATAGTACGAACGACGCACGGCCGCGGGGGATCTACTCCAACGGAACCGAAAGCAATCTGCTGCGCAGGTCACTGCAGCGTGGCTTCTACAACGATGAGGCCGGGCGCAGACTGACCGACCCGAACACAGGACCGCTGTTCAGCGAAAGCTGGGAAGAGGATGACATCGAAAGCGGCACGATTTATGTCTTGCGCAGTCTGTCGAATCACCCGTTCGTTTCCGAACATCGGGAGCTGATCCACAAATTCGGCGTGACCGGCGGGAATGTCGAAACACGCATTGCCCACGCGGCGCACGATGCCACCTATCTGCCGGCAGATGTGGAAGTCGTCGCAAGCTACAAGCTGTCTGAAATCAATCGGACGAAGCTCGAAAACCTCTTTCACCATATCTTCGTCGCGGCTCGGCTAGATCTTACGATTCACGATCATTTCGGACAGCCGGTGCGCCCGAGGGAGTGGTTCCTCGTCTCGCTGCATATGATTGACGAAGCGGTCCGGCGCATCCGGGATGGGTCCATCACGGATGTGGTCTACGACCCGAAAAGCGGCCACCTGGTCGCGACATAGCCTATAGGCGACAACATGTCCGCCGGCCCTGTCGGTGATCAAATTTCCGAAGGTCTGGCCTAACTTTCCCCCGCCGCTTCGCGTAGAAATCAAAGAGTCCAGGACGTTCCGGCAACATCCGCCGTCCGAACGAACGTATATGCTGGAGATATACTTATCGGTATGGGGGCGGAAGATCAGCTCGAAGGCTGCACTGGTTTTGAATGGGATGAACACAATACAGCAAAGAACTGGGACTCCCACCGCGTCACCACCGAGGAGGCCGAAGACCTTTTCTTTCAGGAGCCGCTGGTGGTTCGTGCGGATACGCGACATTCAAAACCAGAAAAGCGATACTACGCGCTGGGGCATACATCTGCAGGAAGGAAGTTGTTCGCCGCCTTTACCATCCGCAATAACCTCATCAGAGTGATTTCGGTTCGCGACATGAACCGAAACGAAACACGGGTCTATCAAATATATGAAGAAGAAAATCCCTGAGTTCAGCAATGAATTGGAAGAGCAGAAATTCTGGATTACCGCCGACTCGACGAAATTCATCGACTGGTCCGCCGCAAAACCCACTAAGCTGGTGAACCTGAAGCCAACGCTCCGAACGATTTCCCTGCGCCTGCCGGTCTCCATGATCGAGGACCTGAAACTGCTTGCAAACCGGCGCGACGTACCCTACCAGTCACTGCTGAAAGTCTTCCTCGCCGACCGCCTTGCGCAGGAACGCCGACCCCGCGCCTGAACCGGGCTTGATTTCGCCATTAAGCCGCAAGTTTCTCCGGAATCAGTTCCACCTCGCGTGTCGCCAATGGCAAGCTTACCGGGCAGGATTCTGTACGGCGAAGCGGTGACACCAGTCCAAAATATTTTCACTGCAATAAAATCAACGCCGGTTTCAGCTCCCGCAGCCCGGTTACCCACCCCGCCCCGGTGTAGCCTCAAACCGGAAATTCACACTCAAATCCATATCCCAACCGACCTCGCCGCACCAGCGTCACCCGCGCATCTCCCCTGCCCCACAGGCCGAAAACCACCACGCGCCGCAAATGATCGGCTCAAACCCAATCGACTCTCCCGCACCAACACAAAAAAAAGCACAACATCCCTTCGGGCCTTTGGCTCCGTTTGGGTTCGGAAAGGCTTCATTTTCGGTTCGGATTCACTTCGAATCGGCTTCGGATCGGCTTCCCTGCAAGACTCGCTCTCCCCAAACCCCCATCCTCACCCCGTCCGCTAAACTGAAGATTCCCATGCAATTAGAAAAAGTGTACGAACCCGGGCTTTTTGAGCCCCGTTGGTCCAAATGGTGGGTCGACAGCAACATCTACCGCGCCGAGTGGCAGCCGGGCAAACCCGTCTTCTCCCTCGTCATCCCCCCGCCCAACGTAACCGGTTCTCTCCACATGGGCCATATGCTGGAGCACACGGAAATCGACGTCACCGTCCGCTGGCACCGCATGAAGGGCGACATCACCCTGTGGCTCCCCGGCACCGACCACGCCGGCATCGCCACCGAAATGGTCGTTTCCCGCCAGCTCCAGGCCCAGGGCATCTTCTACCGCCGCGACCTCACCCGTGAAGAGTTCGAAAAGAAGGTCTGGGAATGGAAAGCTGAATCCGGTGGGACGATCAAACGCCAGATGATTCAGATCGGCACCTCCTGCGACTGGTCCCGCGAACGCTTCACCTACGATCCCGGCCTCTCCCGCGCCGTCCGCGAAGTTTTTGTCACCCTCTACGAAAAGGGCAAAATCTATCGTGGCGAGTACATGGTCAACTGGTGCCCCGGCTGCAACACCGCCATCAGTGACCTGGAAACCGTCCACGAAGAGACCGCCGGCCACATGTGGCATATCAAATACGGTCCTCTCACTGTCGCCACAACGCGCCCCGAAACCATGCTGGGCGATACTGCCGTTGCCGTCAATCCGAATGACGAGCGCTATGCAGGAATCTCGACCGTCACCCTCCCTCTGATGGACCGGGAAATCCCGGTCGTCCGTGACGAAATGGCCGATCCCGAATTCGGGTCCGGAGCGGTTAAAATCACCCCCGCGCACGACCCCAACGATTTCGAAGCAGGCAAGCGCCACAACCTGCCCCTCATTCAGGTCATCGGGCAGGACGCGAAAATCACCGCAGCCGGCGGCAAGTATGCCGGTCTGGACCGCTACGAAGCCCGCAAGCGTATCGTCGAAGATCTGGAAGCTCTGGGGCTGCTCGAAAAGATCGAAGACCACACCCTCAGCATCGGCAAATGCCAGCGCTGCAAGACGGTCGTTGAGCCCCTCGTCTCCAAACAGTGGTTCGTGCGCACCAAACCGCTCGCCGAAAAAGCCATCGCGGCTGTGGAAGAAAAACGCATTGAAATCGTCCCCGAAGTCTGGGTTAAAACCTGGAACGAGTGGATGCACAACATCCGGGACTGGTGTATTTCCCGCCAGCTCTGGTGGGGCCACCGCATCCCCGTCTGGTATTGCGACGCCTGCGGTATCGAAACCGCCTCCCGCGAAGACGTCACCGCCTGCGCGAAATGCGCGGGCCCGGTGCGTCAGGATACAGACGTTCTCGATACCTGGTTCAGCAGTGGCCTCTGGCCCTTCTCCACGCTCGGCTGGCCTGACCAGACCGACGACCTGAAACATTTCTACCCCACGTCCCTGCTCATCACCGGCTTCGACATCCTGTTCTTCTGGGTGGCCCGCATGTCAATGCTCGGCATCGAGTTCATGGGTGACGTGCCTTTCCGCAAGGTCTACATCCATGGCCTTGTCCGCGATGCTGATAAGCAGAAAATGTCGAAGACCAAGGGGAATGTCATCGACCCCCTGGTGGTCACCGAGGAGTACGGTACCGACGCAGTCCGGATGGCGCTGCTCATCGGCGCGGCTCCCGGCACTGACATCGTCTTCAGTCCCGAACGTCTCGACAGCTCCCGCGCCTTCGCCAACAAGATCTGGAACGCCGCCCGCTTCATCTTCATGAACGTGGAAGATCTCGCCACGCCGGATTCCAACGAAGTGGAAGACCGCTGGATCTGGTCGCGCCTCAACTCGACTGCGGCGGATATGAACCGGGCCATCGATACCCAGCGCTACCACGAAGCGGCGCAGGCCATCTGGCACTTCATCTACGACGATTTCTGCGACTGGTACATCGAGCTCAAGAAGGTGCGCGCCAACTGGGGCACCATTATGAAGGTCTTCGAAACCGCCATGCGCCTGCTGCACCCGGTGATGCCGTTCATCACCGAAGAGCTCTGGCACCGCATGGGCGAACACGAGGGTAAGTCGATCTCGCTGCTCGCCTATCCGGAGTTCGACCCCGCCCTTTACGACTCCGCTGCCGAGAAGGAAATCGGCCTGTTGCAGGACGTCGTGCGCGCCGCCCGTAACCTCCGGGCAGACCTCGGCCTTGACCCGAAAATGCCCCTCGAAGGCCGTCTGTCTATAACGGTCAACGAGAAAGTTCTCCAGCGCCTGGCAGGCCTCACAGTCACCGTCGGCGAAGTCGCTAAAACCGGAGCAGTCCGGTCCACCGCCGCTTTCGATCTCTCCATCGACGTCCCCGCCGGGCAGATGGAAACGCAGAAGAAACGGGTGGCCAAAGAAGTCGAGCAACTGGAAAAGAACATCGCCAACTCGAAGCGCCAGTTGTCCGACGAGGTCTTCCTCGGCAAAGCGCCCGTGAAGGTTGTAGACTCGATTCGAGTCAAACTGGCCGAATACGAGGCTCAACTTGCCAAACTCACTGCACTCTGAGATCACAGACGTCATTCGCCGGGCTCTCGATGAAGACATCGGGTCCGGCGACGTCACGTCGAACGCCTGCGTACCGGCTGACCGCATGGCGCGAGGCTACTTCATCGCGCGCGAAAACCTGGTTCTGGCCGGCACCAAGCTCCTCGCACCGATCTACGAAATGCGCGGAGGTTTTGACGAATTCACGCTCCACCACAGGGATGGCGATCACCTCCAGGAAGGCGTCCGCGTGGCCGAAGTGGTTGGCAAAGCCCGCACGTTGCTCGAATGCGAGCGGGTGGCCCTGAACTTCCTGCAGCGCCTCTCCGGCATCGCCACGCTTGCATACGAATACAGCTCGATGGTGGAGGGCACTAACTGCAGAGTGCTCGATACCCGCAAGACCACCCCCGGCCTGCGACGCCTCGAAAAGGCCGCAGCAGCAGCGGGCGGCGTGGTCAATCACCGCATGGGCCTCTTCGACGCCATCCTGATCAAGAACAACCACATCTCCGCGGCGGGAGGCGTGAAGCAGGCAATCGACAGCGCCCGCGCCTCGGGCCTGCCCATCGAGATCGAAGTCCGGACCCTGGACGAACTCCACGAAGCCCTGAACGCCAGGGCGAACCACCTGCTGCTCGACAACCTCTCGCCCATGCAGGCCGAGGAATGGGTGCGCATCATCAACGGTCGCGCAAAGGTCGAACTCTCCGGAGGCATCACGCTCGACAGCCTCCGCAACTACGCCGAGACCGGTGCCGACTTCGTCTCCGCCGGAGCCATCACCCACTCCGCCCGCGCCGTCGATCTGAGCTTCCGTCTCGAATTGTTATGATCCACCGGCTGCAAACGACCGCCTCCACCATGAAGGACGCGGCCGCTCTGGCAGCCCAGGGCGAACCACACGGCACTGTAGTAGCGGCTGAATGCCAGACCGCCGGCATCGGTCGCCACGGCCACACCTGGCACTCCGAACCGGACGGAGGCCTCTACCTGTCCATGATCCTCCGCCTCCGTGCCCCCGGCCCCGAAGTCACCATGGCTTTGGGACTTGCCGTACAGTCGGCGGTCGAAGCCGCCGACTATTCCCCCGACTTGCGCTGGCCCAACGACGTGATGCTGAACAACCGCAAAGTCGCGGGCATCATGGTACAGGCCGTCGAAGGAGCTCTGATCGCAGGCATCGGAGTGAACGTTAACCAGCTGTCCTTCCCCGACGATCTGAAGGAAATCGCAACCTCCCTCCGCATCGAGTCCGGTCACAAGCAAGACAAAGAAGCCCTCATGCACCGCATCATCGCCGAGAGCCTGCGCTACGTCCAGCTCCCCCGCCCCGAAATCCTCCGCCGCTTCGAAGCCCGCTCCAGCTATGCCCGCGGCAAAGAGGTCGTGGTGGACGGAATCACACACGGCATCACCGCCGGCCTCGATGAATCCGGTTTCCTGCTGCTCCAGACAAGCACCGGAATTGAGAGAATAATAGCTGGAGGCGTTCGCCCCATATGACGCTCGCCGCAGCCGTTGCACTCTTCATCACCTCCACCTGGCCGGATTTGAGGTCAGTCGAAACGCTGGGCCGCCAGAACGTCGACGCAAAGTACGACCTTGTCGTAGCACTCGGCGCACCCACGAAGTCATCCTGGTGGAGCCCGACGAGCAGGCTCTTCGTCATCCTGCAAAACCGCACGGCGGACGAGCAACCCGTCGCGATTGCCGCGATTGCAGGGGATCCCAACTGCCGCGCGCAGATCGCGCGGATGCGGGTCTCAGAGCTGTTCATTTCCTGCGAAGGAGAAAAGGAGACGCCACCGTGGCACCGGCTTACCTGGGATCTCGCGTCGCAGAAACTCACTTCGCATGAGAAATTCCTGCCGTTCGGTTTCGTGAAAGTCTTTACGACTGATCACTACGCCGTCTTTGTCGGCAATGACCGAAGCAGGCTTTTGGCCGTTGAATACGTGCCGAACCGTGAGCCCGCATTCCGCGTGCTGAAGGGCACGGAGGCCACGCCCTGGTTTAGCCGAATCACCGTGGAGAGAAGTACGGAGGGGCCGGATGGCCATCGCGTTGTTTTCGCCAGTGTGCCGAAACGCCCCGCCCCGGTGATTCCGTTGCCGCGCACGTCCTATGCCGAGTTCGCGCGCCTGCGCCCCGAAAGCGTGAGGAACGGCAATGGCCCCAATGCCGAACTCCATGACGACGTTGGCCCGTGGGCGCGTGAGGGCGATAAAATCTGGTTCGGGAAGACCTTCTACGATGCCGAGGGCCTGGTCGGCGTGGGCGGTTTCGGCTACTTCGACACCGCGACCCACGCTCTCAAATTGCTGCAGCCGCCGGAGATCATCGACTATTCAGTGAGCGCCATCAGCGTGTCAGCGGAGGACGTGTGGATGGGTGTCACAACGCGTAGCGAGGGGGCCCGATTTGGTAGCCATCTGCTTTACTTTGATCGCCAAACCGAGGATACCCGAAGCATCCCGTTCGGGGACTATGTTAGCGATCTCGCGCGTGTCGGCGAGCGAGTCGTCATCGCCGGTTCGCTCAGTATCGGCACAGTGAATGGAGAACGCATCGACCGGTACTTCGTCGACTCGCAGGACCGCATCCTTGCGTTCGACCGGCACTAACGTTTGAGTAGTTTTTCCAGATTGGCGAAGGCCTTTTCCAGGCGCTGCGGTCGGGTGAGGACGCCTTCGAAGATGTCACCGCGATCAGCGAAACGGGGTGGCGCGGTGCGGATGGTGAACTGCGACGGATGCAGCTTCGCATTCACTTCATCCCATCCGAGCGGCGTTGAAACCGTCGCGCCGGCATGGGCACGAACCACATAGGGCGCGGAGATCGTCTTGCTCTCCGCGATCTGCATCCAGTCGAAGTAAACGCGATCCTTTTCGCGCTTATCGACTGCTCTGGGCGTCGTGAACAGCTTCGGGTGTTCCGCCGCCAGGATGGTCGCGATGATCTGCGCGAAGCTGCGCGCCTGCTCATAGGTGTAGACCGGCTCGATCGGCACATAGATATGCATGCCTTCGCCGCCCGTGGTCTTGGGATATCCGGTGAGGCCGATGGCATCGAGCTTCTGCTTCACCAGCAGGGCCGCTTCGGCGACCTTTGAGAACTCGCAATGGTAAGGATCGATGTCCATCAGGATGAAGTCGGGGTTCGCTATGGAGCCCACCCGGCTCATCCAGGGGTTCTGGTCGATGCAGCCCAGGTTCGCCAGATAAAGTAGTGTCTGCTTATCGTTGGCGACGATGTAACGGGTCTTATCAATGATCTCCGTCGTTAGCCAGGAAGGGTAGTTATCGGGGGTGTTCTTTTGAAAGAAATACTCGCCCCGGATCCCGTTTGGATAACGCTTCAGAGACAGCGGGCGGCCTTTCAGATGAGGCACGATCAGCGGCGCGACGGCATCGTAATAGCGGATTACATCCCCCTTTGTGTAACCGTCTTCCGGAAAATAAATCTTATCGAGATTGGTGAACTTCAGTTCTCGGGTGACTTCCATGACAGGCTTGTCGTTTCGCAGGCCGAGATAGACCGGAGCACGCAGACGGCCTTCATCGGTCCAGTTAGCAAACTTCACCTGGACCACCAACTCGGGCTTCACCCAGACGGTGCCCATCGGAACCTTATCGCCGCGTGGGAAAGGCTTTTTATCGATGATGAGCGGTAGCAGTAACTGATGCAGGTCGCGCAGAGTCTTTTCCGTGAAGCCGGTGCCGACGTTCCCCGCGTACACCAGATCATCGTCATCCAGATAGCCCAGGGCAAGCGACCCGAAGGTATCGCGTTCACCGGGCGTAAAGCCCGCAATGATGAACTCCTGTTCTGTGGTGAGCTTGCACTTCAGCCACTCCCGGCTTCGCCTCGACTCATATAGGCTGCCCGCGCGCTTAGCCATCAGGCCTTCCAGACCTGTTTGCTTTGCGACCTCCAGCAACTCGTTACCTGTAGCAGGAAAACTATCGGAGAAGCGCAGCAGCGGGTGCGGTTTCAGGATGGCGGCGAGGACCTTCTTGCGCTCAATCAGTGGAACCTTGCGCAGGTCGTAGCCATCCAGGTAAAGCAGATCGAACACATACAAATGCGCCGGGCGTTTCTGCGCCATCTTCGCGATGGCGTGAGCGTCCCGCACATGAATGCGGTGCTGAATCAGCTCAAACTTCGAGACACCACGCTCATCCAGAATTACGATTTCGCCGTCGAGGATTGCCTGTTGGGCATCAATGAATTGCGGCAGAACGAGAAACTCGGGATACTGCCGCTCACAACGATTCTGGTTGCGCGTGTAAATGCTGAGCGCGCCATTGTCGACCCAGACCAGGCCACGGACGCCATCCCACTTAACCTCGTAGATCCAGTCGTCCCCCTGCGGAAGTTTCGTCGAAAGTTCCGCTCCCATGGGCACAAAGAAGCCCGGCATCGGAGCTTCAACCGAACCTGCAGGTACTTTCTTTTTTACGGTCTTCGATTTACGCCCAGGCAGGTCAGCCGCAATCTCTTCCTGCGACCTGCCGGTCTTAATGCTGTACGCGAGCGACTCCACATTCCAGCCGGGCTGTGAAGCTTCGTCCTTCTTCTTGATGAGCAGCCATTGGCTGGTCTTCATGCGAACGATAGCCCACATCCCCTTCAGTTTTTCGCCGTGCAAACGGAACTTGAGATCGCCGCGTTCGAGCTGCTCCATGGCAGTGTCTTCGCCGATCAGTTCGAACGTACCGCGGTCCCACAGCATCACGCTGCCGCCGCCATAAGCGCCTTTCGGAATGTTCCCCTCGAAGTCGCCATACTCAATGGGGTGATCTTCCACCAGCGCCGCGAAAACCTTCACGGTCGGGTCGAGCGTGGGGCCTTTCGGCACCGCCCAGGACTTCAGAACGCCTTCAATCTCCAGCCGGAAATCGTAGTGCAACTGCGTGGCATTGTGCCGTTGCACGAAAAACCGCTGCCCGCCCGACACCACGTGAGTCGGCGCAGGCTCAGGCGTTTTGGTGAAGTCGCGCTTCTTTGCATACTCCTCAAGAGACATGGAGACCTGGAAATGTTCTGCCTATTATGTTATAGCTACATATTGGGTGGATTATGGCTGCGAGTATCTGGAAAGGTCATCTTACGTTCGGACTGGTATCGTTCCCCGTGCGGCTCTTCGCGGCGGCGCGGAGCGAAACCATCAGCTTTAACCAGCTGCACAAAGAGGACGGTTCGCGGATCAAGCAGATGATCTATTGCCAGGCCGAAGACAAGCCGATCCCTCGCAGTGAAATCGTCAAAGGCTACGAGTACGAGAAGGGCAAGTATGTAGTCATCGACGATGAGGACATCAAAAAAGTCGCCCCGAAAACAGCCCGCGTCATGGAGATTCAGGAGTTTGTCAAGTCCGACGAAGTGGACCCCGTTTACCTGGAAAGCTCGTATTACATGGCTCCGGATGAAGGCGGCATGAAGCCCTATGCGCTGCTGTTCGAAACCATGAAGCAGACAAAGTACTACGGGATCGCGAAGGTCTGCATGCACAATCGCGAACACGTGGTGATTTTGCGGCCCGGCGACAAGGGCATGATGCTGCACACCATGTACTACGCCGATGAAGTGCGGAGCGCGGACGAGTACCAGAGCGACCGCAGCGAACTGAAGGAAAAAGAGCTCAATCTGGCGAAGATGCTGGTTGAGTCATTAGTGGGCGAGTTCGAGCCGCAAAAATATAAAGACACCTACCGCGAAAATCTGCAAAAGATGATTGAGGCGAAGATTGAAGGTCAGGATGTGATGGAAACGCCGGAGACCCATATCGCGCCGGTGATCGACATCATGGAAGCCCTGAAGCGCAGTCTGGAAATGCGTAAACCGCCGCGGGTAGCGCATGCTTCGGAGAGCGAAGAGGAAGAGTCCAAACCAAAACGGGCGCGGCGCGCAAAAACCGCGTAGAATGGCGGCATGACTCTGTCAGCGCTGACGGTACTTGCGAACGAACGTCCTGTTACAGCTTCGTTTCCGCCGTTAGGTCAAAACCTGAAGGTACTTCTTGTCTGGCCGAAGTTCCCGCCGTCGTTCTGGGGCTTTGAAGGCGTGCTGGAAATGCTGCCTGAAGCAGCGATGACACCTCCGCTGGGCCTGGTGACCGTGGCCGCGCTTTGCCCCGCCACATGGTCTTTGCGGCTGCTGGACCACGCTTTCGATGCGATCACCGACGCGGATTACCAGTGGGCAGATCTGGTGATGGTCAGTTCCATGCACGCGCAGCGAACGGATGCGCTGGCGATCCTGCGCCGTGCCCGGCAACTGGGAACACGCACATTTATTGGCGGCCCGTGGGCGTCCAGCGAACCGGAAGTCGTGCGGTTGGAAGCCGACCATGTGATGGTGGGTGAGGCGGAAGAAGTTTTCGCCGGCATCGCGCTGGCACTGGAAAACGGCACGGCGCACGATGTCTATCGGGTAATCGATAAGCCCGACATGTCAAGCAGCCCGATCCCGCGATTCGACCTGCTGCGACGTGATAAGTACACATCAATGCCGGTGCAGTTTTCACGCGGCTGCCCGTTCCAGTGTGATTTTTGCGACATCATTACGATCTACGGGCGCAAGCCGCGCGGCAAATCGTCCACGCAGCTGATTGCCGAACTGGACCTTCTGCGCGAACTGGGCTGGCGGAATGAAGTGTTCATTGTGGACGACAACTTCATCGGCAACGCGAAGAATGCCCTGCAACTGGCGAAGGATTTGGCAGTGTGGGGCGAGAAGAACGGCAAGCCGTTCTCGTTCTACACTGAAGCCTCGGTCGATCTGGCGGACCGCCCGGAGCTGATGGAAGCGATGGTTGCCGCGAACTTCATGTACGTGTTTCTGGGCATCGAGACGCCGTCTTCAGAGGCACTCAAGGGATCGAAGAAATTCCAGAATTTGCGGAAGGACAACCTGGAACAGGTCCGCATCATTCAGGAAAGCGGCCTGTGGGTGCTGGCGGGATTCATTGTGGGCTTCGATTCTGATGATGAAACCATCTTTGAGCGGCAGCGCGAGTTTATCGAACGGACGGCGATCACGTGGGCCATGGCCGGTATGCTGCAGGCCCCGCCCACCACGCCGCTTTTCGACCGCATGAAAGCGGAAGGCCGGCTGATTGAAGACAGCGATTCGATATCGAATTTCAGCGCGCCAAACTTCCGCACCAGCATGCCCCTGCCGACACTGCTGCACGGGCTGAGTGGCCTGTTGTTTGATCTATACCAGCCCGAGGCATTCTTTCAGCGGGCACTGCGGTCGCTCGAAGTATGGAAGACCCGGCCAGGACAGAAGCCCCCGAACCTTCCCATGTCTTATAACCTGCGGCTGCTGGCCTCCTCCATGTGGACGCAGGGCGTGCGCTCGGGTTATCGCGGGGCCTACTGGCGATTCCTGGGGACGATCGCCCGCAAGTACTGGAACAACGACACGAAGCTGTGGATGGGCACCATGATTCTGCTTTCGGCGCACCATTTCCTGATCTATGCAACGCAGGTCGCCGATGAACTGGAGAGGGGCTGCGCGGCGCTGCCCGCCACACAGAAGAGCGCAGACATCGCGTGCACGGTGTGACGGTTGAAATAATAGAATCGTGTCGACGCAGGCGCTAAACGCGCTTCTCAGGCTTCTGGCGGAGCCGCCTGATTCAGCCTTGGTCCGGGATCCGGTTGGCTGGGAAACCATTAAGGGCCATGCAGGACCATACGGAGTCAGGGTGCAGGTGGCCTACGCGGCGCGCCCGTTCCTGCAGGCGGGCGAGCGGGAGTGGTGCGATCAGGAGCTCACAACCAGTTGGCGGCGCCATGACCAGAGCCTGGCGGAACTGGAAGCAGTTCT
>JBBQDH010000152.1:0-14024 GCA_038319515.1 Bryobacterales bacterium
CGGTTCTCGCCCGTCAGGTAGAAGATCTGCTCCTGTTCCGGCTTCATGCGCGAAACGTAGTCCTTCAGCGAAGTCAGTTTCGACGGGTCGTTGGAAGACTGGAACATCAGCAGCGGAATGATCCGGTCGCGGTTGTCGTAATCCGCTGCCACACCTTCCTTCAGCGCCCGGCCAAACTCACCCCACAACGTGAGATACGTTTCCGCATCCTTCTCGAACATGTCTTTGAACGTGTCGAGAACCTTGTGGGTCAACCGCTTGCGGATCTGCGCAAACTGCCGGTCCTGCTGCAAACGCTGGCGCGAGATATTCAGAGGCAGATCGGACGCATCCACCATGCCCTTGATAAACCGCAGGTACGAAGGCAACAGGTCTTCGCACTTTTCCATGATCATGACGCGCCGGGCAAAGAGCCGCAGCCCGGTCTCCGCACCCGCGTAGAACAGATCCCACGGAGCTTTTGCCGGCACATAGAGCAGCGCCTCATATTCAAACGTGCCCTCCGCGCGGAAGTGGATGGTCTTCATGGGGTCCACCCAGTCATGCGAAAGGTGCTTGTAAAACTCGTTGTATTCCGCGGCCGTGACGTCAGAGGGAGACCGCTTCCAGATCGGCTTCATGGAATTGACCGTCGTGTCTTCCAGCACGGTCTTCATCGGCGCGTCTTTTTCGTCGCTCTCCGGTTCCTGGCGCTCGCGCTTCAGGATTATGGGATAGCTGATGAAGTCGGAATGCTTCTTGATAATCGAAGACAAACGCCAGTCATCCGCGTAATCCTCCAGCCCGTTTTCGCTGTCCGGCGGTTTCAGATACAGGGTGATGGAAGTGCCGCGTTCCACCTTCTCCGCCTCGCTGATGGTGTATGTGCCGAGACCTTCTGATTCCCACGCAGTTGCCTGGCTGGTACCAGCGCGACGCGTCACCAGCCGTACCCGGTCCGCCACCATGAAAGCGGAATAAAAACCGACGCCGAACTGACCAATGAGGTCCGCCACGTTAGAAGCGGAGCCGGATTCCTTCAGACGGCTGCGCAGTTCACCAGTGCCGGACTTTGCAATTGTCCCGATGTGCGCAATCACGTCTTCCCGTGTCATGCCGATGCCGGAGTCGCTGATGGTAACCGTTCTGGCCGCAGGGTCCGGGTCGATACGAATCTCAAAACGGTCGTTCCCCTCCAGCAAATCCGCATTCGTGAGCGACTCAAAGCGCAGCCGGTCGAGCGCATCGGAAGCATTGGAGATCAATTCACGCAGAAAGATGTCCTTATCCGTGTAAAGGGAATGGATCATCAGGCGCAGGAGTTCTTTGGTTTCGGCCTGGAAAGCCAGTGTCTCGTTAGGTAATGACATACGAAACTCCAGGGTACTATGCCGCCGTGCGCGGGCCGCAACTGAGGCTGGTCAGAAGCCCGCCGGTCACCGGTGGCGACACCAAAATCCGATGAACCTTTGCCCTTGTCGCAGCCGCCGACCAAAAAGCGGGCGTGTTCCTCAAAAAGAGCACGCGGAGAGGGAATCACGTGTCGCCCCAGACATGGAAGCGAACGAAAATGTCACGGTCTGACCGGGGAACAAATCACCCACTTTGAGCGAATCCAACGGCATCTTCAACTTCAGCATGATCGCAGCCGGTCCAGTAGTTATTGCCGCTCCATTGCCCATCTTCTCCCGGCCCTCTACCGGCACAAAGGTTGCCGGGTTTCCATCCGCGGAGACACTCAGCGTTCCGGTGCGTGGCGATGGGGACCAACTGAGTTGCATACTTCCCTGCCGGGTTCCGCCGCCACAGGAAACCACGAGACGGTAGAGCGAGGGTTCCGGAGTCGCGGTGCCTGGCGGGATCTCGCGCAGGATCGACGCAGTCACAACGTCCTGATTGCTTCGGCTCACTGACCATTCCTGCGAACCAACAGACTGGGAAGCGAGCGCACTCATCCATGCAGTCCTGGTGTCCTTGTCCGGGATTGGGAGCCCCGCGGCGCCAAACGCTCCGCCCCTCATCTTGCTGAGCAGCATGGCGGCCAGGCTCGAGTCGACACTGGCGGCATCGAAATGCTGCAGCGAAAGGCCGCCGTTGCGTGCGGCATCAGTGTGACAGACGGCACAGTAGCGCGCCACCAGTTCATTTTGACGCGCAACGGGCATCGCTTCTTCCGCCTTCGAGAGCCCGGCGACCACCGCCAACAGGACCAAACTCAGCATTGGATTCATAGGATCACTGCTTAGCCTACAGGATGGGAAAGAAGTCCGAAACCCCACCTGCGACCAGGTTAACCCTGACCAAGAGCCGAACTTCGTTGTGTAAAACCCGACGGACACTATCTCTTCTTTTTGCCCTTCTTCTTCGCGACCGCAGCAGTCTTTGGTGCGGGCATTGGAGCAGGCGCAACCTCGCTCGTGATGATATCGAGCACAGCCTTCCATGCACCATCTGTCTGTTTGCGGAAAACTGTCACATATGAGCCTTTGTCATGGATCACTTTCTTCGTTGCCGGATCAGTGACTGCAAGAGTGTAGTTACCGCGCGTGGCAGCCATATCGCCGGCGTCGGAAATCTCCACCCTGTCAGCGGCGAAGTCCAGCTTCAGCGCCGGGTCGGCGAACATGGTGGCCATGGACGCGCGGATGGCCGGTCGACCTTTCAGCGCCTCCGCACCGGACGACATGAAAACCGCATTGTCCGCGTAAGACGACGAGAATGCCGCCGCGTCTTTTGCGACGCTGGCCTTCTGGATGGAGGCTTCCACGGCCTTCACAGTCTTTTCGATGGCAACTTTGTCAACTACAGGGGGTGTATCGCCGCAACCCGCAAGAATGAGGGCCAGGGCTGACAAGGCGGTAGTGCCGGTTCTTCGCATGCAGGCAAGCATGACGGAAACAAATCTAAAACACAAGGGGCCAATGGCAGCGCTCCGCGCCTTACAGATTCTGATTGAACCAGGCGATGGTTCTTTCCAGAATATCCTTCGTATTGGCGGGCTTTCGGACTGCATGCCCTTCGCCCGGATAAATCACCAGCTGCGTCTTCACTCCGGCAGTCTTCAGAGCATGCCAGAACTCATACGACTGCGGCGGGGGGCATTCCGCATCGCTGTCACCCACCAGAACCAGCGTGGGGGTCTTCACGTTCTTGATGAAAGTAATCGGTGAACTTTTCGCATAGACAGCGGGGTCATCATAGACGGACGCTCCGAAGTAGGGAATCATCCACTGATCAATCAGATTCTGCCCGTAATAACTCTGCCAGTTGGCAATACCCGCGCCCGCCACGGCCGCACGAAAGCGCTGCGTCTGCGTCACGGCCCACATGGTCATGTAGCCGCCGTAGCTCCAGCCCGCCACGCCAAGTCGCCCAGGGTCGATGGGAAGCGTTCGGATGGCCTCATCCACACCAGCCATAATGTCCTTCAGGTCGCCATTGCCAAAGTCTTTGACGTTGCCCTGCGTGAATGACTCCCCCGCCCCGTAACTGCCGCGCGGATTGGGAAACAGCACAAAGTACCCCTGGCTGGAGAGCGTGGACAAATCGAAATGACCCAATGGCCAGGTGGGCTTTTTTGCCGACGCCGGGCCGCCGTGAACGGAAACCACCATGGGATATTTTTTCGCGGAATCGTAATTCACCGGATAAAGCAACCAGCCCTGCACCTCCGCACCATCACTCTGCCAGTGCAACTTTTCGCTTTTGCCCCAAAGGGGCTTCAACGCAGCGTTTGAATGCGTTCGCTGTGCCCATTCGCCGCGCGGCCCGGCCCAAACTTCGGGCGCCTGCGTCCAGGAATTGCGGATTGCGGCAATTATTTTCCCGTCGGCCGAAACCGCCAGTGCATCGTCGCCTGCCTTGATCGATTCGTCGCTCTTCCACAGAGTCTCTGTACCCTTGTCGTTGGGATTCAGAGTGGCCAGCGCGGTGCCGCCGTCAATTGTTTCGGTGAACAGAATCTGCCCCGAAGGCAGCCACGCCAGCCAGCCGGGCGAACTCTTGCGGCCTGGCGTCAAATTCTGCGCGGCACCGCCGGACGCCGGAACCGAGAATATGTCACCCCCGGTCGAGCCTTCATCGCTCATAATCCCGCCGATAAACCCAATGCGGCTTCCATCGGGCGACCAGCGCGGATTCGCGATCTGCAGCAATGGTTTGTGGACTTCGGTGACCTCGCCACTGGCCGGCGCCACGGTGAATAACCGTGCCACCCACCAGTTGTTGTCGCCGTTGCCCCTGGCTGCGGTGTACGCCAGACGGGCGCTGTCCGGAGCCCAGTCATATTCATACACGTAGGTATCAGCGGGAGTGACGGCTTTCACTTGGCCGCCGCGCACATCCACAATGTTCAACCGCTGTTCGAAAATCTGCTCTTCCACCAGACCGGCATCTTTTGTGGAAGGCTCCAGAGGTCCGGCGGCACGCGGAGCGTTCTGCGTGAAAAGCAGACCCAACTGCCTGCCATCAGGCGACCATCGTGGCCCGGCGAGGAAGCCTTTCAGGCTGGTGAGCTTCCGTGCTGTAACGCCTGTTAAGGGCTCGACATAAAGCTGTAATTGCCCCGGCTTCTCGGCATCCGAAAGGAACGCAAGCTGCTTGCTGTCAGGCGAGAAAGCAAGGCTATGCTCGGCGCGAGGAACCCGGGCCGCCCCCACCTTCCGCGGCTGAGCCCCAGGCTTTTTCAGTTCCAGCAGCCAGATCTCGGAGTTTTTAGATTCGGTGTTATCGCTGTTCCGCAGCGTCACCGACCAGCCCACCCAGCGACCGTCCGGCGAAAGCGCCGTCTCCTTATATTGCGTGGTGCCTGCGATTGCAGCCCGAAGCTGCGGCACAGTCTGCGCCTGAGAATACATTGAAACAGCGATGAATACGGCCGCCAGACGAGTGATCATGTTTCACCTCAGTATGGCATTCCGGGCACGGTTCAGTTCTCCGGCGTAAGCGGAGCCGGAGTATTCGGCAATGGCTGCAGGCGCCCCTGTTCCACAGAGTTGAGATTCGCCTGAAGCCGCACGAATTCTGCTTCCCGGTGTACGCTCCGGTGGTAGCCGGAGTAAGCAAGATTCGTTGTTTCGAGCGGATCATGCAGCAGGGCATACATTTCCCATTCCACCTGCAAGTCGGGATTCGCCGCTGAGTGTATTTCGCCGGTTTGTAACGCTCTTCAATGTAGTCCTGCGGCGCCGGGGCGTCGGGATTGAGGATCACGGAAGAATAATCAACGCCCGGCCAATCCGCGCATGTGGTGGCAGGCGCATCGAAGAGGCTTGCCATGGCGGGCAGGAAATCCACGTGCAAAACCATGGCATGTGAGACGACCCCGCCGCAGCCATCACGGTTCCCAGGTTCAGAAAGTCGGGCGGGAGCACCGATTGGGGGTACTGGTCGTCCGGCATACTTTCTTCGGGCGTCCACTTCACGCCGTGCTGCGCCGGAAAATAGCCGGTCATCAGGGTGGCGCGGCTGGGCGAACACATGCAGGAATCGCAGAAGGCACGCTCAACAGTCAGGCCGTGCCGCTTCAGCCGTGTCAGACCCGGAAAGTTCTGTTCGGCCCAGTGGGGAGGAAAATGCTGAGTGGCGCGTTGCTGGTCCGTGATAAATATCAGGACGTTCATTCCCCTGAGATCGGCTTTATTGACCATTATGGAGATTCCGCGCTTTTCGTACTTTCCGTGCCAGCATTTATTGGTCTCAGGCGGGCGACTGCAGAATCGCACTATTTTGTTGGTTTTTTCACGGGAGCGACAATGCCCCACTGCATGTCGGCAAACGCAAGATACTGTTCCCAGTCAAAATCGGTCACGTCATGTTTTCCGGTTCGGACGTGATAGGCGATATCGTGCATCACGGGCTGGTCCGCCAGAGGCATCTGTGTCAAGCCAAGCCCCTTCTTGCCGTAGAGCTTGTAGACATTCCCGGCATTCACCGCCGAGAGGAATTCGCCCTTTGGATCGGACCCGAGGTCATCCGCCGCGCTGGCCACATAGAGCGGCCTGGGGGCAATCAATGACAGCAATTCGTTCCCATCCACGGGCAGCTTGTCCGCGTGCCCGGTGTACTGCTTATAGGTCGGATTAAACCAGTGTGGGAATGCCGAATTCAGGTGGTCAGTGGTCTCACCGAAGCCCCGTTTCAGCAGCGAGGCCCCACCCTTTCCGGATTCATTTGAGATCACCAGGGTAAAGCGCGGATCCTGCGCCGCCGCCCACAACGCGGCTTTTCCGAGGCGTGAATGCCCCATCAACCCGACGTGTCTCGAATCAATCAGCCTGTCCGTCAGCAGGAAATCCAGCGCCCGGCTCAGTCCCCAGGCCCAGGCCCCCAGCGCACTCCAGTTTTCCGGCTCTTTGGTCAACACCGGGCGCACGCCCATTGGCATCCCGCCAATGAAATCCGGCTCAATGTCACCGTAGTAAACGGTGGCCAGCGCGTAGCCGCGTGCAAGCAGCTTTTCCACCTGCCAGTTGGCGGCACCTGCGCCACGGGTGCGGTCATCGGGAGGCAGGTGCAACATTTTCTTCTGGCCCGTAGCCGACAAATCCGCGGGATCCCGCAGCCAGACTTCGTTGGGAAGAATGCCGGGGTCCGCATGAACGGTATGATTGCCGCTGAAGTTCAGACCGAGAAATACCGGCGACGGTCCCGTCGCGCTGACCGGCAGATAGAGCAGCAAATGCATCTGCGGACCGGCATTATCCAACGTGAAGTAAATGGTGACCTGTTTGCGAATTGCCTTGCCGCCCAGTGCTTTCCGGTCGATGAAAACCTCTGAGATCCGCAGCGGGGCGCTGTCCGACGGAGTCTTGCCGTAGACGTTATCTTCAAACAGGGCGATGAGTTCGGGGCGCCGCTTTTCAATCCACATCCGGGCGTCAGTAACCCGGTCGCCATTCGCCAACTTCAACGGGTCCGGCAGTGTATACGGAGGAATTTTCGCTTCGTCGAAGTTGTACCGGTTCGTTTGCGCCCGCAGAGCAGGCAGAATCAGAATCACGCTTAGAATGAACCGGACCATGAGGTCATCTTACGCCAGACCGTGAGGTCATCTGACGCCGGACCGTGAGGTCATCTTACGATAGAGACCAAGAGCATGAAACCCGTCATCCTGCTATGCCTCATGGCCCCCGGCCTCACCTCCCAAACCGAAAAGCCCGTCGCGCTGATCACGGGTCTGGGAACACTGTCCCACCCGATCGCAACCCGCAATGCACTGGCGCAGAAGTTCTTCGACCAGGGTCTCACTCTGACGTACGGCTTCAACCGGTACGAGGCTCTGCGGAGTTTTCGCAAATCCGCTGAACTCGATCCGCAGGCTGCGATGCCCTGGTGGGGGATGGCCCAGGCGCTGGGCCCTTATGTCAATATGGATGGCGACACCAGCTTCGACATCAAAGAAAGCTGCGCGGCACTGGACAGGGGCCTGGAGATCCGGGGCGCCGGAGCCACGGATCGCGAATACCTGGAAGCCGCCGCCACGCGCTGCCCGGACTTTGCGAACCCCTCCCGCTACATCGCTGCCATGCGAACTCTCGCCGGTCGCCACCCTGACGACCCGGACGCGCAGGTGCTCTACGCGGAGTCCCTCATGATCCCCACCCGGTGGAAGTGGTATTCCGGCGACGGCACACCCGCGACCGGCACTGCCGAAGCGGAACGCGTCCTCGAAGGCGTCCTTCGCCGCAATCCCAATCACTCCGGCGCCAACCACTTCTACATCCACGCCGTGGAATCCTCGCCCAACCCGGAGCGTGCCATACCGAGTTCTCAGCGCCTGATGGGACTGGTGCCTGCCGCCGGACACGTGGTCCACATGCCCGGCCATATCTGGCTGGTGATCGGTGATTTCGAAAGCGCCGTCGCGGTGAACGAACGCGCGGCTGAAGTGGACCGCCGTTATTTCGCCCAAACAGGCGTGAACGGCAGCTACTACGGATATTACGTGCACAATCTGCAGTTCATCCTCTATGCCCGGGAAATGCAGGGGCACCTTGCCGAAACCCGTAAAGCAGAACAGCAAATCCGCACGGCCAGCGCACCCATGCTGAAGATGATGCCCGAAATGGCCGGCACGTTCGAAGCCACGCTGACCATGGCGGAGCTGCGGATGAACCGCTGGGACGACATCCTCGCCGCGCCGAAACCGGCTGGCCCCGACCCGCTGCGGAACGCAATGTGGCACTACGCCCGCGCCATCTCGCTTGCGATGAAGGGGCGGCTTGATGAAGCCAGGACCGCCGGAGCAGAGTTCGGCAAGGCGCGCGATTTGCTGAATGCCAAAGATCAGTGGGGCGTGAATAAGCTGGGTGATGTGATGGCTCTGGCCTCCACCATTCTGGAAGCACGCCTGGCGCCGAATGCTGCCGGTGCAATCGCGCCGTTTCGAAAAGCCGTGGAGCAACAGGACGCGCTGGTTTATGACGAACCTCCGGCCTGGTATTACCCGGTTCGTGAATCTTTGGGTGCCGCGCTGCTGCGTTCCGGTGACGCGACTGCTGCCGAAACGGTGTTCCGCGAAGGCTTGCGGCGCAGCCCGCGCAACGGGCGCATGCTGTTCGGTCTGCTGGAATCACTCAAAGCCCAACAGAAATCCGAAGCCGTAGTGTGGGTGCAAAAGGAGTTCGACACGGCGTGGAAAGGCGCGGATATTACACTGCGGATCGAGGCGCTATAGTCGGGTAAGACAGAGTCAAAAGCCCGGTCTAGCATCGGTGGTCTTGCCATTCAGGCAGGCGGAACCGTCCGTCGCACCTTTAGCTGCGTCGGCGCCGGAGCAGAACGCCGGCAAGCCCAAATCCGCACAGCAGGATGGAGGCAGGTTCCGGCACGATCTGGGCCTGAATCCAGGCAACATTGGAAGAAACCGAAGTATCTCCAAACAACTGGCCGAAGTACGAATTATTAAGCGGGTTGACGGACGGGGGCACGGCACAGTCGCCACTGCCATTGGGATCGTCAGAGCAGATAATCACGTCGTGAACGCCTGCCAGCATGCCGTTGAAAAAGGTGGGGCCGCCCGAATCCCCGTGCGCGATATCCACCTGATCAGCGCCCAGGTAAGGGTTCGCGGCATGTAGCGCATTGGTGCTGCCGGCACCGGGACCGGCGTTATTCGGATCAACAAACTGGCCGATCAACACGGCCGAACTCCATCCGAAGACGGTGCCGTTCGCCAGGTATTCATTCATGCCGGCCCGCAGGCTTCCGTACCCGCTGTTAGCGCCCGTGGTACCCGTTCCGGTCAGGCCCCATCCGGCCAGGACGACGGGGTCGCTGGTCACCGAACCGCTGAAAAGTGAATAGCGCTGGGCGAATCCCGGAGCGGGAGCAGACAGCATCAGGACGGCCAAATCTCCACCGAGCGTCGGATCACCATTCCAGCCAGGATTCACCACAACGGATAGAACAGATTGCGTCACCAGACCGGCCGGACCCTGAAACGTCACCACCACATCGGAAGCCACGGCAGATCCAAAGGCATGCGTGACGCAATGCCCGGCAGTCAGGACAGACATACCATCGGAGAGCAGGCTCCCCGAGCAGCCCCCAACGCTGCTCCCGACGCCCACCACGCCGCTCAAATCGACGCCGCCCACCGTCTGACCATAGGTAACGAGCGCCGAGGACGGGTCCGGACCCGCGACCGAAATCGCCCACAGAGGCGCGCTGCTGAACACCGCGAAGGTCAGGATGCCTGCCAGGTGAATGCCGAAACTTTTCATTAACCTCAAGTGTAAGGTGCCGAGGCAATAATCCTCCGGTTGACCGGTACCAGCCGGTACTACTCAGGCTCCTCCACCGAAAGCAGCCGTGAGTCTGTTTGGAACTTCCGGTAGTCGCTGAAAGTCGTGTCCTGATCCGCGCTGACCTTCTTTAGCAAGGCCACGCGAACCGCCGCACGGAGCGAAAAACTCTTCGGAGCCCACATCTCATCGTTCACGCGGGTGTACTCAAAGGCAATTCGCGTCCCCCTGGCGATTCGCGCCAGGAACCATCCGAAAGAAATGGTATCGAGCGTCTCGGCCTCAATCCTGACCCACTGATAATCCTTTTTGTCCACCCACAAAGTGCCCTCCATATTCCGATAGATGTTGGCATTCGGGCCCTTATAATCGCGGCGTGGTTTCGCCTGTAAATGCCAAACCGCCCGGCCATTCAGCGTTTCTTCGCCAAGAATCCTGAACTCAAACGCCTCCGGAACCTGCTGGATCGCTTCCCGGTCTTTCACACGCCGCGCCCGCGCCTTCGCGACTGCGGCCTCTCTTTGTTCAGGACTGAGTTTGTTCCGCTCCCGCATCGCGTCATCCAGAGCCTTCTGCGCCTTGCCAGCCTCCTCGGGCGGCAGCGGCTTGCCATCTTTTTCCAGCAGATGCGTGTAGCTCCGTCCGCCAATCGGGAGCACTTCTTCCAGCTTGCTGTGGCTTGTTTTTCCGTTGTCCTCGCGGGTTACGGTTTGCACTTTCCACGTATAGTTCCGTCGCAATTGCTCGTTGCGGTTGTCCGCTTTCACAGAGCGGCGCATAATCTCCACGGGATCTTCCTGGGCGCGGGCAAGGGTGGCAAGTGTGACCGCGGCGAGCAGCAGGCGCATGAAACTTCGATGCGCCCGGTCGCCTCTGGTTGCAGCACATGGGTGAATTTTAACCGGCAAAGTTAAACTGAACAGATTGAGGAGCCTCACAGGGAATTTTCGACTGCACACCGCTTTCCACTCGCGGTACCTGCCTTGCGATCGTGACATTATCGTCTACCTGCCGCCCGACTACGACGAGTCGCCCGGCCGACGCTACCCCGTACTCTACCTGCATGATGGCCAGAATCTGTTCGACGAAGAAACCGCGTTTTGTGGGAACGAATGGCACGCGGACGAGACTGCTGAAGACCTGATCCGGCACGGCGAAATGCAGCCCGTCATCATGGTCGGCATCTACAACACAGGCCCCAACCGCATTGATGAATATACCCCAACCGTCGATATCCATGGCCACTCCGGGGGCAAAGCACGGCTCTACGCCGCTATGATCGTGAGCGAACTGAAGCCCTTTATAGACGCTGAGTACCGCACTTTGGATGACGCGCCCAACACCGCGATGGGCGGCTCTTCGCTGGGCGGTCTGGTCACCCTCTACGTCGGCCTGCGTCACCCGGAGATCTTCGGCAAGCTGGCCGTGCTGTCCCCCTCGGTGTGGTGGAATCGGGGAGTGATCCTCCGCATGATTCGCGACATGCCCGTGCCGGAACCGCGGCCCGTAGTGTGGGTGGATATCGGCACAGCCGAGGGGCGTTTTCCACACCGCATCCTGCGGGACACCCGCCATCTTCGTGAGCTGCTCTGCCGCAAGGGATGGCGTGAGGGATACGACCTGGCGTATGTGGAAGACGACGGCGCGCTGCATAATGAGGCCGCCTGGGGCCGCCGTCTGCAGCATATTCTGCGTTTTCTGTTTGGAGACAGAAGTTGAAAATTCACATCGTCACCACCGGCGGCACCATCGAGAAGGTCTACTCCGAGCAATCCGGACAGGTGGAAAACGTGATGGCGAAGATCGACCGCTATCTGCAGAGCCTGCGACTGCCCGATACCCGCATCGAAGTTTCCCCGCTGATGAACAAAGACAGCCTGGAGATGACGGATGACGACCGGGAGTTAATCGCGTCCGTGGTGCGCCTGAAAGCTGCGGAGGCGCCGGTGGTGCTGACCCATGGCACGGACACCATGGTCGAGACGGGCAAACTGCTCAAAGCCTGCCTGACCGACCTGCGGCACCCCGTGATCCTGACGGGAGCCATGACCCCGCTGGGCTTCGAACGTTCCGATGGCCTGCAAAACCTGACCGAAAGCCTTCTCGCGGCGAAGATTCTTCCTGCCGGGGTCTGGATCGTGATCCACAATCAGGTATTTGAAGTGGAGAACGTGCGAAAAGACCGCGAACACGCGCGTTTCGTGACGCTTTAGAAAGGCGTGGAATACCCTCATATGAGCGTTCATCACCGCCTCGCGATGGCGGGTATTTTCGTCGTATCACTAACCTGCGCTGCAGACCATGAAGTGATCAGGGCCTCAGTGGTTCCCGCGAACTGATGAAGACCACTGGCGGAGCTAAGAGTCGCCCGGCGAACCCCGGGGAAGTGGCAACTGTCTGGGGACAGAGATGCCCTCAGAGTCCCCGTCGGACGCAAACCCGCAACGAAGGCGGAGTGGCTTACGGTCGCGACAATTCGCCCACGGCCTACATCGCAGATTCGCCCTCGATTTATGCGTCGGGACCGGACACGCGGACGATTGAGCAACAATTGCGCGCCCGCGCCCTTCCTGTCGGGTTAACGGATCACAACATCGCGGGATATTTGTACTTCCCGATTGCAGGTCCGCGCAAAAAGACCGAAGTGTCTGAGTTCGTCTATACCCCGTGCAATGGCGAATCGATTAACCTGCGCGTGCGGTGAGCCCACCCGACCATCACCACTGCTGTGATGATGCACGCGGGCGCCACCCACTGCAGCAGCCCTGAGAAACCGATGGAGTCCTTCAGGTATCCCGCCAGGTAGATCATGATGGTCGCCGCCAGTCCACCGGTCATATTCAACAGTCCGGCTGCCAGTCCGAAGCGGGCTTTCGGCACTACCTCATAGGCGGCGGCGAATGCATTGGCGATCATCAGGCCTGCGAAATATCCGTACATGGCCGAAAACAGCGTCGCGGCGAACAAAGAATGCACGGCGAACGTCAGATATCCGAACGGAGCGGACAGCATCAGCCCGGCTCCGGCTATGTAAAATCTCGCACCGCTGAACCACCGGGCGAGACGATCCGCCAGAAAGCTGCCGGTCAGAACCCCTGCCCCGCAGGCGAGTTGCACGAATACCGTGCCTTGAAAACCGCTTGCGGTCATGGACAGGTGGTAGCGTTCCGCCAGAAATGAGGGCAACCAGGCGTAGAAGATCCACAGCATGGCGCAGTGTGCGAAGAAGGCAATGGAAAGCACGATGTAGCCGGGCGTCCACAGCACCGACGACTCCCGCCGGCTGACGGCGGCCCGAACCCGAACCGATACCGGCAGCTTCCGCGCCAGCACCCCTGCGTAAATCAGCCCCGCCGCTGCGGCCAGCATGCAACCGGTACGCCAGCCCCACTGGTCTGCCATCCAGCCGCCATACCAGCCCCCGGCAATAATCCCCGCCAACTGCGCGGATTGATGGATTCCCAGGGCTCTGGAACGGGTGCCGGAATCGTACGCTTCCGCCAGCATCGCTGCGGCAGCCGGATAGTAGAGCGCTTCAGTCACCCCCATCATGGCCCGCCAGAACAGGAACACTGCCACCGAATGGCTGAGGCCGCACGCCAGCGCCGCCAGACTCCACAACACCATGCTGCCCGCGATCATACGGTCCCGACGCAGCTTATCTGCCAGCCACCCCGCCACCGGCATGGAGAGCGAATACACCCACGTAAAGACTGACCCGATCAGGCCCAGTTGCACCGCGCTGAAACCAATATCCGCACGCAGCGCCGGATAAATGGAAAACACCATCTGCCGGTCGACATAGTTCAGGCACAGCGCGATCCAGAGGAACGCGACCAGTGGATATCCGCGTCGCCGGACGTTAGACGCCAAGCCTCGCCCGCAAATCGGCCATGCTCACACGCGAGTACTTCGACACCGCTTCGAGGCTGATTTCCAGACCCAGACCGGGCTTCGACGGAATTGCCAGCATGCCGTCCGCATCCAGTTCCCAGCCGCCCTCGGCGATTTCATCGATGAAGGGCGAGCCGGTCAGATATTCCACCAGATCAGTGTCCGGAAACGCCGAAGAAAGCTGCAGATCCGCCGCCAGCCCCACCGCCGTATTCCACCCGTGCGGGATGAAGCGAATCCCATGGTCCCGCGCCATCTGCGCAATGCGCCGCTCTTCGCTGATGCCGCCCACCTTGGTGACATCCGGCTGCACAATGTCAAACGCGCCGGCTTGCAGCCACGGCTGGAAGGCCTGCCGCCGCGTGAGCACCTCGCCGCCCGCAATCGGCAGCGGCGCGCGACGGC
>JBBQDH010000153.1:0-13904 GCA_038319515.1 Bryobacterales bacterium
CAAGACCGTGCTTTACCTATCCGAAGGCCTTTCGACGCCGCCGGGCTTTCAGGAGATGTTGCGCAAAGTGGTGGGTGCGGCGAACCGGGGAAATATCAGTTTCTATTGTTTCGATATTCGGGGACTGACGGCGGGAACCTCGAACGGAACGACGGCAGGTCTGACGGCCAGCGCGGCGGCGGTCAGCCAGACGCAGAGTTCGGTTCCGTCGTCACCGTCGGCAGCGCGGCAACAGATGGAACAGGATGACCTGGTCCTGGATGCGCTGGCCTCCCATGTGCAGCTGAACATGGCGGAGCTGGCGGAGGGCACAGGTGGCTTCGCGGTGTTCGGCACCAATGAGTTCAGGAAAAACATGGTGCGTGTGATGGAGGATGTGCAGACGCACTATGAGATTTCGTATGTGCCGACATCGACGCTTTACGACGGCCATTTTCGACAGGTGAAGGTAACGCTGCGGGATCCCCGGCTGACCGTGCAGAGCCGCGAGGGTTATTTCGCGGTGCCGGAGATGAACGGGATTGCTGTTGCTCCGTATGAGATCGACGGGCTGAATGCTTTGCAGAAAGCGACACGGCGTGATTTTGGATTTTCTGCGGCGGCGCTGCGGTTTAAACCGATGCCGGGCGGCTTTCGGTATGAGATGGGCTTTGAGCTGGAGACGGCGAATCTGACCACAAAAGTGGACCCGGAGACCCATAAGGCGCGCCTGCACGCTACGTTTCTGGCTCTCATCAAAGACCCTGCGGGGCAGATTGTCGCGAAGGTGAGCCAGGAGATTGACCGCGAACTTCCTGAAGACAAGATCGATCAGTTCCGGCGCGGCAGGGTGATCTTCACTTCTCCGTTTGAAGCGCCTTCCGGACGGTATACGATTGACGCGGTCGTGACAGACCCCGAGGGGAACCGCATCGCCACGAAACGCATTTCGTTGCTGGTGCCGAGGCCGGGTGAACCGGCGGTAAGTTCGGTGGCGATTGTGCATCAGCTGGATCCGCTGGAGGGGCCGCGCGATCCGGGGAATCCACTGGAATTTCCGGGTGGGCGGATCCTGCCGTCCATCTCGCAGACGGGCAGCGGCAACACGCCTACGGCAGTTTTCTTTGTGGTCTATCCGGCTCCGGGAGACGAGAAGCCGAAGGTGACATTGGAGTTTTCGAAGGACGGGGAAACGGTGGCGCGCACGTCGCCGGAAGTCGGCATGCCGGATGAAGTGAATGCCTTGCCGCTGATTGGCGGGGCGCAGTTGCCGGTTGGGAATTACGTGGTTCGGGTGACTGTGGTGCAGGCGGGCAGGAAGTCAGAGGAGAGCACGGCAGTGCGGGTGGGGCAGTAGGAGTCAGTTCGGATAGTCGGCCGACGGGGCATGCTTATGGCAGGCGGTGCATCGTTGACCTTGTCCTCCATGGCGAGCGGACGGATCGTCCTGCGACGGGCCGGCGGTAATGCGATAAGCGGGAAAATGCGCCGTAAGAGATCCGGCGATTTTCATCATGTCCACCTCACGAGCGGAAACTCAACGGCGTCGTTGCCATCAGTGTCTTTGTAATTCACGCCACTGCCGGAGCGGGTGATGGTGTACGTATAGGGTGCCAGACGGAGAGTGAGATGAATATCGCCCCTGAGGTTCCGACAGGTATCGCCAGGCTCCAAAGCGTGGGACATACTGCTCCGCCGGATGGCAGCCGGCACATTCGGCGGAACCCACAAATTTGCCAGTGGCGTTCCAGAAGGCGGTGGAGGTGCTGAGAGCCGGGCAGATCAATCCCGCTGAAGGTTTCATAGAGCCAAAAGAAAAGGGCGCCCTGTTACGAGCGCCCTTCATGCTACCGGACTTTCAACTTCTTATAGTGCCTAGAAGTAGAATTTGATCGCAGCCTGCACCACACGATGGCCCTGCTTTTCGGTAACGGTACCGAAATTCGGGGTATTCACCTTACCGGTGGTTCCATCGAAGCCCAGGTTGAGGTTATTGCCATTGAACGACCACAGGGGGTGGTTCAGGAAGTTATAAGCATTCAGCCGAAGCTGCAACTTCTTATTCTCACCCATCTGGATGTTCTTGAAGACACCCAGATCGGCGTTGAAGAAGGCAGGCCCGTAAACCGCAGGCAAAACAGACGGACCGTTCTGACCAACCTTGGTGGGAGCCGCGAAGCAGTTCAGATTGACGAACTGATTCTTCGCAAGTCCCGCTGCGGGGTTGCAGGTGACGAGCGGATTCAGCTGAATCGCATCCGTGCCGAGAAGCGACGAACTGCTGACGTTGAATTCGGTTCCTGGAATCTTCAGCCCGTTGAAGGCGGTCCCGAACGCATTGTTGCCGCTCAAACCGGTGAGGTTCGGGCCGCTCTGCCACTGGGTGATTCCCGAGAGCTGCCAGCCGTTGATTGCGTAACCCAGACCCTTGTTGCGGGTCGGATTACCGAGCTCGACGGAGTAGGCCACGTTGAAGATGTTCTTGCGGTTGCTGGGCAACACACCGTAGTTGTTCGCCAGGTTGAAGCGATCAAGAGCCGGGTTGATGATGCCCATTGCCTTACCGTAAGTGTAGTTTGCGTTGATGACGTAGCGTCCCTTGGTGCGGACCCAGGTCACCTGCATGGCGTTGTAGTTGGCATAGACACCATTCGTCGCGAGGCCGATATTGCTGAAGCCTTTCAGAGGACGGAAATTATCCGGCGTCAGGCTGTTGGGATCGACGCCGCCGTTCTTCGAAGCGAGCAGCGTTCCGGCAGGAACCAGGTTAATATCGCTACCCTGGCCGCTGGACTGCGCGAGTTCACGGCTTCTGTTTCCAACATATGCCACTTCCAGCAAGCTGGACCAGGGGGTACGCTGCGAAACGGTGAAACTGTAGCTATCCGTATAAGGCTGGCGATCATCTTTGCTGTCAACTGCGGCCGGAGAAAGCGCCGCGCTCGAGAAGTTCAGACTATCCAGTTGACGGGCCAGCAGCGGAGTACAGGTGCCGGGGCCGCTGGGGCAGGCAATGATGCCGGTATCGGCCTTACCCTGGTTGCTGCCGAGGCTAATGCTCTGCACGCCCGCCGCCACATCCAGACCGTTGGTGAACTGGCCGGAGTGGTAGTAGAAACGGCCCCAACCGCCGCGGAGAACGGTTTTGCCGCTGCCGAACAGGTCATAGGCAAACCCGACGCGGGGCTGGAAGAGAGCAGTGCGTCCGGGGAAGCCGCTCAGCGGAACGCTGGGGTCACGCTTGTTCCACAGGAAGCCGCAATAGTCTGTGGGAGCGCACTTGGAGCTGTACTTCGAGTAGTCGAAAATGGAGTAGCCAGCCCCGGTGCGATCACTCCACGGCGTGAAGTGCGTGATGCGGACGCCAAGGTCGAGCGTCAGCCGTTTGCTGACCTTCCATGAATCCTGCGCGAAGCCTTCAAAGGTGGAGTAAGCGATGTCGTTGATGCGGTTAAACGAAGACTCGTTGTATCCGTTCAGGTTGCCCAGAGCGAGATCGGCGTATTCGTTGCCCACACTGTTGGAGTTGCCGCTCCAAACCTGCAGCTGACCATTGGTGCTGTTGTTGGCAGGCTGCGAGTTGCGAATGAATTCCCAGAAGACGCCGCCTTTGATTGTGTGGGTTCCCCAAACCTTCGACACGGTGTCGCTGAAGCTGGGCAACCACTTATCGGCATAGAGACCTCTCGCGCCGCCACTGGCCTCAAACCCACCCGGGTTGAAGATAAGGGACGCTTCCTGGTTCGTCCAGCCGAGTCCGCCAAACGACGGAATCTGCGGAACGCCATTCTTGTAAAGGCCCTTGGAGTTGTAGCCGACCTTGCTGCGGTCAACCTTCGAGGGGTCCTGGAAGACGTTCGGGAAACCAATGAAGGTGTAACCGAACACAAATTCGTTCGTCATGCTGGGGCTGAACACATGGGTCAGCGAGGCACTGATCGAGTCGGACTTGTTCTTGCCGAGAACCGGCGTCGGGTAGGGGACCTGATCGTTCTGACGCCACCAGAGACCGACCGGGAACTGCTGCGTTTCCCGCTGCAGGTTGTACCGGACGAACAGCTTCGTGCTGTCGCTGATGTTGTAATCGACGCGGGTCAGGGACTGGCCGCTGTTCTGGTTGAATGTCTGCGCCGAAACATAGTTGAAACCACCATTCGTGTTCGGATTGGCATTCGGCTGCGGATAGAGCCGCATCAGGGCCTGCGTGTTGGGATCAAGCACAGACTGGGGGATGATGCCGCCGGGATACTTGGCGAGATTGGCGGCATTCAGTTGGCCAGGAGGGCCCCCGGAAGCGTTAATGGCACCTTCCTTAGAGATTTCAAGAGGCGAGAAGTTGCCGCCGATCATGCCTGCCGTGGGAACCGTAGAGCGCAGCAGACCGGTATCCAGCACCTGATAGAAATACTCGTACCCGGTGAAAAAGAACAGCTTGTCGCGATTGCGGTTGAACTTCGTACCGGGGATCAGAACCGGGCCACCGATGGTGCCGCCGGGATAGTAGTACTTATTCTGCGGCTGCGTCTGACCGTTCTTGTTGAACAGCCAGTCATTCGCGTTCAGGGCATAGTTGCGGGCATAAAAGAAGCCCGAACCGTGGAAATCCTTGCCGCCCGACTTCGCGACCGAGCTGATGACCGCCGGACCCTTCTGATTCTCCGCGCTGAAGTTCGAAGTCAGCACCTTGAATTCAGAGATCATGTCCGAGTTCGGGTTCACCGGTGTCGCGCAGTTGCAACCCGGATCGGAAACGTGCGCACCGTCAGCGGTGATGTCGAGCGAGTTGCCCGGCAAACCGTTATACGAGAACGCGCCATTCAGAGGGCTCTGGCTTCCGCCATCGCCGTTGCCGTTGATCCCGATGGTTTCACCGGTGAAGCTGGCCTTGTTGCTGGTGCCATTGCTGATACCGAAGCCCGGCATGATCTTGATGAATTCCGCGGCATTGCTGCCGATGGAAATGTAGTTTTGCAGTTCCTTGGTCGTCAGGGTTGTAGACTTCTCACCTGAGTCAACCGGAAGCACCTGGTCGACGGCGCTGGAAACCTCAACGGTTTCGGTCGTGCTGCCAACCTTTAGTACCACGTTTATATTTCGCTTCTCACCACCACCCATTGCGATACCAGACACTTTTGTGCGATCAAAGCCCTTCGCCTCAATCGTCAGTTCGTACGTGCCTGGGGGCACGGACACAAAAGTGTAGAAACCATCGCCGTTGGTGACCGAATCGCGTAAGGAACCAGATTGCATTTCCTTCAGCTTTACGGACGCCTGCGCAACGACGGCCTGCGTCGGATCAGATACTACGCCTGTCAAAGTTGCGTAGATAGACTGTGCCGGCAGGTTCGTGGCAAGCAGGGTAGAGAACGAGGCTCCTATCAGAAGCTTGGTCCATCTATTCATAACCAGTTATTCCCCTTCATTTTTCAATACCCCTCTCATGGCCGGGTTGCAAAACGACTACAACTCCAGCCACGCTAGCAGCTTGGGAAATACTATAAAAGTACTAGTCCGGGCGGAAGGCTAATGGAGTTAATCCGGCCCACGCGACTACGTTAACGGTGCAACCTGTTTATTATCAATAACGTTAACGGTTCCAAACCAAAGCTTTGTCTGGGCCCCCCAGTACTGGTTCTGACCCGAAGTGACGATTTCCTTCGATTCCAAAAATAGAATGGCCACTCTATGTGCGCTGGAAGCAAACCGCGCCCGCCAGAGCGTTTCAAGCACCAGAAAACCGCTTTCCAGAACTTAACTTTAGTTGGGGAGGCAAGTTGAAACGTTCAAAAACGAAGGTGTTTCGCGGTTGCCACCCTGGCTTGCGGAAGGGAGGGAGCCCGTCCGGCATGCCGGATCGAGTCGCAGGCACAACCAAAGTCATGTCAAATCCATTTCCGTTTGTAATCAAACACTTACAAAGTAACGTTAACGATACAAACTTGGGGTTAATGAAAATCTCCTGGTTGCGTTAACGGCGGAATTCATCTAGTTGCAAGAATCATCCTGCAATCGCTATACTCCAACGGGAACCGTTTCTCTGCCGGACCATGCCGACCGCCACAGATTTTGCACGTGAAAAACTCGAAGTCGATGCAGTGTTGGCATCCGGCATCTTCAGCCGTGCGCCAAACCTTGAGAATCTGCTGCGCTACATCTGCTCGAAGTATTTCGACGGTGCTGCGGAGGAGATCAAGGAATACAACATTGCAATTGAGGCGTTGGGGCGCCCTCCCGAGTTCGATCAGAAGCGGGATTCCATCGTCCGGGTGGAGGCGCACCGCCTTCGCAAGCGACTGAAGGACTATTATGAGGGGCCTGGCGCAGGCCACGCGATTCACATCGAGATCCCCTCAGGACAGTACACACCGCGTTTCGTGTTTGTTGCGGCACTGGAAGCGGGAATTGATCCCAAAGAGATAGTTGCCCCTCCTGCTCCGTCTAACGAGACGGCCCTCGCACCCGCAGAAGTGTTGGAAATCCATTCACCCCTGCTACCTTTTATTGCCGAGCCCGCAGCAGGTATGGCTCCGGTCAGGCTTCGTTCCGCGACAGACAAGCGCCGCTGGATGGGAATGGCAGCCACGATCCTGATTGCCGGTCTGGCGGGCGTCATCCTCATTCTGAGTCGGGATGGGGCCGTTTCTTTGCCCAAACCTCCCGAACCTGCAGTCCCTTTTGATTCCCCTGATGCCGTTCGAATTCTGGCTGGAGTAGAAAGCGGCAGCTATGTGGATGCTTTCCAGCGGACATGGCTCAGTGATCGTTATTTTTCCGGCGGTTACGTTGGCCAGGCACCCCGTCTACACCCGATTCTGGGAACGCGTGATCAGCGCATCTACCAAACCAGGCGGGAAGGCGGCTTCAGATACGATATTCCCCTCACTACCGGCAGCTACGAAGTGCGTCTGCATTTTGCCGAGACGGTTTTTGGCGACAACAACGTTGCTGGTGGGGGCGAAACCACCCGTATTTTCGAGGTTTCCGCCAACGGGAAACCCCTGCTTGACCAGTTCGACATCATCAGCGATGCAGGTTCCGCAGTCGCGGATATCAAAGTATTCAAGGACATGTCGCCCGGGCCGGATGGTAAGCTGCGCCTGGAGTTTCAACCCCAGACCAATTCGGCGTTCGTCAATGCAATTGAAATTCTGCCCACGGTGCCGGGAAAGATCCGCCCGATTCGCATCGTCGCCGGTGACCGGGGAATCAAGGACAGCCAGGGCAAGCGCTGGGACCCGGACCGCTATGCACAGGGCGGGCAAGTGATCGCGCGCGCCGAGTCCGGCGTGAGAAACGCCGAGCCGGATCTGTTTCACAGCGAGAGGTTCGGAAACATCACGTATACAATTCCTGTGGCACAGTCGGGACGCTACGGAATCAATCTGTATTTCGCCGAGAACTGGTTTGGCCCCGGAATGCCCGGCAGTGGTGGCACGGGCAGCCGCATTTTTGACATTCTGATCAACGGCATCGCGGTAAAACGAAATTTTGACATCTTCCGGGAGGCGGGAGGGAATGAACGAGCTTCCGTGGTCAGCCTCCATGGAGTGGAAGCAAATCACCAGGGTAAGGTGGTCATCTCGCTGACGCCGGCCCGAAACTACGCCTGCATCAACGCGCTGGAAATTCTTGATGAGTCCAGGTAACGGAGATGAGTTTAGGTAACGGAGACGGACATTTGCCGCGGATCCGGCGAATCTGCCTGGCGCTGCCGCGCACATCTGAGAAACGACGGGCAAGTGGTAATTTGGTTTTCCGCAACTCCGGGTGGGCAGGAGGCTCTTATCTACGCCTATCCCCGCACCTGCTTTCGGCCACCCTGCGCGGGGGTGAAAGTTTGGGTCGGCATTGAGCCGGACCGTATTGGCGACGAGGAACTGGCCGCTCACATTGGCGATGCGTGGCGGATCGCCGTCTTGAAAAAGCCCGTGACGAAGCCTGCGCCCAGGCCCGCTCAGGGCAGAGCGAAAGCCACCAGAGCGTCGCTCGGCTGATTGCCCGGCACATCGTGGCCGCCGGCAGCGATGAGGATGTACTGTTTGCCATTCGCGGCGCGAAATGTCATGGGCGTCGCGCGTGCGGAGGCAGGCAGTTTGCCTTTCCACACTTCCCTGCCCGTGGCCGCATCCCACGCCTTGAGGGATGACTCGAAGGTGCCGCCGAGGAACACCAGACCTCCCGCAGTCACCATGGGCCCACCCAGCGAAGGAGAGCCCCACTCGGGATGCCCTGTAAGCCAGGGAATTTCGCCGGTCGGGACTTCCCACTTTAGCTTTCCGGTGTTGGCATCAATGGCTGCCAACATGCCATAGGGAGGAGGTGTGCAGGGTGTTAACCCCGGCGTCAGCAGAAACGTTCGTTGCATCCCGTATGGGGTGCCGGCCTGTTCAGCAGTCTCCCAGTCCGACCGATCCCTGCGAGCTTTCCCCAGTTCGGCGCGCGGTACCAGCCGCACCACCGCTGCCAGTCGGTTATACGGCACGAACAGTGTCGCTGAGGCGCTGTCAAAAGCCACGCCGCCCCAGGCCATGCCGCCGATATTGCCGGGAAACACAAGTGATCCCTGCAGGCTGGGCGGCGTAAAGATGCCGTCATAGCGGAGCTTTGCAATCGCTTCCGCACACCAGCGCCGGTCTTCGTCGTTCTTTCCCCATGGTTTCATGTCTGCAGCGCCCAGGTGAGCCGGAAGCTTCGGAAAGGGCTGTGTCGCGGAAGCTGTTTCACCCGGCACGTCACTTTTTGGCACGGGGCGCTCTTCCACGCCAAAGATCGGTTTGCCTGTAAGACGGTCCAGCAGAAAAAGATTCCCGGTTTTGGAACCAACCGCCAACGCCGGCTTGCCCTGCACACTAATCAGCGCAGGTTGCGAGGCGACGTCGTAATCCCACAAATCGTGGTGCACCGTCTGAAAACTCCAGCTCACCTTGCCGGTTTTGGCATGCAGCGCCACCACGGAATTCGCATACTGATTGCTTCCCTTGCGCTCCCCGCCATAATAGTCCGGGCTGGGGCTGCCCGTGGGGACGAAAACCAGTCCGTTCACCGGATCCGGCGTAATCGCGGACCATGCGTTCGCCGCACCGGTTTTGGTGCCGGCCATCGGATCGAAAGTCCAAAGCAGCTTGCCCGTGCGGACATCGAAAGCACGAACCTCTCCGCTGGGCATATCGGTCCGGCTGTTATCGGCAATGGCGGAGCCGACTACAATCACATCGCCAATCACGGCGGGTGCCGATGTTTCCTCGTATTCAGACTTGTTCCTGACCGGAAGCCGCAGCCCCTGGGTCAAATCGATGGAGCCCTCTTTTGCGAAAGAAGGAATCGGCCGGCCGGTCACCGCATCCAGCGCGAACAGCCGCGCGTCGATTGTCGCGATGAAGATTCGGCGATTGCCCTGCGGATCAACCCACGTGGCAACCCCGCGATTGGCGAAATCACCCCATCCCGCCTGTTGATCCACTTTCGGATCGAACGCCCATTTCTGTTTCCCCGTCTCTGGCTCCAGCGCGATCACGCGGCCAAAAGCGGTGGTGATGAAAAGTGTGTTGTCGGCAAACAGGGGGGTGGTTTCGAAAGCCGAGCCCTTGCCGCGCAGGCCACCTTTCTCCCCCAGGTACATGTCGCCCGCGTGAAAGGTCCAGGCTACGGCAAGGTTCGCTACATTGGTGCGATTAATGGACTCGAGGGGCGAGTACTTAGCCCCGTCATTGATCTGGCCGGGAAGCAGTCCTGAGGCGGCCAATAGCCCGATTACGATCGCGCAGTGACGGTTGATGCGTTGCGAAGACATGGCGTTTGCGACAATTCGAACGTGATTCAGTATCGCAGAATAGCGGCACTTTTGCTCGGCATCTGGCTTGGCGCGGGGATTTTCGCGGATGTCGCGGTGACCCAGAATTTCTCCACCGTGGATCGTTTTCTCTCGGCGCCAGGGAGCATGAAGACCGCGGCACAACTGCACAAACTTGGCCGGCCAGTGGAACGCGAGATCCTGCGGCGCAATGCCGGCGAAGAGAATAACTACATATTTGAAAACTGGGAGTGGGTGGAACTTTTCCTTGGCGTCGGGCTGCTGGCCACCTTATTCTTTGGCGAAAGGCCAAACAAGCTGATGATGGGGGCGGCGCTCACCATGTGGCTGATCGTGCTGGTGCAGCGTTTCGCACTGACGCCTCAGGTCGCGGACATGGGGCGAAGAATTGTGGATCTTCCGGTCGGCGATCCCCTGAACAAGACTTTCTGGATGTACCACGGCATCTATTCGGGTGCCGAGATCGTAAAACTGCTGGTCGGATTCGGTCTGGCAGCGCGACTCTCCGTGCGTGGCAAGCCGGATCCAAACCAGTTCGCGAAAGAATTCGAGGCGCAGCAAACGCTCGCCGCAAAAACAGCGGCAGGGATCAAAAGACGCAATGGATAAGCGACGGATGTGCCCGGGGTGCCGGGCGTTCATCACTACAAGCGACCGGGTTTGCCCATACTGCAATGAACCCGTCGGGCCGCGTTATGTAGAACGGCAGCCGGACATGAAAATCGGCGGGCTTATCCCACAGGCGCAGTACACGACTGTACTCATTTTGATGATCAACGCCGGCCTGTTCATCGCAACAGAATGGCTTTCGCGGAGCATGGGGCCGAACCTGGCGCTGTGGGCTTTCGGCGGCAAGTACGGCCCCAGCATCTGGCGCGAGCACGAGTGGTGGCGACTGGTTACGGCAGGCTTTCTGCACGGTGGTTTCGTGCACATTCTGATGAACAGCTGGGCGCTGTATCAGTTAGGCGCGCAGGTGGAAGAGCTCTTTGGCACCGCACGCTACCTGACCATTTATTTCTGCGCCACGGTGGGTGGTTTCTGGCTGAGTGCGCGGATGAACCAGGGGCTATCCATCGGTTCTTCCGCAGGTATTGCCGGATTGATCGGCGCGATGATCGCGTTCGGGGTTATCAACCGGTCGACAGTAGGCCGCGCGATCCGCAATTTCTATCTGCAGGCCGTGGTTTATATGATCGCGATCGGGCTGCTGCCGGGAATCGACAACTGGGCGCATCTGGGTGGCCTGACAGCGGGATTTGCCATTGCTTATATCGCCGGCACTCCGATGCACTCATCCAGAACAAAGGAATCTATGTGGAGGGTGCTTGGAACTGCGTGCGTGCTGATAACCGTATTCTGCTTTGCGATGGTCTACACCCACTTCCCGCCGCCGAATCAGTTAAGATAGGAACCACATATGCGCCTTCTCGTGCTTGCACTGGCCCTTTCATTCACACTCACGCCCATGGAGGCGAAGACGAAACACATCTCCACCCGGACGGCGACGGTGAGGACGGTCAAGGCAAAAGCCAGGAAGAACAGCAAAGCGCCAAAGGTTCGCAAGGCGAAGCGCCCCGCCAGGAGCATCCGCAACCGCGCGAATTAGTTCTGTCGGCGCGGGCGGGCTGCCTGCACGTGGCCAAAATCCAGCCCTGCCGTCCCCCGGCTGGAGCACCCGCCTGGTATGGTAGATGTTGCAGCCGAAAACCTTTACTTTCATCGACCTGTTCGCCGGGATCGGCGGGTTCCGCATGGGCCTCGAAAAACTCGGCGGCCACTGCGTATTTTCGAGCGAATGGGATAAATATTCCCGGAAAACCTACGAAGCCTGGTATGGCGAGGTTCCGTTCGGCGATATCCGTGATGTGAATGCCGCCCAACTACCGGATCACGATATTCTGGCGGGTGGGTTTCCCTGCCAGCCTTTCTCCCTTGCAGGAGTTTCCAAGAAGAACAGCCTCGGGCGGCAGCATGGATTCCTGGATGAGGCGCAGGGCACACTGTTCTTCGAGGTCGCGAAAATTATCGCCGCGAAACGCCCCGCCGTCGCCTTCCTTGAAAACGTGAAAAACCTGCGCTCCCATGATAAGGGGAAAACCTGGCAGGTGATTCAGGGCACGCTCGAAGAGCTGGGCTACTGGGTCTTTACCAGCGTTATCGATGCCGCCGGCTGGGTTCCGCAACATCGCGAGCGCGTCTACATCGTCTGCTTCGATAAGGCCCGTTTCGCCACCATGCCGGACTTTCGCTTTCCTGAAAAGCGCGAACGGACGGCGCGCTTCGGCCAGATTCTGGAGCCCTCGCCAGACCCCAAATACACCCTGTCCCCCAAGCTCTGGCAATACCTGCAGGACTACGCCGCCAAACACAAGGCCGCAGGCAACGGATTTGGGTTCGGAATTGCGAATCCCGACGGAGTGGCGCGAACGCTCAGCGCCCGCTATCACAAAGACGGCTCAGAAATCCTGGTCGACCAGGGCCCCGGCAATCGCCCCCGCCGCCTGACTCCCGGGGAATGCGCGCGTCTGATGGGTTTTGACAAATGGTGCGAAGACAGGATTGTGGTGTCTGATACACAGGCCTATCGGCAGTTCGGAAACGCCGTTGTGCCGAAGGTGATTGAGGCGGTGGGGAGGGAGATCGTGCGGGTTTTATGACGGACGTCCATACCCCGGAGCAGCGCAGTTTCAACATGTCCCGGATTACGGGTAAGGACACGAAGCCCGAACTACAGGTCCGGCGCATTCTCCACGCGGCAGGATTACGATACCGTCTGCACGGCAAGCATCTGCCCGGCAAGCCGGATCTGGTCTTTGCCGGAGCGCGGGCGGTAGTCTTCGTGCACGGCTGCTTCTGGCACATGCACAAGTGCAAATACGGCAAGCCTGCTCCGGCCACGAACAAGGATTTCTGGGCGGAAAAACGGCGCGGCAACGCCGAGCGGGACAAACGCAACCGTGCGGCGCTCAAGGCCGATGGCTGGAAGGTCTTTGAGGTCTGGGAGTGCGAAACTAAAATCGAAAAGAAATTGCAGGTAAAGCTGCGGCGAATCATGGAGTTTATAGCACCCGGAACTGTCAGCGCCCCAAAATTTCCGCGTAGTGCTTCTCGTATTGCGGGATAATTTTTTCGGTGCAGAAGCGTGTCAGGGCTGTCTGGCGGGCCGCCGCCGCCATACGGGCATGAAGGGCATCATCGGTCAATAAAGAAACAACGCGCGCCGCCTGTGCGGCAACATCCCCCACACTTTCGAGAAAGCCGTCCTCCCCGTCCGTGATCAGTTCCGGCACCCCGCCCACTCGTGTTCCCACCGCAGGGACACCGCACGCCATCGCTTCCAAAGCAGCCAGCCCGAAAGACTCCATCTCGCTTGGCATCAGCAGCACATGCGCCAGCCGGATCAGGCTTTGCACATTGTTCTGCTTGCCCAAAAATTCCACATGTTTCTGAAGCCCCAGTTGTACGGCCAGACGCTCCGCCGGAGCCCGATCCGGACCATCCCCCACCATCAGAAGCCGCGCATCGGTATGCTGCCGAACCGCCGCCAGAATACGGATGCAGTCGTTCACCCGCTTGACCGGACGAAAATTCGACAGATGAATCAGAAGTTTCTCGCCATTTTTCGCGAAACGCTCAATTCCTGTGTGTTCGGGGTCCGGCGCATACGTGGAACAGTTCACGAAGTTGTGAATCACCCGAACCTCATTCTTCACGCCAAAGACATCCAGCGTCTGTCGTCGCAGATCCTCGCTGATTGAGGTCACGCCATCGGACTGCTCGATGGAAAACTTCGTGATCGAAAAATATGAGGGGTCTATTCCCACCAGCGAAATGTCAGTTCCGTGAAGAGTCGTCACGAAAGGCAGTCGCCGGGATTGGGTCATCTGGCGGGCCAGCATGGCGGAAATTGAGTGCGGGATGGCGTAGTGCACGTGCAGCAGGTCCAGATCGTACCCTGCGGCCACATCTGCCATCCGTGATGCCAGCGCCAGGCAATAGGGAGGGTACTGGAAGAGCGCATAGTTCGAAACCTCCACTTCGTGATAGTGGATGCGGGGAGTGTTTGGGTCCAGTCGGATGGGGTTCGCGTAGGTGATGAAGTGAACCTCAT
>JBBQDH010000154.1:0-13708 GCA_038319515.1 Bryobacterales bacterium
TGTACCTGGGGCTGGGGGGGTTGGTTCTGTTCCGGGTCGGCTAGGCCCCGGCCTACGGGGGGTACCCGCCTTCCCCCGGGACAAGATTACAGGTGTCTCAAGGAAAATATGCGGGTAATTGCAGGAGAGTTCCGGTCGAGAAAAATTCTGTCCATGCCGGGGACGGATATCAGGCCCACACCTGACCGGTTGCGCGAGTCGTTGTTCAACATTTTGAACCCGTTCCTCGAAGACTGCGTGTTTGTCGACGCCTATGCCGGCACGGGCTCGGTGGGAATTGAAGCCCTGAGCCGGGGGGCGCGACATGTCATCTTTATCGAGAAAGACAAGACTGCGGTGGAACTGATCGCGCACAACCTTTCCTCCCTGGGCGTGAAGGGCAAGGGCAGGATCATCCGCGGTTCGGCGTCGCTGCTGCTCGCGGGCATTGAGGCGGATATCGTGTTCCTCGACCCGCCGTATCCGAAAGAAAAGGAATATCAGGCGTCGCTGGACGTCCTGGAAGCCAAGCCGCCCGCGCTCACCGTCGTGCAGCACGCCAGGCGGTTCAAGCTCGAAGAGGCATACGGGTCGCTACGCCGGGCCCGCCTTCTGACACAGGGCGACAACTCCCTCAGCTTTTACAAACCAGAAGTCATCGAAACGTCATCTTCCGAATAATAGGCCATCCAATCAAAAGAAATAGGCTAACTTCCGGGGACTTGACTATTACCAGTACTGGCGGTACGGTAAAGGACCGAAACCACGGAGGGTGTAATTCGGATGACAAACCATCTTGCGCGATTTGTCGCGCTCTATGGCGGACTTGCGTCTATCGCTTTTAGCGCAACCGCCGCTGCCCCCACTATTAAACTCAGCCCGGCCACGGCCCAGCTGAGAGTTGGAGAGCACAGAACTATTAACGCCGCCACCACCGGCATCACGAAACCGGCGACGGTTATCTGGAAAGTGGTGTCGACCGCAGCCAGTTCCATGGGCAACCCGGGAACGGTGTCGGGAGACGACAACGACGCGGTCTACACCGCCCCCGACGCCGTGCCCAACCCGAACACGGTGCTGGTCCAGGGCACGTATTCGGCTGATTCCAGGGCCTTTGCCACGGCGACGATCACAATCCTGAGCCCGCTGCCCACGATTACCTCACTTTCGGACTCGACCATTAACACGGGTCTTGCTTACGCAATTGAGATCAGGGGCACGAATTTCGACGCTGCCTCGAAGGTGCTGTTTGACGGTGTCACGGTTCCATCGAAATTTGTTTCCGGGGCGCTCACAGTAACCGGGAAATCCACGGCTGCGGCCGGCGCGAAGATCCTGGTGACGGTCTCGAATCCCGGCCCCTCGGCGGTTTCTTATTCGCGGACACTGACGGTGGTGGCTCCCGTGCAAGTGACGGTAACGCCAGAAACATCAAGCGTTCGCACGGGCAAGACCCAGCAGTTCTATGCCAGGGTTGCAAATACCCAGGATGCCGTGGTGACGTGGCAGGTGAACGGGAAAACCGGTGGCGACACAACAGTCGGCATCGTCACCGATAAGGGTCTTTACACGGCTCCGGCGGTCATGCCGACCACAATGACGGTCACTGTTGGCGCGTTCAGCCACGCGGACGCAACGGCCAAAGACACCACGCTTGTGGCGCTTGAGAACACGGCTCCGGCGATTACGTCGCTATCGCCTTCAAACATCAACACGGCACTGGCGTACACGGTAGATATCAACGGAACCGCTTTCCTGAGCGGTTCGCAGGTGAAGTTCGATGGCGTGCCGGTGCCTTCGAAGTTCATTTCCGGCACAAAGCTGGAGGTAAGCGGACTTTCCACGCTGGCTGCGGGCAAAACGATCGCGGTGACCGTCACCAGCCCTGGCCCGAACGCGGTTTCGGGTGCGCGAACTCTGACCGTGGTGCCGCCGGTGGAAGTACAGCTTTCGCCGGACACAAGAACGATTCGGACCAGCCAGACCATCCAGTTCAGCGCCCGTGTGGTGAACAACGCCGATCCGGTGGTGACCTGGCAGGTGAACGCTAAGCCGAAGGGCGATTCGACGGTGGGCACCATCGACGACAAAGGTCTTTATACGGCTCCCGCGATTCTGCCGGCTCCAATGGCGTCCTCAAATCCAACGGTGGCCGGTGCGCCGATGGCGCTTCCGACAGTTCAGATCACAGCCATCAGCCATGCAGACCCCAAAGCGATGGACAAGTCCATCGTCAGCCTCGAAAACGCCCTGCCGGTGATCACGAGTGTGGGGCCAACGCCGCTACTGACCGGAGCGGCCACCATTACGGTCGACGGAACGGGCTTCGCACAGGGGGCGGTGATTTCGCTCGGCGGCGTCCGGCTGACTACAGCCTTCGTTTCCGACAGGAAACTGACAGCCACCGGGCAGATCAGCATGCCTCTGGGCCGCGCGGCGGGGATCAAGGTGATTAACCCGAACCCGGGTGGCGCAACGTCGGCGGCTGTGGTGACGCAGGTCCGTCCCGCCATCGAAAAGATGGCCTACGCCGACGCCGTTCGCTTCCTCGAAATGGCTTCCTGGGGACCAACCCCGGCCGGCGTGGAGCACCTGCAGGCAATCGGGCGCGATGCCTGGCTTCAGGAACAACTGGCGCTTCCGGCGACAGCCTGGCCTGACCCCAACGACGCCAACGAGGGGGTATCCCGCCTGCAGGACGCGTTCTTTACAAATGCCCTGACTGGCCAGGATCAACTGCGGCAGCGTATGGCTTTCGCCCTGAGCAAGACCCTGGTGGTCTCTTCCTTGAAGGACATGCACTTTGCCGAAATGGTGAGCTATCAGCGCCTGCTTGCAAACGATGCGTTCAGCAGTTTCAGGACACTCCTGGGTGATATCACTCTCAACCCGGCCATGGGCCACTTCCTCGACATGGTGAACAACGATAAAGCGAATCCGGCGAAGAATACCGTGGCGAACGAAAACTATGCCCGTGAAGTGATGCAGCTCTTCACGTTCGGCATCAACCGGCTGGATAACACCGGCGCGACCGTGAGCCCCGTGCCCGGATACACCGAAACGACCGTGAAGGAACTGGCCAAAGTCTTCACCGGCTGGACCTATCCGCCAACCCCGGGCTTTGCCAATAAGTGGACAAACCCGGAATATAACTTCGCACCCATGGTGCCGTTTGAGGCACATCATGACACCACGCAGAAGAATCTGGATCTGCCCATCCCCTGCGCGATTGCAGGGGGCGGAACGGCCACCAGCGATCTGAATCAGGCTCTCGATTGCCTGGCGAAACAGACCAGTGTGGCGCCGTTTATATCGTATCGGCTGATTCAGGCGCTGGTTACCAGCAACCCCTCTGGAACCTACGTCTCAAGGGTTTCCACCGCCTTCCACAACTCAAACGGCGACCTCAAAGCCGTGCTGACCGCAATTCTCACGGATCAGGAAGCAACATCTCCCGGCACAGTAAAACTCCGGGAACCAGTGCTTTACTCCACAACTCTGCTGCGCGCTCTGAACGTAACGGTGAATACCGCTGCCACAGGAGTGAGGGGCCAAACCTTCAAGATGGGACAGGACGTGATGGCTCCGGCCAGCGTGTTCAGCTACTTCTCGCCTTTTTCGAAGGTAGCGGTTCCGAACTTCCCGTCGCCCGGCGTGACCACAGTTCAGGTGGCCCCGGAATTCCAGGGGGTGAACGCGGAAACATCGTTTGGACGAATCAATTTCGCGTATCAGGCAGCAGTGAATCAGGTCTCGGGTAATATCCGGGTAGATTTCACCAGTTTGCAGGATCTGGCCGCAACGCCGGTGATTTTGGCGGACGCCATCGACCAGGCGCTGTATCGCGGTCAGATGGATGCCGGCCAGAAGACAGCAGTGTTGGCCGGAATCAACGCGGCAACCGATTCCCTCTCCCGGGTGCGCAACGGCATTTACGTAGCCGCGGCCGCACCGCAGTATCAAGTGGAACAGTAAAGGAGAAATCGACCATGAAATTTACACATCTGAAGTCGCGACGCGATTTTATCCGTTACGGGTGCCGCACCATTTCCGCAATCGGAGCTGCTTCCGCTTTTGGCCAGCCAGGCCTGCTGAGCGCACAGATCCAGAATCCGACTGATTACCGGGCGCTGGTTTGTATTTTCCTGTTCGGCGGGAATGACGCGAATAACATGCTGATCCCAAACGACACGGTGCCGTATATCCAGTACTCAACGGTGCGGGGTGGTTTGGCGATTCCGCGCGCCAGTCTTGTTCCGATTTCAGATCCGGGCAGCAAACTAAATTACGGTCTGCACCCGGCGCTGGCAGGGGTGGGGGCACTGTACAACGGAGCTGCTCCCCGGTTGGCACTGCTTGCAAACGTGGGAACACTGGTGCAAAAAGTGCCGATGAATCCCACCACGAAGAAGCCGAACCTCAACGCGGTGCCGCTTCCCGTGAACCTGTTTTCTCACTCCGATCAGGTTTCGGAGTGGCAGAATGCCGTTCCGCAGGGCGGCCCTAACGCGAGTTCCGGCTGGCAGGGGCGGCTGGCGGACAAAGTGGTGCAGCTAAATACGGTGGCGGCAGTTCCACCGGCCATCGCCGTTTCCGGCAGCGCGCTGCAGTTGGTGGGGAAGTCGACCAAACCCTCCACCATTGGCACAAAAGGGTTTTCGCCGCTGACCGGATTGAACGATCCCCGGACCTCGGCACTTACTCAGATGCTGAGTCTCAAGAGCGGTGTCGCGCTGATCCAGGCCGCGCAGAATTCCATGACGGGGGCGCTTTCCATCGCACGCGCCGTTGATGCGGCAGTTAGCGCCTCAATGCCACTCACAACGCAGTTTCCAAATACCGGCCTCGGCAACCAATTGGCGGAAGTCGCCCGGATTATTCAGATCCGGTCGGCCCTGGGGGCGAGCCGGCAGGTCTTTTTCTGTAGTCTGGGCGGATTCGACACGCATTCCAACCAGTTGGCGGATCAGGCCCGGCTTTTTACAGAACTATCCGGAGCAATGGTGGCGTTCGACCAGGCCCTGGGGGCGCTCGGCGTGCAACCCAACGTGACCACCTTCACTGAATCGGACTTCAGCCGGACGTTCCAGCCAAACGGCAATGCCGGGACAGATCACGCCTGGGGTTCACATACGCTGATTATGGGCGGGGCGGTGAAGGGAGGGAATGTGTTCGGAACCTTCCCCACGCTGGCGTTGCAGGGGCCGGATGATTCGGGGGATCGGGGAAACTGGGTACCGACGACGTCGACCGACCAGTATGGCGCCGCACTGGCGAAGTGGTTCGGGGTCCAGGCAACGCCGGACCTCGACTACGTCTTTCCAAACCTTGGCGGGTTCGGATACCAGTCTCCACTATTGTTCGGATGACGCCATTTGGATAACGCTTTCGGATAGAAATATTCCGTCGCGGCTTTGTGCAATACAAAGCCGCGACCGGGATAAGAGTAGTTTAACTGGCCTCGGGCGCTTCGGCGGCCGGGGCCTTTTTCTTTTTCGTTTTGTTCTTGCTGCCTGCAGGGCGACCCGGTCCGCGGGGCGCTGCCGGCGCGGCATTCGTCTGTTGGGCCGCCGCCAGCCATGCTGGTGGACGACCTCGGCGCTTCCCGCCCGCTGCAAGACGTTCAAGACTCAGGATTGCTTCTTCCAGTTGCTGATGCTCCCGGCGCAAATCCTCCAGAATTTTCGTTACATCCATAGTTTTTTCCTCACGTGGCGTAAACCGCCGAATTTTTCCGCGCGTTTTGTATTCAGAACAGAACCACGAATTCCGCTTACCCGACTGACACGTTCAGCATACCCCCGGAATAGGAATAAGGCAAGCTTGTTCTGCTTTCAGAACAAGAATAACAAAAAAAGGCCGCGCGCGAATATTTTTTTCGCAGACCGCACTATCATGTGGCGCGGGAAAAGATGATGTTGCAGGGCGGGCGGAGTATCCGCAAATCAAATCCGGCAGAAAGAGGGATATCAGGGTTTTGGAGGCGTTAGTTGTTGCTGTTGTTGTAGCTGCTGCTGCTGTTGTTGCTGGCCGGGGTTTTGCGGACTTATTCCCCCGCGACCGCCCCCCGCCAGGTTAGTGTCTTTGGACATGTCATAGACAAATTCCCATTCGTTGTAGACCGTTTTCTCCCGATAGATCTTAATGCCTTCCTGCTCATTCTTACTGGCCACCCCGGCAAAACCCCCGCCAATCGTCTGGCCCTGCTGTCCGCCCTGGCCGATCGGGGTGCCGAAATTGCCTGCCGCTCCATTCCCCCCCACGCCATTGAGCCCCCCGGGACGGGGCGAAGTGAGGATCTGATTAATGAGATTCGCCGCTTCACTGGGGGGCCTGTTTTGCTGATTCTGGAAACCATTGGGAATTCCGTTCTGCGGTTGGCCGGGTTGGCCGAAACCGGGTTGATTAAATCCAGGCTGAATGCCAATGCCGCCGGGAGGCTGAAAACCAGGCGGAAACCCGGACGGGCCCTGTCCGGAAGGAGAAAGCTGTTGACCAGACTGAACCGGCTGTCCCGGCTGCCCGGAAAAGACGCCTTGGCCCGCAGGCGACGCCTGTCCACTGTTGTTCGCAGGCACAATCCGCCCGTCAGGCAGCACCATGACCGGACCGGTGTTTCCCAGCTGTGCCCCGTTGTTGCCCTGAATGGGCTGCCCGTTGTTGGAAAATCCTGGGGTAGTGCCAGGTTCGCCCGGAGCGCCGGCCTGGTCGCTGGGACGGCGACGGAGCGCCAGATTCACACCTTCCTGAGTGGAAGGCCCGTTTCCGCCAATCTGCTGCATCTCTGCAATAAAGGTTTGCGGGGCGTTCTTGTCGGTCTTCTTTTTGCCGTAGACCAGAGAATCCGTGAAAACACCACCGGGGCCGACGTGAATTTCGCGCCATTCATCCTTGCCCGTCAGCGGATCTTTGTATTTGTGACGAAGAAAGCGAATGCTCTGAGTATTTTCAAGAGCGGCCACATCCTGCGGGAAACGGTTATACTTCCGGACGAACAACTGAACGGCGCGCGAGTATTGTTCGCCCCGGTCGATCAGTAACTGTTCCTTATCCCGCTGGGCTTCAAACGCCACGCGCGGCAACTGCATCATCAGCATGATGGCGATGGACGCCGCCATCGCATAGACCAGCAGCAGCGCGTAGCCGGCTCGCGGATTGCCGGGCGTTTTCATCCCACAACTTCCTGAATCAGCAGGGTTTGCGTGCTTTTGAAGTCCAGATCTTCGATGGTGATGGAGCTGTTCGCAATTTTGACCACGCGATAGTGGCGCTTTACTGTGTCGTTCTCACCCGCGATCAGGATATCGTCACCATCCAGCAGGAATGCCGCTTTGTGGCCGTCGGATTTCGAAACCTTATAGCCGTAGTACTTGAGAGTAATCGGTGGCGCTTGCGGAACGGGGTTCGGCGGAGGTGGTCCGGTCGGAACTGGGCTAACATTCACGCCATTGAGGGGAATCTGCTTCACGGCGGGCAGCTTGATCGTGGCCGCCGGCGGGGGCGGCGCCGAACCGAACTGGAACAGGTTGCGGCTCGGGGGCCCAAGGTCCATATTCTGGACCTTCGCCAGAAGATCCCAGCGAATCGTGGGGTCAATGCTGGCGGGGTCCGGACGATCCTTGGGGTCCCGAACGCCCTGGATCAGCTTGAATTCTTTGACCAGGCTCTTTCCTGCAGTCCGGGTGCGGCGTTCCGCCGGCTGGCCAGGAGTCACGACAACCGCGGCGGGTGACGACACTACCACAGGTCTGGGCCCTGACGGCGCCGGGCTATCTGACGAGTTCAGGTAATACACGAGGCCCGCCACCACCACCAGGCCAACCAGCGCCGCGAGTTTTTTGGGTTCCGCGCCCAGTTTCAAGAGTTCCCGTCCTTATCTTCTTTGACGAAGGTATTCAGCCGGACGTTTACCACCAATACGTCGCCTTTCGGGCGCGGCGTCACCGTCAGGCTTTCAATAATCAGGAAGCGCCTGGAGCGGTCCAGCAGATTGACGAATTTCACCAGTTCCGCGTAGCCGCCTTCGAAATTCACCGAAAGCGTCATCATGTCGAGGTCTTCGCTGCCTTCAATCGGATCGAGTGGCGCAATGGTGGCGTCCTGCATTTTCATACCGGAAGCCTTCGACGTTTCGTTCAGTTCGCCAATAATTGTCGAGAAAGTATAGCGGCGGGCGGTCATGTAGGTGGAGAGAAACCGTTCCCCTTCACCCTTGCCTTTTTCGATATTGCCGGTCAGCGCGCGGCTGCGGCTAAGGTGCGCCTGGGCGGTCTGCTTTTCGGCCAGCGCGCCCGCCAGTTGCTGGTTCAAAGTCTCCGGGGAATCCCCCACAAAATGGAAAGCGATGGCGGCTGCGATCAGATTCGCCAGCAGCAGGACGCCGAGAGCAATGCGGACCAGAACCTGCGGTTCCCGCAGCGTCGTCGCGCTGGGGAGCCGGAAATTGAAGTTAAAGTTTCTGGGCATAGGTCACCGAGAGGCGATATCTGTAAATCGGGTCGTTTTGGGTAGGCGGCGTGATGCCGCTGGGCGTCACGGCGCCGAAGACGTCGGAACCTTCCAGTTTCGCGATGAAACCGATCACCGGTTCGGGCGATTCGGCCGCCACCGTCATATCGAGCGACAACTGGTCCTTAGAATTCACCTGCGGGCGGATGGCAATGATCCGGACATTGTGCGGCAAAACGGTATTCAGATCGGCGAAAATCTTCGTCCAGCTGATGGCTTTTCGCCGAATCAGAGTGTTGACCAGAATACTGCGGTCAAGCACCACTTCGTTGCCCGGCAGCCGCATTTCCCGGTCGAGCCGGGCCTGTTCGGTTCGGATTTTCAACAACTGCCGGTTCAGCGTGGTGAGTTCTGTCTGCGCCTGCTGAGCGGCCTGCTTATCAGTGATCGCGAGGGAAACCAGGAAGATCAGAGAGCCGGCTAACAGCAGTGCTGTGAGCGCAGATGCCACCAGGATCGGTCGGTCGCGGCGGAATGGCTCGCGCGCGAGGTTGATGGGAAATCTCATGCAGCCATCCTCTTCGCGTCAGGAGCAAGCGATTGAAGGTATCCGGCCAGGCCCGGATGCGGTTCGTCCAGCGATTCCACGGGAATATCCAGTTCGACCGCGAGCCGGGTGGCGGCCACGTGCGCGGCCGCGCCGAAACCGACCAGCAGCAGTTTGTCCGGCCTGGTTCCGGTTTGATCTTCCAGATAGACCAGGGTCGGGTAGAGATCGGCGGAGATTTCTTCCAGCGGATCGGCGGCAACGGCCAGTTCGAGAGACCGGGTGAGCGTCACAACCCCCTGGTTGATGGCCAGCACGGAGAGAGCCCCCGGGCTGTGATGAGCCACCAGCAGCGAGCCCTTCACCGGCAACAAATCCATCATGGCGAGCGAGGAGCAAGTGACCAGACCCGGCTGCAGGCCCGCCGCACGGAAGGGCGCTTCATAACGCGCCATCACTTCCACGGGAGCCACTGCGGCCAGAACCTTTTTCCCACCCTGCACGTGATAAGAAAGCGCGGCATCATCCACATCGAACGGCAGCGTTTTCCGCAGGCGAAACTTAATGAGCGCCAGCCGATCTTCTTCCTTATCCGGCAGAGTTTCGAAATCGAGCACTGCCAGCCGCACACTGTTATCGGGCAGAATCAACGCGGCGGTTCTGCGACCGCGCGAGGCAGCCGGTGGAATCAGCTTCGCCACGGCCTCTGCAAATGCCCCGGCATCGAGAACGTTATCTTTCACCGGCGATGGCACCAGAACACCCGCAGGCAGCACTACATGCTGCAGTGCGGCAGGTGGACGCGTGCGCGACATGGTGATGCCGTCCGCCGCAATTTCAAACGCGAATTCCGGTGGCGGGTCTTTGAGGATGGCCTTAATCTGATCGAGCATGCTCATTCGATAAACGTCACCTTGTTGATTTCCTTGAGTGTCGTAATGCCATGCCGCACTTTTTCGACAGCGGATTCGCGCAGGAACGTCATGCCCTCTTCGCGCGCCACACGCTTGATTTCCGACGCCGGGCGACGATCAAGAATCAGTTCGCGAATGCGGTCACTCAGATCGAGCAGCTCATGGATTGCGGTACGGCCGCGAAAACCGGTCCCGCCGCATTCGAAGCAGCCAGGGCCTTCCATGCACTCATGGTCGCGCCATTCATCCAGGTTCAGCCCGCTTTCAATCAGCAGCGATTCCGGGTATTTCACCGGGCGCTTGCAGTGTTCGCAGTTGATGCGAACCAGACGCTGCGCCAGAATGCAGTTCAGCGCGGAGACGAAGTTATAGGCCTCCACACCCATGTTCAGGAAGCGGCCCAGCACGTCGACCACGTTGTTCGCGTGGACAGTGGTGAAAACCAGGTGGCCCGTGAGCGCGGAGTTGATGGCGATCTGGGCGGTTTCCTGATCGCGGATTTCGCCGACCATGATCTTATCCGGGTCATGACGCAGAATGGAGCGCAGCCCGCGCGCGAAGGTGAGCCCCTTCTTCTCATTGACAGGAATCTGGGTGATGCCCTTGAGCTGGTATTCCACCGGATCTTCAATGGTGATGATCTTGTCTTCGTCGTTCTTGATTTCGCTCAGCGCGGCGTAAAGCGTGGTGGTTTTACCGGAACCTGTCGGCCCGGTCACCAGCACCATGCCGTATGGTTCTGCAATTTAGCGGCGGAACTTCGCCAGATCGGCAACGCCAAACCCGACGACATCCAGCGAGAGTTTGGCGAACTTCTCGCTCATCGATTCTTTATCGAGCACGCGAAGCACGGCGTCTTCACCGTGAATGGTCGGCATGATCGAAACGCGGAAATCGATCAGGCGGCCCTTGTAGCGAACGCGGAAACGACCGTCCTGCGGGACCCGCCTTTCGGCGATATCCAGTTCGCTCATGACTTTGATGCGCGAAATGATGGTGGAATGCCAGTCCTTCGCAATCGGGGCCATGGCGTAATGCAGCACGCCATCGATACGGTACTTGATCACCACTTCCTGATCTCGCGATTCGATGTGAATATCGCTGGCGCGGCGTTCGAGTGCGTTGAAGATGGTGGTGTCGACCAGCTTGATGACCGGCGCAATATCACTGTCACCGGCGGCCAGCTTGTCGATGGAGAGGGTTTCTTCGGAATTCTCGTCGTCCCCGATGACATCGAGAGCAAAGCCCTCGGTGACTTCTTCCAGCACGCGCTGCGATTGTTCGGTCTTCTTGAGCAGGTCGCCGATTTGCGAAGCGGTGGCCACGCGCACCCGCAGCTTCTTATGCAACAGCAAGCTGAGTTCGTCGATGGTCGCCAGGTTCTTCGGGTCGGAGAGGGCGATATCCAGGGTTCCGTTCTGCGCCCCCAGCGGGACAAAGTTATAGCGGAACATCAGGTCGACCGGTATGGAGCGGAAGAGATCGTGATCGATAACGCCTTCGCGCAGATCGACAAATTCGCAGCGGTAGCGGGCTGCGGCGGCGCGCGCCTGGGCGATCTCCGCCTCAGAGGCAGGGCTGCCGTTGCCGGCGGCGGGAAGCGGAGATCTAATGGTTGGCGTCATTATTTAATGGTGTCGGCAAGGGAGAAGATCGGCAGGTAAAGCGCGATCAGAACAAAAGCCACGAAGATGCCCATGAAAATCATGATGGCTGGCTCAATCAGCGAAAGAGCCGCCGTCATTTTGGTATTCACATCTTCTTCGTAGAACTCCGCCACGCTGGTAAGCATGGCTGGAAGTGCGCCGGTCGATTCACCCACCTCGATCATATCGACCGAAAGTTCGGGGAAAATTCCGGTGGCCGCCAGAGACGAAGAGAGCGGCTGCCCTTCCCTGACCATCTTACCGGCCTTCTCCAGAGTCTTGCGCAGCAGCGGTGTGCCCAGCGAATCGGCGGCGGTTTCGAGACCCTGCACCAGTGGGATACCGCCGGTGAGCAGCGTTCCCAAAACGCGGGAGAACTGCGCCACCTGGTATTTGATCCAGATATCGCCCAGCAGCGGGACTTTGATCTTCACCCGGTCAATCTGCTCCTGTGCCGTCTCCGTCCGCGACCACCACAGGAACAGCGCTCCGATGGCGAGTATAGTGCCGAGTCCCAGGAAAACATATTGATTCGCGGTGGTGCCGATGGCGATCAGATAAACCGTGATCTCCGGCAATTTCGCCGACATGCTGGTGTAGAGCGACGCAAAGCTGGGCACCACATAGGTGATCAGGAAGACCATCAAAAGAATCACCAGCACGATCAGCACGGAGGGGTAGAGCAAGGAGACCAGAACCTTTTTGCGGACGGACAGCGCCAGCTTCTGGTAAGTGATGTAGCGTTCCAGCACTTCCGTCAGGCTGCCCGATTTCTCGCCAGCCATGATTGAGGTGACGTAGATTTTGGGGAAGATGGCCTGGGCGCGGAAGGCTTCCGACAACAGAACACCCTTTTTCACGTCTTCACGAACCGCGTTGATGTAGGGCGTGAGTTTGGGGTCGGTGAGTCGGTCGGCAAGCAGATCGAGCGACTTGAGAATTGGCAGGCCCGCGCGAATGAGGGTGACGAACTGCTGGTTGAAGATCAGGAACTTTTCAAGGTTGAGCTTTTTGCGACCAAAACTGATATCGCCGCTGAGACTGAGGCCCGCTTCTTTGGGTTTTACGGAATAGACCAGGAATCCCTGGCGGGTAAAGCGATCACGGATCTCCTGTTCGGATGACCCCTGCGTCAACTGGTTGTGCACCTGCCCCTGGGTATCGGCATATTTAAGAACGAACTGTGCCATCTATCGCTCCGCCTCCACAACCGCAACGCCGGAGGGCGCTCGAAACGCGAACAACGCCGGGGCCAGCGGCGCGTTCAACTGCTCGCCGGAGAAGGTGAACGAAAGCTTCGAATGATCCTGCCCGGTGATCAGCACCTGCCGTATTTGCCCTGAGGGGGCCGCCAGAAACTCAACCTGGGTGTAAGCGAGATTCTGCGATTTGGGCTCTGCGGTGATCCAGGTATCGGCACCCTGTTCGCGGAACTGAAAGCGCTGAAACTCTTTAGAGAAATCGAGTTTTCCGAGGAGGAACGCGAGCGGAGCCCGCATATCGCCTGACTCTTTCAACCTGCTCTTCTCGGCCCGCTGATCATCCGGGGTATATAGATAGACATCTTTGCCATCAGACAGGAAGAGCTTGCCCGCGGGAACCGAATACTCCCAGCGCATGCGTCCGGGCTTGCGCAGATACAAAACACCAGACTCCGCCTGTGCCGGGCGGCGTGAACCGGTATAAACCTCTGAGAAGGTGAGCTTCAATGACTGCGCGTGGTTATAGCGATTCTCCACGCTCTTCAACAGAAGTGCCGTGCCGGGGTCAGCGGCGCGAGCAACGAGAGCGGAGAGGAGCCAGCATGCCGACAGTCGGGTCACATTTTGTTGACGCCCGGACAGGGTAGAGCGTGGAGCCTAAATCGGCTGCGCCAGCGAAGCGCTACAGTAGAGGGAGTGACAAAAGCACAATTCATCGACGCTTTGAGCCGCTCGCTTGGCGGCACTAAGCAGGAAAGCGAACGCGCACTCGATGCCGTTCTTCAAACATTAAGCGATGCGCTGCAACGCGGAGAGAAACTCGACTGGCGCGGCTTCGGCGTTTTCAAGGTCCGCGAGAGCAAGGCCCGGCAGGCGCGTAACCCGCGTACGGGCGAGCTGATCGCCGTTCCGGCCAAGAAAGTTGCCACCTTTAAACCAGGCAAGGAACTGTCCGCCTCCCTCAACAAGGTA
>JBBQDH010000155.1:0-13599 GCA_038319515.1 Bryobacterales bacterium
GAGCATCTTCTTGTACTGGGCGTTGAGGCGGAGCTGGGGGAGCTCATCGTCATTCATCTGGATGATGAAGTCGTCACCGTCGCGGATGTAATAGACGTCGGGCTCAACGGTGCGGGCACCGGGGCCGGAGAAGCGAATGCCGGGGCGGGGGTTGAGGCCGCGGATCATGGCGACCGCAATTTCCACATGCTCGGCGGGGCGGTTGAGGGCCTTCGCGAGCTCCTTAAACAGGCGCATTTCGAGAAGGCGCATGTGGCTGGACACGATCCGCCATGCGAGGCCGTCGCGACCGTTTTTGCTTTCAATCTGGAGGAGGAGGCATTCGCGGAGGTCGCGGGCGGCGACTCCGGCGGGTTCGAGGGACTGGACGGCCTTAAGGGCCGATTCCATGACGGGGATGGTGCAGCCGGCCTGTTCGGCCATTTCTTCGAGTGAGGCGGTGAGGTAGCCGTCTTCGTCGAGGTTGCCGATGATGGATTCGGCTGCATCGCGGGTATCGTCGGCGAGGAGGCTGACGCTGAGCTGGGAGTTGAGGTGGCTGGGGAGCGTCTGGGGCTGGGAGAGGAAGGTTTCGAAGGACGGTTTTTCGACGTTTTCGGAGGCGGGGGATTTGTAGCCGGGGTCGAGGTAATCGTCGAAGAAAGATCCGAAGTCGATTTCGTCGAAGGGGTCGGTCGTGGACGTGTCGTTGGCCTCGGTTTGTTCGGGGGCTTCGGGCGCGCCGGTGTAGTCGCCGGCTCCGTCTGAGTAGTCGACAGCGGCTTCGTCGTAAGCAACGGCGGCCGCTTCAAAGGTGGCATCGTTAGCGACGACTTCGGGGGCGTTGGATTGGAGCTGGATGTCGGCGGCAGCGAGCATTTCGCGGTCCGCGGGCTCGGAGGAGCGCTCGGCTTCGAGGAGGGGCTGGAGTTCTTCCGGTGAAATTTCCTCGGAGCCGTCGAGCGATTCTTCAAGAACGGGGTTGTTGACGATCTCCTGATTGATCATCTCCTTAAGCTCGAGGCGGTTGAGCTGGAGGACTGTGACCATCTGAACGAGGCCAGGCGTCAGGATCTGTTTCTGGGCGACTTTCAGTTGCAGGCGGGGCGACAGCATACTCACGCCACCCATTATAAGCGGGTTTCATGGGCCGTTGGTGGGGTGGGATGCGGTTTGGAGGGCAAATTGCTCACAATTGTTTCAAATCGGAACGAGGGAGACCTGCGCCTGCTTCAAGCGGCGGTGACTTTCGACTTCTGCGGCTGAAAATGCGAACCCATTTGAGGGGTGAAGCGGTGGATGTTTCACCTTTGAATTCAGCGAGTTCCGCCAGTAGTGCTACTTCTTCGAGGGCGGTTTGGCGGTCGGATTTGCGTTCGGATTGGAGGGCCACAGGAGGGCGAATTTTTGGGGGTTACGCCAGAATGCGTGGGCTTGGGTCATGGCGGCGTGCTGGCCAACGCTGTTGGTGATCTGACTAGATCTCGGGGATAAGATCGGCACTCTTCGCCGGGTATTACAGTCTGTTGTCTTTGATGGCGCGGGCGCGATTGAGTCGCCATTCGTCTTCGGCTGCCAGCATGCTCGTTTTGACGATAACCATCCGCGATAAGAGCCGTATGCGGGATTTCCGCTCGTACGGATCTGTGCGGGGGGGGGGCGGGCAACCGGCATCCCTGTAGCGACAGTTGCGGCTGTTTGCTTCGATTTGTTTTTGAGTGGCTGGCATGGCCCGCTTCGTAGCATGCGCGGGGGATGGGAAATGGGTTATGGCGGAGTTAGAAATAGACGTAAGTGGTTTGGGATGTGGGAGTTGGGAATATTTTTCAGGCTTGTGACCGGAATGCGGCCGGATTACGGTATACTTTGAGAAGTGCGCGCCCGTAGCTCAGTTGGATAGAGCGTCTGGCTACGAACCAGAAGGTCGCATGTTCGAGTCATGCCGGGCGCACCAAAATACTTCTAATTAAGACAAGAAAGTTAAGGCACCGACGGCAAAAGCCGATTCGGCGCTTTTTTTGCGTACATGCGTGAAGCTATCACCACCCTAACCACTGTCAGGGATGGGATTGCTGGCGCTTCTTTCTTCTCTTCTTGCCAGGTGCGACCGTTGGAGCGATTTTCTGCGCGGCGACTTCAAGCATTCGTTCAAGCTTTTTGACTCTTGAGCGCAATCTGGTCTTGTCCGGATCTTCCAATGCCATGTTTGTGATTGTTTTCGCGATGAGTGCGGCGGGTGGCCTTTCTCAGCGCCGGCCACGAAGTCCATTCTGAACTGTTTCTTCGGTACTTCAAACTTCTCCGCCTCGCGACGAAGGTTGATCTTCAGTTCTCGACGCAGATGTGTCGGTGAGCCCTCGGCATTACGTACGCGCCAGCCCCTTCAATTACCCGAAGAGCGAAACGCTTTGTTTCAGGCAAATGACCCGTTTCGCCGAAATCAAAGAGCGCTCGCCTCAAAGCTCCCGGCCCTGGCCCTGCCCAGGGAATCAACGAAATGATGTGGGATATCGCTCCACGAGAGATAACGGCCTCGGGAGCACCGGGCGCTTGACGAAATCTTTCGTCCGCAACTCGCAACCCTTGTGATGAGGACAGGAGGACGATGCGAAAAGCTTGATCCGGTCTGCGCCTCGACCTGTCGCGCTTTCGCCACGATGGCCAGCAATTGACCATCGCGGCCATGCTTGCCGGGATCGCGATGATACTCCGCCTTCATTTTTGCGGTGTGATCGGATGGCGTGCAGCCGGTTCATTCGGGCTGCTCCCCGGTTGATGCACATGTGGTGCCGGCGGTCCTGCGTGTGCCGGCTTCTTTACAGCAGCAATCTGACCGCCCGCTCCACGTTGTTTCGCGTACCTGTACGCTTAGATTTTGTCGCTTTGGGGCACCGCTGCAACCCGGGTTCAACGACCGGGCGGATTTATTTCGACAGTTGCGCTATACTTACAGAGTTGTGATTGCAATCCTTCTGACCATCGTTCACGTTGTAGTTTGTTTGTTCCTGATTATCGTTGTGCTGCTGCAAAGCGGCAAGGCGGCCGATCTCGCCGGCGCATTTGGAGGCATGGGTTCCCAGACCGCCTTCGGTCCCCGCGGCTCAGCCACCCTGCTCTCGAAGGCGACAACGATCTCGGCGATCATTTTCATGGTGACCTCGATCTCGCTTTCCATCGTGGCCACGCGAAATTCGGGAGTCAGTTCGCTTCCGGACCTGAAGCGCCGTCCGGTGCAGAACTCGGCCCCGGCCAAACCTCAACCGGCCCCGGCAAAGAAGTAGTCTCAGCACTCGCCTTTAAACACCTGCGGAGGTGGCGGAATTGGCAGACGCACTAGCTTGAGGTGCTAGCGGGAGCAATCTCGTAGGGGTTCAAGTCCCCTTCTCCGCACCAAAGAAAATCAGCAGTTCGCCCGGCCCGCCAGAGATGGCGGGCTTTGTGTTGTGTGCAGGGCATGTTCGACAGCTCGACAAACGATGTTCAGCCGGATCGGAGTCATATGGTTCCGGTCGGGTTGCCACTGACAGGGAAGTCCATAATTGCCTCGGGAGATCTGCTGCTTGTTCCGGGGACGGATTGGGAGGAAATGCATAGCTGCACGATGCCTTGTGCGCGGTCGCCTTCGCGAAGACCTCGTCAAAGAGACGGACATTACCAACGTGCCGTCCCTTGCGAGTGCCGAAAGAATCCAGGCATCACTTACGGCCCCGATGAACGCCGGTGGTGAAGACGACCGGCACCACCTTCGCAGTATTGTGGGCGCGGGGGAGCGCATGCTCAACCGCAGCCCGCCGCCACCCCACCAGGGTTCGTATTAGAATTCGATCTGATGCAACGCCACCTCATACTCACTGCTTTCGCCCTGCTCCCCCTTGCCCTGCAGGCTGCCGACAACCCCTTCCTGGGCCGCTGGGATTTTTCGCTTGGGCCTCTGCGCGCCAACTGGCTGGGCGTCACCCAAACCGTCACCCCAAAAGGTGCCGATACCGAAATCTGGTTCCAGCCCACGGGAGGCCACGTCCACATCGTGAAAGGCTTCACGCTCAAGGGCTCGCACCTCGAATTCACAGCCAATGAAGCAGCCGGAACCCGCCCCGCCACCATCTGGGAACTCGACGCAAAAGACGGACAACTGGTCGGCGTCCAGAAGACAGGCGACCGCTCCGTTCCGCTCGCAGGAATCCGCGCCCCGGAACTCAAACGCAGCGCACCGAAGTCCTGGTCGAAGCCGGAGCCACTGCTCGACGGCAAATCGCTTGCGGGATGGGAACCCATCGGCGACGCAACCAAGAGCCGCTGGGTTGTGAAAGACGGGCTTCTCATCAATGAAGACCACGGCGCAAACCTCAAGAGCACGCGCGCCTTCACCGATTTCAAACTGCACTTCGAAGTGAATTGCCCCGATAACGCCAATAGCGGCATGTACCTGCGCGGTCGCTATGAAATGCAGCTTGAATATGTGCCCGCCGGCAGCGAGCCGCCCGAGCGCGGCATGGGTTCCATTTACGGTCGTCTCGCCCCTTCGAAGGAATTGAAGCGCACCCCAGGTGAATGGGAAACCTTTGATATCACGCTGGTCGGCAGAATTGTCAGTATCACCCGCAACGGCGTGCTCATCATGGATAAGAAGGAAATCGAAGGCATCACCGGCGGCGCGCTCGATGCCAACGAAGGCGAACCGGGCCCGTTCTACATTCAGGGTGACCATACCGGCGGCCTGAAATTCCGCAACATTACCGTCGCAGTCCCGGCGAAGTAATTACTTCTTCCAGAATCCGAAAACCACCGCTGCGATGATGCACAGGAAAGACGCCAGATAGTTCCATCGCAGCGGTTCCCCCAGATAAAACCACGCGAACGCCACAAAGATCACCATCGTGATCGATTCCTGCATGATCTTCAGCTGAAACCCGCTGAACTGCCCATACCCGAAGCGGTTGGCCGGCACCTGAAAACAATACTCACCGAACGCGATCAGCCAGCTCACCACAATCGCCTGCCACAACGGTGCATCTCTGTGCTTCAGATGCCCATACCACGCGAATGTCATGAACGTGTTGGAAATGATCAGCAGGATGACGGTGAGCATCAGTTGTTCCGATAGTTCGCCGACTTCCCATCCCACGGACCCACGAACACCACCGCACCCGGCCGGGCCGTCCGCAACATCGCAGCGCCCTTCGCCGTCACTGAAGTGCCCTGCAGATCGGCCTCCCGGATGTTCTTCATCGCCACCAGCGTCTTCACCGTTTCATCATCGATTCGCTTGCAACCCTGCAGCTTCAGCCGCTCCAGTTTGGGCATGGCGGCGATCTTCTCCAGCCATTTCGGTGTCACCGTCAGAAAGCTGATTTCACCGAACTTCGCGCCCTCAATTCCAACACCTACGGAATTGCAGGAAAAGCGCAGTTCCTGCAACTGCTTCAGGGTCAGCACGGCTTCCAGCCCGACATCCGACATGGCGACGGTCCACACATTCTTGTCCGTGCCCTGCCGCCCGCTCAGGTCCAAAAAAGTCAGTGCCGGCATCTGCCGCAGCGCCTGTAAACCCGCGTCGCCCAACTCATTGCCGCCCATCGTGAGTTCCTTCAGGTGCGTCAGATTTGTCAGCCGTTCCAGCCCCACGTCCGTCATCAGCGTGGACCCCACATTCAGTGATTCCAGCGCGGTGATGCCGGAGATATGCTCCAGTGCCGTGTCGCCAATCTTCGTGCCATGCAGGTTGAGCTTCTTCAGCTTTTTCCAGTCCTTAATCGCCGCCGCGCCCTCATCGGTCACATACTCCGTGAAGTACAGACTCAACTCAGTAATGCCCTTCAACCCTTTGATTTCCTGCATCCCCTGGTCGGTGATGTGGGTCAGCGAAAGATCCAGATAGCTGAGATCCGGCAGTTCGTTCAGCCTGCGCAGATCGGTATCGCCCACCCAGCTGCCCCGCAGATTCACACCAGTGACGCGCCCCTGCGCATCGCGAATCACGCTGCCGCCAAGATCAGTCACCCACTGCGTGTCCGCCATGGCCATACCCGCGCCAAGCAGCAGGGTCAGGATCATCTTCATTTCGGCCTCCGGTTGGGTTGCGAAGAGTCGCGGTCATAAACGATGTTGCAATCGGGCAGTGCCGCCTGCAGCTCTTTCATCGCCTTTTCCGTAACGAACGTGTGGTAAATATTCAGGCGCTTCAGGCTCTTCATGGTTGCCAGCAATTTCGCGCCTTCATCAGTGATGCCCGTCGTATCCATGCTCAGTTCTTCCAGCTGCGAAAGCTTCTTCAGCGATTGCACTCCCTTGTCATCCACTGACGTGTAATCGAGTTTCAGCATCTTGAGATTCTTCAGCAGACCCACCGAAACCATTCCCGCGCCGGTGGTGCGCGTCCGGAAAAGCTCCAGCTTCTCCAGCTTCTGCAGTTGCATCAGCGCCGCCAGGCCCTCGTCGGTAAACCGGTTATGATTCAGATCGAGTTCTTTCAGATTGGTCAGGGAATTGATCAGCTTCAGGCCTTCGTCCGTGATATCCGTGCTGCTCAGATCCAGCCGTTCGAGCGACTTCAGCCTGGCAAGGTTTGCCAGCGCAGAATCGCTGATCTCCACATAGGCGATCTGCAAATGCCTGAGGCCGGTAAGAGATCCTAATTCAACAAGCCCCGAATCATCCAGCCGCGACCCGGAAAGATCGACTTCCTGCAAATACTTCAGACCCCGCAGATGCTTGATCCCCGGTCCCTTGACCTGCGTGCCATTGAGCCGCAGGCTCCGCAGCTTCAAGAGCGATTCGAGTTTCGCCAGACCCGTATCCGAAACCGTTGTATTGCTGAGGTTCAGTTCCGTGAGGCCTGTCAGCTTCGCTACGAGGTCGAGCCCCAGGTCGCCAACCTGCGTCACTTGCAACTGCAGTCTTTCAAGCCCCTTCAGGCCGATCAGATTCGCGAGTTGCGAATCGCTCACCGCCGTGGAAGACAGGTTCACCGCGACAACCTTGCCACCCGAAAAATCGACCGATCCACCCAGCGCTTTCACCCACGCCGCAATCGCCTCTTCAGTAGCCGCCGCAGGCTGTGCCGCACCTGGCGCTTTCGCCTTTGCCGAAGCCGCCCCCACAAAGCGCACATGCACGCCAGGCAGCGCCGCCCGCAGGGCCTCCAGTCCGTTTGCAGTCACGCTGGTATAGCGAAGATCGATATCTGTCAGCCCCTTCAGCCCCTGCAGTTTCGCCAGTCCTGAATTCGTGATCTGACTCCGATAAAGCGTCAGTACTTCCAGATGCGTCATCCCGGCCAACACGTCCATCGTTGCGTCGGTCGCCTTCGCGCCCAGCAGATTCAGTCGGCGCATTCCTTTCAGGCCGCGCAGGTATTCCACGCCCTTATCTGTAACCCGCGTGCCCGAAAGATCCAGTTCCTCAAGCGCTGTCAGCTCCTGCAGATACTTCAGGCCCTCATCCGTCACGAGCGTGTCCCGCAGCACCAGTCGCCGCAAATCCTTCAGCCCGGCGATGCCCGCCATGCCTTCATCCGTGAACGGGTTGTAGCTCAGATCCAGATTGCGAAGCTTTGAAAATGCGGAAAGATTGATCCTGGTCAACCGGCACTGCTTACATCGCAGATCCTGCAAACCCGTCCAGGTGAACAGCTCCGAGATGTCCTTGTCGCCCACCTGCATGTCCGCGTTGTAGTGCCAGCCGAAGGCCAGCCGCTGCACGCCGGTCAGAGTGGAGAGCGCCTTGAAGACCCCGGTGCGGTCTTCATTTCCGCCGCCCGGATTCCAGATCGGCCCCGGCAAATACAGTTCGCGCAGGTGCGTCAAACCTTCCAGTTTCCGAAGTTCGGCAGGTTGCATCACCCCCGCCGTCAGGTCGACGGAGACAATGCGAACCTCTCCGGCAGGCAACTGCGAGACGTCCGTCAGAGGCTGTTTACCGCCTTCCAGCAGCACTGTGCCTTCCCATCGCAGCGCCCATTCCGCGATCTCGCGTTCGTTCGCCGCCCGCGCATTGGCGGAAATCAGTAAGAGGAGAACCACCACCCAGGGCATCACGCGTTATTCTACTGAATGTGCTCCGATGTTTTGCATTCCTCTGGCTCTCCGCGGCTACTCTCAGCGCGCAGATCGCGGACTTTCGCACAGGCCTCTACCCTCTGCTTGAAAAAGCCGCCTGCCGCGCCTGCCATAACGCAGACGGTGTCGCCTCCGCCACCCGCCTGCACTTCCCTGAAGCCGATGCTGCGCCCGCGAAAATTGACGCCTTCGGAAAGTCGCTCGTCAACCTGGTGGATCGCGAGCATCCGGAAAACTCTGTCCTCCTGAAGAAGCCGACGCTCCGCAGTCCCCATGCGGGTGGTCAGAAGATCAAACCGGGCAGCCCGGAGGAAGCAGCGCTGACTGCCTGGATCAGCCAGTTGACAAAGCTCTCCGCCACTGATCTGGCGAAGGCACTGCGCTACCGTGAGCAGGAGAATCAGGGCAGTGGTGCAACCCGGCACGATGCCGAACTGCGCCGCCTCACGCACAGCCAGTTCAACCACACCGTTCGCGATCTGCTGGGCGACCAGACTACCCCCGCCAACCAGTTTCCGCCCGAGGATTTCGTCAATGGCTTCCGCAACCAGACCCAGGGGCAGAGCCTTTCGCCACTGCTCATTGAAGCCTACAGCAGTGCGGCGGAACGCCTGGCCCGTTCGGCGTTCCAGGGCGGTGATACGCACAAACTCATCCCCTGCAAACCCTCTGTCCCGTGCCGCGCCCGGTTCGTCCGCGAGTTCGGTCTGAAGGCCTTCCGCCGTCCGCTGGATGAAGGGGAACAGAAGCGCTACGAAGCCCTGATGGCAAAGGAACCGGACTTCCTGAAGAGCGCGCAACTGGTGCTCGAAACCATGCTCCAGAGCCCTAACTTCATCTTTCGTCTGGACTCCGCCGATTCCACCAATGCCGCGAAGCTGAAGCCCTGGGCCACCGCCAGCCGCCTCTCGTATTCGCTCTGGGACACCATGCCCGATGCCCAGCTGCTGGCCGCTGCCGAACGCGGGGAACTCTCCACCCGCGCGGGCGTGGAAAAGGCCACCAGGCGCATGCTGGCCGATCCCCGAGCCAAAGAAGCGCTCAACGAATACACCAGTCAGTGGCTGCGCTTCGACCGCCTGACAACGGCTATCAAAGACCGTCGCAAGTTCCCTCTCTACACCCGCGAAACGGCCAACGCGATGGCTGAGGAAGCGCGGATTTTCGTCTCTGATCTGGTGTGGAACAACCAGAATTTCATGACGCTGTTCACGGCAGACTACGGCTATGTCAGCCCCGAAACCGCCGGCGTCTACGGCGTGACAGCGCCTGCGAAAGACTTTGATCGCGTGAAGTTCCCGCCCAACTCGCAGCGCGCCGGCATCATCGGGCAGGGACTCTACCTCGGCCTGACCGCGAAGCCCGACGAACCTTCCCCCACCGCACGCGGTCTGTTTGTGCGCGAGCAGTTCCTCTGCCAGAAAGTGCCCGATCCTCCCCCCGGTGTCGATACCAATCTGCCTGCCGTCACCGAAGCAAAGCCGCAGACCAATCGCGACCGCATGACCGAACATGCCACCAACCCGACCTGCGCCACCTGCCACAAACTTGTGGATCCCATCGGTTTTGGCCTTGAAAATTTCGACGCCATCGGCGCGCGCCGCGAAGTCTTCCCGCTCGAATTCAAAAGTGCAAAGCCCGGCAGCGGCCGAGGTTTGGCCCCTAAGAAGGTGGAGCTCAAAATTGACAACGTGGGTAACGTCGCGGGCATCCCGGACTCGCAGTTCACTTCGCCCGCCGAACTCGGTGCGGTGCTGGCGAAGAGCGCACAGTGCCAGGAATGCATGGTGAAGCAATACTTCCGCTACACGGCGGGGCGGCTCGAAAATCCGGCAGACCGGCCCGTGATCAACGGGGCTGTCGAAGCGTTCAGAAAATCGCAATACCGGTTCCAGGAGATGATAGTGTCATTGACGCTACTCCGGGAGTTTCCGGACCAGGAGAAAGGAACAGCCAATGTCGCAAGTAATCACCAGCCGCGTTAGAACCTCACGCCGCACTCTGCTGAAAGGGCTTACAGCAGCGGGCGCGCGCATCTCGGTCGGGCTTCCGCCGCTCGTCTCGATGTTCAATTCCCTGGGCACTGCCTATGCCGCGGCACCAGCCGCCGGCATAAATGCCAAACCCATCGAATCCCGCTTCGTGCTTTGGTTCAATGGAAACGGCATTCCGGAGCGTTACTGGATCCCGTCCGAAGAAGGCGCGGATTACGAAATCACCCCTTGCCTGGCGCCGCTGGCCGCCTGGCGCAAAGACGTCCATGTGCTGAGCGGTGTTGATAACGCCGCCGCGAATGGCAAAGGCAACGGCCACACGAACTCCATGAGCGGTCTGATGACAGGGACGGATTTCACCGGTCGTGGCCCCAGCGGGCCCTCCGTCGATCAGATCATCGCCTCGAAGATCGGCACCGAATCGCGCTTCCGCTCTCTGCAAATCGGCGTCGCGCAGGAGTCCTTCGGTGAAAGCATGCAGCGCAACATGAGCTGGGCCGGATACGAGCGCGCCTTGCCACCGGAGATGATTCCGCACCGCCTATTCGACCGTCTTTTCGGCGCGCAGGAAGAGGGTTGGGTCAACCGAAAACGCAGTGTGCTGGATACGGTGCTGGCCGATGCGACCTCACTGCAGAAGCGCCTCCCGACGGAAGATAAGGCCCGCGTGGATGAGCACCTTTCGGGCATTCGCGATCTGGAACGCGCCATCGCCGGACTGCCCCCCGAATACCGTCGCGTGGATGCGCCGGATTTCGATGGCGATATGAAAGACTGGCCGCGTATTGCCAAGCTGCAGAGCGACCTTCTGGTGCAGGCTTTCGCCACGCACCAGACCCGCGTGGCGTCTTATATGCTCACCAAGTGCCAGAGCATCTCACGTTTCCCCTGGCTGGGCTACACGTCCGCCCGACACCACGATTACACGCACGCGGAGGGCAAGACTGCCGGTGCGGACGGCGTGGAAGGGCAGAAAGTTTTGCGCGATATCTGCCGCTGGCACGTCGAAGAATTTGCTTATCTTGTCGCAAAGCTGGAATCGATCCCGGAAGGCGATGGCACTCTGTTTGACAACACGACCCTGATTTATACGCACGAACACGCCGAAGCGAATCCGCATAAGAACAGCGGCCTTGCGATGATCGTGGCCGGCGGCAGCAAAAAGCTTGCGAAGGGGGCGCACACGCGCGTCACCGGCACCGTGGGCGACGTCTATGTCACCGTGGCCGATGAAGTGGTCGGCGCGGGTATTGGGAAGTTCCCGACTGCGTCCCGCAAGATGGGCGCGCTGCTGACTTAAATTCCGATATTCCGGCGGATGTTCCGGAACTCCTGACGACCTGAAAAATGTACACAAACTTAGTGGGCTTTTTTGTGTTCAGGGCCTGTTGTGTTGAGGCAGGCTCTGTTTAGGCAGGTTCCTGTAATAGTCTTCAATCGGCTGGAACGGGCCGAACCGATGCTGCTCCAGTGGGAACGGATCCGCATACGGGCCGTAGCCTGTGTCCACGGGCTTCTTCTTCAAATCCGGGTAGTCCTTTTCCAGACCAGCTATTTCCGGGCGTGATTTCGAGTTCACCCAGGCCGATAAATCGAAGGCGTCGTCATCGGTCAGATCCGCCTTGCCCAGCGGCATCTTTGCCTTGATGAAGCGGGCAGCCGTCAGCACACGATGCAGCCCTGCTCCGTCATTGAAACTGTTCTTTCCCCAGAGTGGTGGGAACACAAAGCCCTCCGTCGGATTGGTTGAGGCCACAAGGCCCTCACCATCTTTGCCATGGCAGGCGGCGCATCGCTTACCGAAGACCAGTTCGCCGTGGGCGAAATCAGCCTTGCGATTCGGGGTCTTGAATGCCGGCGGCTCGTGCGCCTTTTTCGCGCCCGCGCCGGTCGCGGCATCCTGTTCCGCCAGGAACCGCAGGTACGAAACCATGGATCGCATCTCCGGGCTGTTCTCCGCCAGTGCGCGCCCGTTCATACTGCGCATCATGCAGCCGTTAATGCGGTCCTGAATGGTCTCATTGCCGCCACTGCGGGGCGAGATCCGAGGGTATTTGCTGATGGCAGCCACAAGGCTCAGGTTGCCCGGTTCCTGCCCCGCTCCGATGTGGCAGGACGCGCACGCCAGCCTGCTGTTGGTAAAGCGCATTTGGGAGTTTGCCACATCCGGCCCCAGCACTTCTGTGGTCTTTGCCACCAGATGATTGCCGTACTCTTCACTAACGGGAGAGACAGGCTTTGCAGCCCGCGCAGCCAGCAGTGCCCCCACAGTGATGAGGCCAATCAGACCGCATGCGATCAGTACCAATTTACTTATGGATGGACTCTTCATAACCCTCCACATTTTTCTGGAACTGATACTTGGGCTTCTCGACCCACTGGCGCAGCGCGGGCGACACTGCCCAGGCTACCGCGAATATCAGGCTGAACGCAATGGCCGCGAACACGACAAGATCCAGTTCCATGATCACGGTTTCGCTCCCTTGTAAAAGCCTCTCACAAACTGAGCGACCGCTGAAATCTCTGCTTCCGATAACCGCCCCGTCCACGGCGCCATGGGGCTACCTTCCACGCCATCGCGTATCGCCCGCAGGCTGGCAGCAGCACCCGGTCGCTGTGTTTGAAAGTTCGCCGGAGCCATGGGGAACTGGTCCGCCGCCGAGCCATCGCCTGCACCGGACGATCCGTGACACTGCGCACAATGAGCGGTGTAAATGTTGTCGCCGGGGGCGTCACGGGGTGATGCGGTTTGTGCCACGGAGAATCGCCGCACGAGGCTCGCCACCGCCGCGAGATCCGCCACGGGCACATCCCTCCAACCCGGCATCGCCGTGCCCGCCACGCCGTTCCACAGCGCTTCGCTGAGCCGATCCGGCGCATACTCATGTTCCGCGAAATTTGCCGGTTTGGGATGGAGCCCCGCTGCTCCTGGTCCATCGCCCAGACCGTGCGTCCCATGGCATCCCGCACAGTTGCGCGCGTAGAACTGCTGCCCGCGGGCTTCATCCTGCGATTCAGGAAGCAAGGGATACTTCCCTTTCCGCCGCGCCATGGCGGGGCTCGCATTCAGCGGCCCGGGGCCAAAAGCGAAGCGCCGTTCATCGTCGGAACAGTTGCAGGCTTTCTTCGCCCGGGCCTCGTTTTCCGGCCCCGCCAGCGCGCGATCCCGCCCCAGCGTTTCCAGATACGCCAGCAAGTCCGTGGCCTCCTGTTGCGGGCGATCCGGCGCACCCGCGAACAGCCAGGGGAACGCAGGCATCGCGGAATCCTTCACCAGGTCCCGCGGCGAGTAGAGATGCGAGTACTGCCAGTCCGCCGACCGGACCGAAGCCTCGCGTGACAGATCCGGACCGATTCGCCGCGTGCCCCAGAGATGAGGGTAGTCGAAGATTGTCTCCCACGCCAGAGTCGCCTTGCCATACCGATCCACATCGCGTTGCAGATACCGAATCTGCTGGGTGTGACAGTAAGCGCAGCCCTCCCGCGCATAGATGCTGCGGCCCCGCTGCTCGCTTGGCGACAAGGGCAGCGGATGCGCGGGTGAAGTCTGCCGGATTTGTTCTTCGAGC
>JBBQDH010000156.1:0-13586 GCA_038319515.1 Bryobacterales bacterium
TGGTGTGCGGCCTCTGGATGGGGTGACGCTGGCGGGTGTGGCGGGGCTGGTGGGGGTTGTGGCGCTGGCGGCGGCGGGCATACCGGCGTGGCGTGCGACGCGGACTGACCCGCAGGTTTCGTTGCGGAGCGAGTAGGGGAAGAAGAGCGTTGCGAAGGTTGCGTTGTACGGGGAACTGGCTGCGCAGGGAATCTACAACAGCGAGGTGGCGAGACGGCTGAACGTGCGGGAGACTGTGGTTCGGCGGATGCTGGATGCGGGTCTTGCAACGCGGGCGGCACGGATCGGCGCGGCTTCCCGGTCAGTTGGTCGGTCCCCACATCACTCCGGCGCGCTCGGCGTCAACCGTGCCAGGAAATGGGCTCGGGCGGCGATGCCGCCGAGGATCAGCTGCGCGAAGTCTCTGCCGGCAATCCCGTTGAAATCGAAGAAAAACAGTCCGCTATGAACCGTGTCAGGAAAACCATCTTTCTGAGCTCCTGGAAGATACCAGACGGGACTTTGTTCCCGGTTCCGCGTTACTCTGGAGACAACCTTGAAATCTAACCAACAGGTCAATCCACGGATTGAAAACATTACCAGCCCGACAAATCCGCTGGTCAAAGAACTGCGCCGCGCGATCGGTCGCGGCAGCCTCACGAGTGAGGGCTACTGCATCGCTGAAAGCTTCCATCTGCTGGAAGAAGCACGCCGGACCGGCTGCGAGATTCCGGCAGTTCTGATGTCGGAATCGGCCTTTGCGAAAGCCGGCGACCCGGAAGTGAAACGCCTTCTGATCCTGCCGGACGTCCTCTTCCAGACCATCACCACCACCGAATCGAGCCAGGGCATCATTGCGCTCGTGCGCCCGCCGGAATGGCAGATCGCGGACCTTTTTAAGGGCCAGAGTCTGGTCGTCGTGCTCGACGGCATTCAGGATCCCGGCAATGCCGGAGCCATCGTGCGCGCGGCGGAAGCGTTCGGCGCCACCGGCGTGATCTTCATGAAGGGCACGGCGAGCCCGAGCAATCCAAAAACTTTGCGGGCGTCGGCCGGATCGCTCTTTCGCGTACCTTGCGTCACCGGGCTGGACGGGGCGACCGTGCGCGCCGCGCTACAGAAAGAACGCGTCGTCATCTACGCGGCGATGCCCTACACCGGCTCTGAACACCTGGCTGAAGATCTGGATTTCAACCGCCGCTGCGCGATTATCATTGGTAGTGAAGGCCACGGTATCGGCGCGGAACTGATTGATATTGCGGAACCTGTGGCCATTCCCACTGGTGGCGTGGAATCGCTGAACGCAGCCGTTGCCGCCGCAGTCCTGCTGTACGAAACGCGTCGGCAAAGGGGTTCTGTCTGAGTCTCTTCGACGGGGAGGCACTGGGCGAATCTCCGCTCGACCAGAAGCGCCCTCTCGCCGATCGCCTCCGCCCGGAAACTCTCGACGATTACGCCGGTCAGGAGCACATTCTTGGCCCCGGCAAACCGCTTCGCCGCCAGATCGAGCAGGACCGGCTGACCTCGATCATTCTGTGGGGCCCGCCCGGCGTGGGCAAGACCACTCTTGCGCAAATCATCGCGCGCATGACGAAGAGCGAGTTTCTGCCGTTCAGCGCCGTGATGAGCGGTATCAAAGAGATCAAGACGGTGATGGCGGATGCGGAACGGCTGCGAAAGCTGGGTCGGCGCACCATCCTGTTCATCGATGAAATTCATCGCTTCAACCGTGCTCAGCAGGACGCGTTCCTGCCCTACGTGGAAAAGGGCGATATCGTGCTGATCGGCGCGACGACCGAGAATCCATCCTTCGAAATCAATGCCGCGTTGCTGTCGCGCTCCAGGGTCTACATGCTGCGGGCGTTGACGAACGAGGAAATCGTGGGGCTGCTGCGCCATGCGCTGCCGATGGTGGAAACGACGGCCACGGACGAAACGCTGGAGAAGATCGCGGACTCGTCGAACGGTGATGCGCGCTCTGCCTACAACACATTAGAGGTGTTGGCCGCGGTGTGCAAGGGCGGAGTAATCACGGACGAAGTGCTGGCCGACATGCTGGGCCGCAAAGTTTTGCTCTACGACAAGACGGGCGAAGAGCACTACAATCTGATCTCCGCGCTGCACAAATCCGTACGGTCCAGCGATGCCGACGCCGCGCTTTACTGGCTCGCCCGCATGCTGGAATCCGGTGAGGACCGCATGTACATTGCGCGCCGTGTGGTGCGCATGGCGATTGAAGACATCGGTCTGGCCGACCCGCGCGCGCTGGAACAATGCATCGCGATGCAGCAGGCCGTGCATTTTCTCGGCATGCCGGAGGGCGATCTGGCGCTGGCGCAGGCGGTGATTTATCTGGCAATTGCGCCCAAGTCTGACGCGGCTTACAAAGCGCTGGGCAAGGTGATGGAAGAGGTGCGGACGGGCCGCGCGGAGCCGGTTCCGATGCAGTTGCGAAACGCGTCAACGAAGGCGATGAAGAGCTGGGGCTATGGTGCCGGGTACCAGCATGCGCATCAGTTTGAGGACGCGGTGAATGAGATGGAGTGCCTGCCGGAATCGCTGGCGGGGCATCGCTGGTACTTTCCCACCGAACGCGGGATTGAAAAGCGCATTAAAGAGCGCATGGACGAGATTCGCAATCGCCGCGCGGGTTCAACGCAGACCTGAGGCGAGAGAAAACAGCAGGGCCACCATGGCGGCGGCGAGAACCACCCAAACTGTTTCCACTTTCGAGCGCAGCAAAACCAGCAGACTGACTGCGGCGATTCCCCACGTGACGGGGCCGCGCAGAGCATCCGCCGCGAGGGGCAGGGTTGCCGAAAGGCTGACCCCGGCGCTGGCCAGCACCACGGCGCGCAACGCCCGCTTCAAGCCTGGGTTTTCCGCGAACCGACCGGCGAAATGCAGCAGGGGGATGACCAGAAATGCCGGCGTCAACAGTGCCAGCCAGGCCATCACGGCACCGGGAAACCCTGCCGCGTAGTAGCCCACGCTCACGATATAAAGGCCTTTGGGCCCAGGCGTGGTGCGCCCCACCACCAGCGCGGTGTTGAGTTGCCGGTCTGTAAGAAGATGACGCTGCACCACGAACTCTTCGCGCAGGACAGGCAGGGCAGCGAGACCGCTGAAGGCGCTCAGGGTTGCTTTGAGGAGCAGCAGGTAAACCAGCGCAAGGTTCAACGGGGTTCCTCCCAAAACCAGCCGACGGCACCGGCCAGGGCGAAGATGGTGATCGGCGTCAGCCCTGCCACCTGTGACAGCACGATGCTGCCGACGATGAGGACGCTGCTGTGAAACAGGTTGCGACGAGTCACATAAGGTTGCACCAGTTGCCAGAAGCTGGCGAGAAGAATTCCGACGGAAGCGGCGAGTGCTCCGCCGGTGGCGACCTGCATCAGGGGCAACCGGCTCACCGCGTCGAATCCGGCCGTGACGGCGTAGACAAGCAGGCAACTCGGGATCGATGCGGCCAGCACGGCCACCAGCGCCCCGCGCCAGCCGCGCATCAGCCAGCCCGTCGAGGTGCAAAACGCCAGCAGATTCGTGCCGGGGGTGATGCGGGAAAGGGCGTAGCAGAGGGCGAATTGCGCCTGTTCCAGCCAGCCGCGTTTGGCGACCATCTCCCGCTGCAGCGCCACAACGGTCGCCGAGCCGCCGCCGAACGTGAAGTTGCCGGTGCGAAAGAATACGGCGGCAACATCTGCCAGGTCAGCCTTCTTCGGGGTGTCAGTCACCCTTTGATTCTACGTTCCCGCAAGCAAACCACTGCGGGGGCCTTCCCGGTTCCCCATGGTATCGTTAAACTGCCTTGCTTTCTACACGTATTCCGCTTTTCCTCAGCCTTGTACTGGTCTCGTACGGCGATCTTTCCGCTCAGGCGCTCTTCCGTAAACCCGTGAAAGTATTAGGGGATCCGCAGTTTGTCGGCTCCGCAGGAAACCCCACTCTTTTCACCACGAACGGGCCCAATTGGGTGGAAGGCCGTGAGTTCAGTCTGCCGTTCGGCATCGCGCTGGATAAGTCCGTCTCGCCGCCCAACATCTATATTTCGGATGCGGGCAACCATCGCGTCCTTGGTTTCCAGTACGCGACGCAGCTCAAGGCCGGAGCAGTGGCGGACGTGATCATCGGGCAGGTGGACCGTTTCGCCAACCTGGCTTCCACGCAAAACGGGCGACCCACCACCGGGCTGAATCTGCCCTCGGCGCTCGCGGTGGACGCCGCCGGGAACCTCTACATTGCCGACACCGGGAATAATCGCATCGTCCGGTACCCGAAGCCTCTCGCGCAGCCCAACGGCCAGCAATTTCCCGATCTGGTGATTGGCCAGACTTCTCCCTCCGGCAGGACCGGGAACGCGGGCGGCGTCAGCGCCACGTCCTTGCTTCTCGCCATCAATACTACGTCCCGGGCGGGCATTGCGTTCGATGCGGCGGGGAACCTGTGGGTGGCTGATACAGGAAACAACCGGGTTCTGCGATATCCGGCGGGGGCTCTCAGGGCGAATCAGAATGGCCCTGCGGCGGACCTTGTGCTGGGACAAAACGATTTCATTACCCGCACCGGCGCAACGCTCCAGAATTCCAAGACGGGTCTGATTGCGCCACAGGGACTCGGTTTCGATCCTTCCGGTCGCCTGCTGGTGACGGACGCGGCCTCCCGGGTGGTTGTCTATGCCGCGGGTGTTGCATCCGGCGGTGTGGCAACCCGCATACTCGGGCTGGACCCGAGCCTCCAAACTGTGGGGGGAACCACCCAAATCGCCTTCGGCGCAGGAACTCCGCTGGGCGTGGCAGCAACCGCCGCCGGAGTCCTCGTCGCCGACACGTCGAACAATCGGATCATGGTCTTCCCGACCGTGGATGCGTGGCCGGCCGAAGCGTCGCAGCCTTCGCCGTCCGCCAGCGCCGTGATTGGGCAGTCATCGTACACCGTTCGGAAAGCCAACCAGGGCAATGGCGACGCGTCGGCGGCTTCGCTGAGCGTGCCGATCGATCTGGCGTCCTCGGGATCTGAAATGTTTGTTGTGGATGGCCAGAACAATCGGGTTTTGGTATTCCCCGCCACGCCGTCCGGAATCAGTGGCACTGCTACCCGGGTCATCGGCCAGCTGGATTTCCCTTATACCGGTGTCGACCTGATTGAGGGTCGTGAATTTAACTTCTTCGCCAGCACAGGGGCAAACGGCTCCGCCATTCTGGACCAGAGCGCTACCCCGCCGCGCCTGTACGTGGCCGACAGCCTGAACAACCGCATCCTCGGATTCAAAGACTTTAACAGCGTGAAGAATGGTCAGGTGGCGGATCTCGTCATCGGCCAGCCGGACCTGCTGCGCTCCGTGGTGAACTATCCTTCAGGCGACCCTGCCGTGCCGAACGACAGAGGCCTTCGTTCGCCCACTTCTCTCACGGTCGATTCCGCCGGTAATCTCTACGTGACTGACACCGGAAACTCCCGCGTCCTGCGCTTCCCGGCGCCTTTTGCTTCGGGCAAGACCGCGCTGCAAAGCGCCGATCTGGTGATCGGCCAATCCAGCTTCAATGCCATCGTGACCGACCCGACCGAGCGCACCATGAGCGGACCGATTTCTCTGGCACTGACTGCCGACGCAGCGAATGCGACGGTGGCAAACAGCGGCTGGCTGGTGGTGGCGGACGCAACGCACAATCGCGTGCTCTTCTTCCAGAAACCTTTCACCACCGGCATGTCTGCCACGAAAGTGCTGGGATCTTTGAACTTCACCAGCATCGCGGCACAGGGCAGTTCAGACCCGCCCCGCTTTAATTCACCGCGCGGAGTGGCGGTCGACCCGCAGGACCGCGTGCTGATCGCGGATACAGGAAATCGCCGGGTCCAGATTTTCAACAAGGCGGCGAACATCAACAATTACGACACCCCGCCCGTCAGCCTGAATACCCAGTTCACGTCCCCGCTGTCGGTCAGCGCCGGAGCGAGCGGTTTCTGGGTTGCCGACCAGACTGCCAATGGCATCCTGCATTTCCCCACCGTGGATCAGTTACCGCTGAAGAATAACGCCCCTGACGCGGCGCTCCCCGCCGTGGGACCGCTTTCAGTTTTTCAGGACAGCTACAGCAACCTGGTGGTGGGAGACAGCAACAACCGGATCCTGTATTTCGCGCCGCAGCTGGATCTGGTGAGCGCCGCCAATTACTCACAGCGCCCGCTCACCGCCGGCTCCATCACCGCGATCTTCCCGCACACCAATACCGGCCAGACAACCCCGAACATCCTTTCTTCCGGTACGGAAGCCGCCACCGCAACGCCCCTGCCCACCGTGCTCAGCGGGACCTCGGTGCTGGTGAACGATGTTGCCGCGCCGCTGTTTTTCGCGTCGCCCGGCCAGATCAACGCCGTGCTGCCGAAGAACCTGCCGACCGGCGGCACCGCGGACATGCTGGTTGTGCGCCCCTCCACCGGCCAGATCTACGGTGGGGCTGAACTCGCCCTCGCTTCCGCATCGCCCGCGTTGTTCACCGGCAATCAGGCGGGGACCGGGCAGATCATTGCACAGAACTTTACCGATTTCAGCCTGAATACGGCAGCCAATGCGGTGGCCAGAGGCCAGGTGATCATTCTCTACGGCACCGGTCTGGGCCCTGTGGCAGGCGCGCCCGCGGATGGCACAGCGCCCACCGGAGCGGTTCCGGGCCCTTCACTGCCCCAGGTTCTGATCGGCAATGCGAAGGCCTTTGTGCCCGATGCCAATATCCTCTATTCAGGTTTGGCGCCGGGGCTGGTGGGCGTCTGGCAACTGAACCTGATGATTCCCGCTGACGCCCAGACCGGTGGCTCAGTGGCAATCAAAGTGTTTATGAACAGCATTCCAAACATCGATCCCTCGAACACGACGGCGACCACAACGATTGCAATTAAGTAGTTCCCTTAACCTCTTCTTAACCACAACTCTTGCTTTCGGGCGCTTCCTCCGGGATAATTGAGTTACAGGGCGGCTCCGGTCGCACTGCAACCTTAAAGTACTGCCTGGAGCTCAACTTGGCTGTTATCGCCTCTCGGTCTTCGCTCGTCGGTGCTCTTATTCGTGCTGTTTTCCCTGAAAACAGACCCTTGGTTCTGGACTTCCTGCGGGGGTTGTCCAGAGATGAACTGGAATGCGTCGCAGAATTTGAAGGTGCCTGTCTGCTGGAATCTTTGACGTCCACGGGTAGCAATCCGTACCGCGTCCTGGGTCCTTTTTTTGATCCTTCGGCCTCTGAGCGCTGGCAAAATGAAGACGATTGCGCCCATAAAACATTCATTCTGTTGGCGTGGCTGGAATATGGAAGCAATCAGCGTTCCGCCAAAATTCATACCGCATCCGTAAAGTCTGTCTGAGAAGTTTCCGTCGCATTGCAACTAAGGTTGTGTGCGCTTCCGGGATCCCCTCCTCGTTCTCTTTGCCCCCCTCGCCGCGGGTATTGTTCTAAATCACACCATTAACGAAACAGTCGGGTTCGGATTTTCAGAATGTGCCACCGCTGCTTCAGCGCTCCTCTGCCTCGGGTTCTTCGCGCAGAAGGCGGGCGTCAGATGGAAAATCGTCCCTTTTACAGTAGCGATAGTGTTCACCGGAATGCTGCTCGGCACATACCACGCCCGACCTGACCCTCCGTCTTTATCTATTCCTGATAATTTTCCGGCGATTTTGGAAGGTTGCGTGGTGGATCCGGCGATAGTCGCCACCGACCGGGAACGATTCACTGTGGAATTGGCACCTGCCGCGCGCGCCCAGATCTCGCTTTTCGCAAGACCCGAAACGCGGTTCCCTGCCCTGCCCTACGGAACCAAGGTCGAATTCATCGGAAAGGTCCGCCGCCCACACAATTACAACAACCCCGGCGGTTTTGATGCAGTCAACTACTTCGCCCGGCAACACATTTTCTGGAATGCCTCGGGTGATGCGGCGAAAGTCCGGGTGCTCCCCGGTAACTGCGGCTACTTCCTGCCCCGCATCATCTTCGCCATCCGCGGCGCCGCGCTGGACCGGCTGGACCATCTTTACGCGAACGACCCCTACAGCAACGGCATGATGCAGGCAATCCTCATCGGTGCCACCGCGAAGCTGGAAAAGATGTGGACGACCGACTACCGATCCACCGGAACGTTCCACGCGCTGGTGATCTCCGGAAGCCACGTCGCAGTGCTGGCTGCGGTGCTGCTCTTCTTTCTGCGGGTCTGCGCCGTGCCGCGCGGCATCGCTCTGGCGGCAACCATCCTGATGGCATGGCTTTACGCGGGCATCACCGGCTGGCAGGCACCCGTTCTGCGTTCGGCCGTGGGTATGTCCCTCTACGGCGTGGCCGGCATCTTTTACCGCGAGGGCCGGCTGCTGAACATCCTGGCCGGAGTGGCGATACTGTTCCTGATTGCTGATCCCGAACAGCTTTTCGACCCCAGCTTTCAGCTTTCCTTTCTGGCCGTTGCGCTCATCGGGGCCTTCGTTGTCCCGGTGCTGGACGCCACCTCCGGCCCGCTCTCAGGCGGACTGAGCGCCCTCGGCGAGGAACGTCGTGACCCCCGGCTTGCCCCGCGCAGCGCTCAGTTCCGGCTGGAAATGAGGCTCCTCGCCACCACGCTCACCATGCTCACCCGATTGCCCATCCGGGTTTCGCAGGCGGTGACCGTGGTCAGCGCCCGCATGGCGCTCTATTTCTGGGAAATCTTCATTACGTCTTTCTTTATCCAGCTGGGTCTGGCGCTGCCCATGGTGCTCTACTTTCACCGTCTCTCCGCCTCGGGTCTCTCGGCGAACGCCATTGTGGTTCCTGTGCTCAGCGCGGTGGTGCCCCTTGGCTTTCTCGCCATCGGCCTGAATTCCACTACGCTTGCCGGCCTCTGCGGTGCGCTGCTGCAGTTGGCCAGGTGGGCGGTGGGGATCCATGCGCGCTGGGAACCGGACTGGCGGATTCCGCCGCCACCCCTGTGGCTGGCCGTCGCCTACGTCGTCGCGCTGATCGCAGCCGCGTACTGGAGCCGCCGGGGACCGGTGCGCATTGCGGCCTGGTGCGTGGCCACGCTCGCTCTCGGCGCCATCATCGCCCACCCCTTTCCGCCCCGCACCGCTGCCGGCCGCTTCGAACTGAGCGCAATCGACGTGGGCCAGGGCGACGGGTTACTCGCGGCGTTTCCCGATGGCCCGCTGATGTTGATCGATGCAGGCGGCATCCCGGCCTTTGGCCGCAGCCACAAACCGGGCATCGATATCGGCGAAGACGTCATCTCACCCTATCTCTGGAGCCGCTCCATCAAACATCTCGACGTGGTGGTGATGACCCACGCCCATGAGGATCACATGGGAGGCATGAGTTCCGTGCTGCGGAATTTCCACCCGCGGGAACTGTGGGCAGGGGCGGTGCAGGAGAGCCCGGAGTGGATCTCGGTTCGGGCAACAGCGACGGCGCTGGGGATTCCCATCCGGCTGCTTCGGCGTGGCGAAGCGCAGAAATTCGGCGGGGCAATACTGCAGGTTTTGGCACCCGGCCCGGGCTACCAGGCATCGGAAAAACCAAAAAACGATGACTCCCTGGTGATACGGATTCAGTTTGGATCGACGGCATTCCTGCTGACGGGCGACATGGAAAAACGCGTGGAGCAGGAGCTTGTCTCGGCTGGTCTGCTGGAACATGTCGACGTTCTGAAAGTGGGGCACCACGGCAGCCGCACCTCCACCACGCCCGCGCTTCTGGATGCCATCCGTCCGGCCTTCGGAGTGATTTCAGACGGTTTTGAGAACAGCTACGGGCATCCGCATCCGCTCACGCTTGCCGCGCTGAACGCGCGACATGTGGCCGTCTACCGAACTGATGAGCGGGGGCTGGTCACAATCTCCAGCGACGGCAGGCGAATTCGGGTAGAGCCCTAAGGCAGCGGGGTCCAGGAGATTTCTCCCAACCCCCACACCGCGTGCCGCCCCACGCCGGTCCAGCGCGCGGCTTCGAGATATGGCAGAAACTCCCCCAGCGCACCCTCATACTCCGCAATTCCGCGAAAGCCGCCGATGGAATGACTCTGCCCGGTGCGACTGCTGTGGCGGATGGCTTCTTCGCGATCCATTTGGCAACTGGTCATCTGTATGAGGCCGGCACGTTCTCCTGTGCCTGAATAGTCGATGCTCAAAGGGGCTGGTCCATAGAGTCGGCAGAGTGTGCCAAGGCGGTCCCGCATGCGCCCGAACAGAATCCGGAATTCCGGCGTCTCCGCCAGTTTGTGTTCGAACTTCAACTCAATGGGCGTCACGAACTCAACGCGGATTTTATTCGGGCTCTCACCGGGGAATGGCGCAAGACTCAGCACTGCCGGTTCTAATACCTGGCCCTCCACTACCTGTTGTTCGGGCAGACTGCCGAAGGCGACCCGACGGACTGCGACCAGTTCGACGCGGGAGCGATGCGGCCCAAGCCCCTCCCTGCCTATTTCCGCAAAAGTCCGGACAAATTCCCGCAGAACCGCGGAATCTGTAAGAAAAAGATTCAGGCCAAACCAAAACGGCTGACCTGACTCAATGGTCCGGCCCTCCAGATGACTGGTGCGGAAGACAAAAGGGCGCGGTGAATCTGCCAGTCCGCTGGGTCCGGAAACACTGACGGGCTCGAATATACGGGCGTAGATACAGTTGTTGCGTTGCCGGCAACTACCTGCATTCTCACAGCCCGGAAGACAGGCCAGACGGCGAAATACGATGCCGAGCGCACCCCGCAGAATGTTCGCGGCTTTTCCGCGCGGGAAAAAGATGGGGTTCTTCGCAATAAATTCAAAGCGCAAGGGGAGAAACTCGATGCGCGTTCGCTGGGGCATATGTCAGGAGCGTTCTTAGCTGGCCGAAAACCGGAAACCTTTAGAGTATTCGAACACAGTTGGTGCCCGCTCGTAAAGCCCTGCCGCATACCCTATAAATTAGAGACATGGTGCACGGTTCAAATCCCCTGGGTGCATTTTGGCGCACGCTGACTCGCTACGAAGCGGGCAAAATCGTGCCCGAAATCGCCCTCCGCAACACCCTGGGATTCGCCACTGCGTTCGGGCTCGGAACCCTTTTCGGAGGCCCGGCAGCAGGCGTCATTGCCGGCACCGGCGCACTCAATGTGTCCTTTTCCGATAGCCGCGACCCTTACATCATGCGGGCACGGCGCATGTTGCTGGCTGCGACTCTTTGCGGTATGGGCGTCACGGTCGGGTCGCTCTCCGGTCACAGCAATATTGCCGCCGTCCTCCTCGCCACCACCTGCTCGTTTGGAGCGGGCATGCTGCTGGCACTGGGAGGTCCCGCGGGGGACCTGGGCGTGATCACGGTAGTGACCGTGGTGGTTTTTGCAGCCCGCCCGCTGGAGCCATTGCAGGCCCTGCAGGCGGGGCTCACCGTCATGGCGGGCGGTGCCCTCCAGTGCCTCTTCTCCGTCGCACTATGGCCCATTCGCCGCTACATGCCGGAGCGGCGCATTGTGTGCGGACTGTTCCGGTCACTGGCGAAATCGGCGCGCACCCCCCCGCTCTCTTCCAACACGCCGCCACACAGCAACGAATTCACAGACGCGCAGGAGGCCCTGCGATCACTCAGTCAGGACCACAGCGTGGAGGCCGAAAGACTGGTCTTCCTGCTGAATCAGGCCGAGCGCATGCGTCTTTCCCTGCTGAACCTTGGTCGCCTGGGTCGTCGCCTCCGCCGCGATGCGCAGGGTGCGGACGCCGCTGGTGCATTGTCAGCGGTGCTGCAGGCCGCTGCCTCCTCACTCGACTCCATTTCCGGCGCTATCCTCGAAGGCCGCGCCTGCGGCAACACCGAGCCTTTTCAGGTGGCCTCAGAACGCTTCACCTCCCGCGATTTCGGTGCCCCCACCACCTTTTTTGCCGCGCTGATCAGGGACTCCATCCAGCAGCTGGACGCGCTGGGCGGCCAGTTGCGCACCTCCGCCGGCACTGTCACCGAGTCCGCTATTCGAACGGACGACCGGCAGCCGTGGCGGCTACGGCTTTCCTCCCGGGTCGCCAGGCTCCAGGCCAACCTGAGCCTCCATTCCACGGTCTTCCGACACGCGGTGCGCCTGGCCATCTGCGTGGGTGCGGGCGATGCGCTGGGGCGCGCCATTGCCGTGCAGCGCACCTACTGGATCCCGATGACCATCGTGCTGATTCTGAAACCCGACTTCACGGCCACCGTCAGCAGGGGCATCCTCCGCCTGGTCGGCACCTTCGCGGGCCTCATCATCGCCACCGCGCTGTTTCATTTCATCCACACGGGGATGACAGGCGACCTGGTGCTGGTTGCGGGTATGATCTTCCTCCTGCGCTGGATTGGCCCCGCCAACTACGGCATCTTCGTCACGGCACTCAGCGCCATGGTGGTTTTGCTGATCGGCATCACCGGCGTGTCCCCGCAGGAAGTGATCTACGCGCGCGCCGTGAATACGCTGGTGGGCGGCCTGATGGCCATGCTCGCCTATCTTCTTTGGCCCACGTGGGAACGCACGCAGGCGGGGCAGTCCTTCGCAGACATGATTGAAAACTACCGCGAGTACTTCCGTGCCGTAGTCAGCGCCTATGGCGACGGTTCGCTGCAGGCGATCGACAAGACACGCGTCAAGGGTCGCCGTGCCCGCTCCAACGCAGAGGCGTCCGTTGACCGCATGACCACCGAACCCGGCATGACGCAGGATCGGGTGACCCGGCTAAACGCCATTCTGGTGAGTTCGCACAGTTTCGTCCACGCCGTGATGGCGCTGGAATCCGGCCTTTACCAGACCACAAAAATGGCGCCCCGCGGAGAGACGAATGAGTTCGCGCTGCTGGTGGACCAGACGCTCGCCGCCATCGCAGACGCCCTTCGCCACAACAAGCCGTTGCCGAGGGAGTTGCCCGACCTGCGCGCCGCTCACAATCGCATCCTGCATTCCCGCGAGCCCGGTTCCAGCCGATATACGCTCGTGAATATTGAGACCGACCGTATCACCACCAGCGTGAATACCCTGGCCGAAAATATCCGCAGCCAGACGGCGCTCCTCCGCGAGGCACGCGCCGGCTCTTTCGGTTTAATCACGAATGAGTTACAGTAGGCAAGGCTTGAACACTTCGAAAAACGGCTACGCCCCACTCCTTGCAGATACCCGGTTCGAGGCCTTCCTCTGGGCGCAGTTTCTGGGCGCTTTCAACGACAACGTTTATAAAATGATCGTGTCGGTGATGGCCGTCCGGATTGCCGGCGAAGCTTCCGGCAGCCGCTATCTGGCGCTGGCGGGCGCGGTCTTCGTCATTCCCTTCCTGCTGTTTGCGGGATATGCGGGGCAATTGGCGGATCGTTTCTCGAAAACCCGTGTTCTGCAGGTCACCAAGTCACTCGAAATGGTGGCGATGCTGATGGGTCTTGCGGCTCTGGTGAGCGGTCGCATCGATTTCCTGCTGATCGTGCTGTTCCTGCTCGCGACGCAGGCCAACTTCTTCAGCCCGGCTAAATACGGAATCCTGCCGGAAATGATGGAAGAAGCGAATCTCTCGCGCGCCAATGGCCTGCTGGAACTCACTACATTCGTGGCCATCGTGATCGGCACCAGCTTTGGGACTTTCCTCTACGAACGGTGGCAGAATCAGCCGATGCGGAT
>JBBQDH010000157.1:0-13541 GCA_038319515.1 Bryobacterales bacterium
TCGTTTGCGCTGATGTTCCTGGGTTCGTTGCTGATGCTCCCGGTGATGTTCGTCCGGTTGTTCATGGGCGCGTGGGAATTGGTGGTGCTCGACCTGCCGCTTATCGTGGCGTCCTTCTGGTCTCTCTCCGCCTTCTACGTGGTTGCCCAGCGCGAACTGCATCCGAATGACTGGAAGCGTACTTTCTTCATTCTGCCCAAGCTGATGGCCATTGGCGTCGCGCTCACTCTCAACAATACCCGCGCCGTGATGGAAGCCCTCTTCAACGTGCAGAGTGGTTTTGTTCGCACCCCGAAATATGCTATTGAAGGCACCGCGCAAAAGCGCATGGTCGTCAAGAAGTACAAACGCCGCAGCGGCATGTTACCTTACCTGGAACTCGCCTGCGGAACTTATTTCCTCTACATTTGCTGGTTCGCGATCGAAACCAACAACTACCTGACTTTGCCGTTTCTCTCTCTGTTCGTGGGTGGCTACTACTGGGCCGGCGTCGCGACTCTCTGGCAGGAATATCAGGACCGCCTGCGTCACGACCGCCAGAGTCGCCTCGAGTTCGAAACGGCCCGCTAAATGGAAACTACAGTCACGCCCCAAATGGTCCGCGAAGCTGCGGATCGCATCCTTCCCCTCGCGCGACGAACCCCGGTGATGACGTCCCGCAGCATGGATACCCGGTCCGGCATTTCTGCTTTCTTCAAATGTGAAAACCTGCAGCGCGGAGGAGCCTTCAAGATCCGTGGCGCTGCCAACCTTGTGCTTTCCATTCCTGAGGCCGACCTCCCCCGGGGCGTGGTTGCCTTTTCTTCCGGCAACCACGCCCAGGCCACTGCGATTGCAGCACGCCACGTGGGAGCCGCCGCCACCATCGTGATGCCGCATGACGCACCGCGCGCCAAGATGCAGTCGACTCGTGATGCCGGTGCGCGCATTGTGACCTACGACCGGTTTACTGACGACCGTGAAGCCATCGCCGCCGCCGTTCTCGCCGAGACCAACGGCACTCTGGTCCCGCCTTTTGACCATCCGCTGATCATCGCGGGGCAGGGAACAGCAACCCTCGAACTCATGGAAGATGCGCCCGAATTCGACGCCCTGGTGGTCTGCGTGGGCGGGGGCGGGTTACTCGCCGGTGCTTCCACCATTGCGAAATCGATTCGCCCGGGTATCCGGATCTTCGGCGTGGAACCCGAACTCGGCAACGATACCTACCTGTCCTTCGCAAAGGGCGAGCGCGTCACTATTCCTCCGCCGGACACCATTGCAGACGGGTTGCGCTCACCGGCCCCCGGCAAGCTGACTTTCCCCATCATTCAGCGCAACGTGGAACAGATGATTCTGGTCAGCGAAGACGAAATCCGCGCCACGGTTCGCTTCGTGCTGGAACGCATGAAGATTCTGGTGGAGCCCAGCGGAGCCGTCGCGGCCGCAGCGGTCCTCTTCGGAAAACTGCCGACCGGAATCCGCAGCGCCGGAGTGATCATCTCCGGCGGCAATGTCGATCTGGAATTCCTCTCCACTTGTTGAGTGGGCGGGCCATCAGGCACGCGCACCCCGGAAATCGCTGCATGAGTGCCGGTCGGCCAAAACCCATCGAAATGATCGACGAATATCGCCGCTAATCCGAGGCTTTTGTCAGCGCCACGGCATTCATGCAATACCGCAAGCCGCTGGGCGCAGGCCCGTCCGGGAACACATGCCCCAGGTGAGCGTCGCACGCATTGCACACCGTCTCGACGCGCTGCATCCCGAAGCCGCCATCAGAGTGGTAGGCGACTGCCGCGGGGTCCGAGGGCTGGGTAAAAGAAGGCCACCCGCTGTGCGATTCAAACTTACTCGTCGCATCGAACAGCTTCGCCCCGCAGCACAGGCAGTTGTAGATACCCGGCTCAAACCGGCTGCACATTTCCGAGCTAAACGCACGCTCCGTACCCGCCTGCCGGGTGACTCGGTACTGATCCGGCGACAATTGCGCCCGCCACTCTGCCTCGCTCTTCACAACCTTGTGAGCTGGTTCCGGATTCCCGCTCCGCGCCAGCGCTATTACGTCAGTCCACTTCAGCATGTTCTTATAAGCTCCCATCAGGCATAAAAATTCCGGTCCCACGCATGCCGGTGCAGCACCGCCAGGGTCTCCGCCGAAAGCACTCCCAGATCGGAAGACTTTACATTCGATTCCACGCTCGAAATTGATCGCATCCCCGGAATTACCGTCGAGACCGCCATGTGCGACAAACAGAACCGCATCGCCACCGCCGGCATGTCGGTCACCTCTGAGAGCCCCAGATCCCGCAGAATCGCCACCACACGCTCTTCTACCTGCTTTTTCCGGTCGCCCCGGAAATAATGGTTGCGGAAGTCGCCTTCCGGGAACACAGTTGCCGAATTGATGCGGCCCGTGAGTGAACCTTCATCAAAGGGCACCCGTGCCAGCACACCGATGTTGCGCGCCAGGCATACCGGAAACAGTTCTTTCTCCGGCGTCTGATCGAACACGTTATAGATCACCTGCACAGTATCAATAAGACCCGTCTCAATAATTCCCACTCCCGTCTCCGGTTGATGGTCATTGATCGACACGCCGAAATACCGCACCTTCCCGGCCGCCCGCAGCGTCTCGAAAGCCCGTCTCCATTCATCCCGTTCCACCCAGGCCGGATTCCAGACGTGCAACTGCTGCAGGTCAATCGTCTCGACCCCCAGATTCCGCAGGCTCGTATCAGTGGAATCGATGATGTATTGATACGGGAACACCTCTTCGATTGTGCTGTCCGGACGTGCCGGCCAAACCCGGTTCATCGGTGGCACCTTCGTCGCGATGTAAACGTTCCCGCCAGAAGCTTTCACGGCCTGCCCTACCAGTTCCTCACTCTTCCCGTCGCCGTATGCCAGCGCCGTGTCGATGAAGTTCAGCCCGCTGTCAATGGCTTTCCGCAGGGCAGCCAGGGATCCGTCATCCGTCGCGCCGATCCACTGCTTCCCGCTGATTCCCCACGCGCCGTAGCCAATCTCGCTGACCTCAAGGCCCGTCCTGCCAAGTTTTCGGTATTTCATGTCTACCCCGATTATAGGGACCGCCGACCCCCTAAACTGTAAGCAGGAGCGCCATGCGCAAGTTTTTCCTGCTATTCGTCACTTTCGCCTGTACCCTTGCCGCCGCCAACTTCAAACTGTTCATGAAGGACGGCAGCTACCAGATCGTCCGCGAATATAAGGTGACGGGAGACCATCTGAAGTACTACAGCATCGAACGTGCGGATTGGGAAGAGATTCCCGCCGAATTGGCGGATCTCAAGCGCACGGACGCTGAAGCCGGCGACCGCCGGAAAAACTTTGACCGCCAGGCGCAGCAACTTGCGGATGAAGAAATTGCGGCGAAGGCAGAACGAGCCGAGATCCGTAGCATCCCGCGCGACCCCGGCGTTTACATGCTGGGCGAGAACAATCAGCTCCGGATTTTCAAACTCGCCGAAGCGGCGGTGAAGACCAACAAGGGCCGCAGCATTCTGAAGGCGATGGCGCCGATCCCGATCATCGCCGGCAAGTCGACTCTCGAAACGGTGGGCGAGCATTCGGAAAATATCGTCACCGACAAACGCCCTGAGTTCTACCTCCAGCTTTCCCTTGAGGACAGTTACGCCATAGTAAAGGTGACGCCGCAGAAAGGCGCGCGCATTGTTGAGCGCATCACCATCGCCCCGGTAGTGAATGAAATTCTGGAAGAGCGCGACGTTGTCCCGAGCTTTAGTAAACAACTCACCGACAGCGGCTTATTCAAAATCTGGCCGCAGGACGATCTTGAGAAGGGGGAATATGCGGTCATCGAATACAACGAAGGCAAGATCGACGCCCGAATTTGGGATTTCCGGGTGCAGTAGTTAGAGGTCGAAGGCGGTTAAGATTCCCGACAGCCGCTTTTGGATCGTGAGCATTTTCGCTCGTTGGTACTCCCATCCCCTGTCTCTCAGCTCGTTCACCGTCGAGTCGAAAAATTCCGTGATTGTCCGTAGAAAGAACCGCAGGTCCATCTTAGATAGTCACGGGATCGCCGGACTTTCTGTCACGATGCCCATCCCTGACCGCATTGACTGGGCACGTGTAAGCGCAATCAGGAATTGCAGTCTCATCGAGTCTAAAGATATGGCATAATCGAGCGGAATACAATTGCGCTACCGCACAAAGCTACTCCTCATTTTCATAGCCGTTGCGCTGGGGACGAACGGTCTCTCGTTATTGCTGATGGACCGGTTGGCGCTGCACTATTTATACGATGGGTATCGGGCCAAGCTGCTTTCCATCACTGCCACAACAGCCGTTCTGCTGGATGGTGATCTTCTCGCGCAGGTGAACGGGCAACCCGATGAATCTTCGCCCGCGTACCTCCAGCTTCGTGAAACCCTGCGGCGGGTCCGGGATGCCAATCGGCGACCCGACACCCAGACGAAGCGGTTCTTCACGGTAATGACCGCGAAGGGAGATCCGGGGGCGCTGCTGGTGGGCGTCGATCCTGAGGAGCGCAGGGGTCTGGCGGCGCACCCTGGTGAGGCTTATCGGTCCGGGCAGGCGAAGCCCCTTGACCTGTCGGTAGCCGAAGTTGGCGAAGAGTTCATTACCGACGAGTTCGGCACGTTTTTGCGCGGGCATGCCCCCGTGAAGAATCACGCGGGGCAGGTGGTTGGCGCATTGGTGGTGGAAGCGTCGTCCGACTGGGTGGAGGCGAAGATGAGCCCGATTCGGTTCAGCGCGCTGGCTGCAATGTTCCTTGCCGCTCTTGTGGCAATCCCCGCGGCGCTGTACATCAGTCACCGCACAAGCCGTCCTCTGACGGAGCTGCGCGCCGCGGTCGAACGGATCGGGAAAGCCGATTTCGATACGCCGCTGCGGGTCACTTCCCGCGATGAATTCGGGATTGTCGCGCAGGCGGTGAACGTAATGGCTATTGGCCTGAAGGAGCGCGACCGCGTCAAGACCACGTTCGCGCATTACGTTTCGCAACAGGTGATGGACTCGATTCTGAAGTCCGGCGCGGAGATCAAGTTGAGTGGCGACAGGCGCCGAATCACCGTGCTTTTTTGCGACTTGCGCGGATTTTCAACCATGTCTGAAAAGCTGCAGCCGGAGAAAGTCGTGGCAATTCTGAACGACTATTTCGAGGCTATGGTGGAGGTGATTTTCCAGAATAACGGGACACTGGACAAGTTCATCGGCGACGGGATCATGGTGATTTTCGGCGCGCCGGAGGATGATCAGAATCAGGAAGAGCACGCGGTCCGCACCGCTATCACCATGCAGCGGGAACTGAGTCGCGTGGCGAAGAAGTGGGCGCCTGAGGGGATCAATCTGCGAATCGGTGTAGGCGTGAATTCCGGGCCTGCCGTGGTGGGGAATATCGGCGCCGCGCGGCGGATGGATTACACGGCGATCGGCGATACGGTGAATCTGGCGTCGCGACTGGAGTCCGCCACGAAGGAAATGGGCGTGGGGATTCTGATCAGCGAGTACACTTACAACGCGCTGCGCGGGTTGTTTCAATTTCGCGAGATGGGATCTGTGACGGTGAAGGGGCGCACGGAGCCTGTGTTGACTTTCACGCCGGTGGATGAAGAAGTTGCCGGTTAACGCGCAACCTTCGGTTTCATCTGCTGCTCCAGGAACTTCCCGATTGCCAGCGTCAGCGTGCGGGGGTGCTCGGTTTTCACCATCGCAAGCGCCTGCGTGCGTGAGATTTTGCGACCGGGGATGCGGAATACGCGGAAGTGGCCTGGCTGGTCACGCAGCGCATATTCAGGAAGGATCGAATAACCAAACCCGGATTCCACCATGCGGCGGATGGCAGCGGTGTCGTCCGCTTCCATGATCACTCGGGGGCGCGCACCGATTTCCGCCAAAAAGCCATCGATGATGGACCGCATGTTGCTGCGTTTGGGGTAGAGCAGGAAGGGTGCGTCATTCAACTGGGCCGGTTGAATCGTCCCCACTTTCCAGGTGGCAGAAGGCTTTTCGGCATGCTGCACGATGAGGAGTTCTTCCTCAAACAGTGGTGTCACCACCAGGCGTTCAGTCGGGAAGGGCAGCGTGATCACGGCCAGATCGAAACGACGGTCAAGAACGCCTGCCACCATTTCTTCCGTTGCTGAGACGGTGATGTGAATAGGGGTATCCGGGTAGCGCTTGCGCAATAGCTGCAGCGGCGCACCCATGTGGTGGATCAGCGTCGTTGCGCCCGTGGCAAGGTGGAACAGCCTGAAGTCGGAGGAAGAAGTGGAATCAAATTCATACTCAAGATCGCGCGCCTGCCGCACGATCACGCGTGCATGTTCAGCAAGTCGCAACGCCGCCGATGTCGGCACCAGATGCTTGCCGCAACGAACGAACAGATCGGTATGCAGGCTTTCGGCCAGACTGCGGAGCTGCATACTGATGGCCCCGGGAGACACGTAGAGCTTTTCGGCGGCTTTGGTGACGCTGGCGCAATCCAGAACAGCGAGGAACAATTCCAGTTGGCGGAATTCCATTTAGTAGTTAGACAGAGCATCTCACAACATGTGGTAGCTCTGTCTATGCCGACTATATGTCCCGACGTGATTTCGCCCTCTCTCTCTGGCAGTTCCGTTGGCAGTCCCGCTGGGCGTCCCATGCGCAGTCACGCGCCCTGCAGGCAAGAATCAAGATCGCTGCGGGCTCTTCCAGCTTCGGCGCGTACATCGATTGGGTGGGCTGGAACCGTGAGGTGCCGGACGTATTTGAAAGACCACATCGAGTACTGTCGCTACAGACCCATGGACGTCTCAAACCAGCTGGACGACCGCATCCGCGCCGCTGCGGGATTCTGGAGGAGCATTGCAACCTGGAAGGCGTACTGGTGATCGCGACCATGCTGAATACGTTCGTGAACAATGCGGACACCGTCAAGATGGCGAACATGGATCAGATTGTGAACGTGATTGCGCCCCTCTTCACCAACCAGCAGGGGCTGTTTCTGCAGTCGACATTCCACCCGCCGCAGCTGTTTTCCAGGAACACGCGGGGAGCATCTCCGCAGACGTTTCCGGAATGCCCGTCCTATGACAGCAAGCGTTTTTGAAAGACCTCGCACCTGGACGTTTCCACGTCGCTGAACAACGGCGTGGTGACCATGAATATGGTGAACCGGCACCTGGATCTTCGCGTGGAAGCGGAGATCGAGATACACAATGCTGAAAGGGGCTTTGGCTGAGGCCGCCCGCCAGTCGCCCGAACGTAATAGAATTTCAGGTGAGGCATATCATGATCCGAAAAATCGCTCTATCCCTGTTGGCCGTCTGTGTGGCCGCAGGAGTCGCCCTGTCCCAGGACAAGATGGCTGACAACAAGATGGCTGACAAGAAGATGGCTGACAAGAAGATGGCCCCCAAGGCCTCCATGAAGGCCGGTATCCTGCAGCCGGGCATGGAACCGACCGGCGGCTGGACGTCGCAGGGCGAACTGGGCCAGAAGGGCGAAGCCTGGTCGAACACCACCAACGGCGCAGCGGTGGACAATAAGCCCATCCCCGGAAAAACGGTGACTCTGACAGGCGAAATTCTGGACCTTTCCTGCTATCTGCAGCTCGGCAAGCATGGCGACAAGCATGCCTCCTGCGGTAAGAAGTGCATCACGAACGGCGAGCCGATTGGTCTGGTCACCAAAGAGGGCCAGGTTTACCTGCTGATGGCCGAAGAGCATGATCCGCGTCGCGATGGCCAGGTGAGCTTCCGCAAGGTTGCCGCTGACAACTTCGCGAAGGTGATGACGGTGACCGGTACGGAAACTTCCATCAACGGCGTGAAAGCAGTCTATGTTCAGGGCACTGTGAACAAGTAAGCGCGATGACGAAAAAAGCATTCGCGGCCGGCGCCTTGTTGCCGGCCGCGATACTGTTGGCGGCAGCGCCCCCCGGCGCGCCGCCCAAAGCTCCCCTCGGCTTGCTTCCCATCCACTGGCCTGCTGACAACCCCTGGTCGGTCGCCAAGGCAGAGTTGGGCAAGGTTCTCTATTTCGACAATCGCCTTTCCGCCGACGGTACGGTCAGTTGCGCCACCTGTCACGATCCCAGGTTCGGGTTTACCGATGGCGGCGCGGTTTCGACCGGCATCAAAGGCCAGAAGGGCGGTCGAAGCGCCCCCACGGTGATCAACCGGGCGTGGAGCCTGGCGCAGTTTTGGGATGGCCGCGCGCCATCATTGGAAGCCCAGGCGATCGGCCCCATGGCCAACCCCATCGAGATGGGGAACTCGCACCAGGCGATTGTGAAAACGTTGCAGGGAATCGAAGGTTACAAGCCGCTCTTCAAGGCTTCGTTCGGTGACGATGCGATCGACATTGATCGTATTGCCAAAGCGATTGCGACCTTTGAGCGCACGGTGGTTTCCGGCGATTCGCCCTATGACCGCTGGAAGGCCGGCCAGGCAAAGGGCATGTCTCCCTCGGCGCAGAATGGGTTGAAGGTGTTTAAGAAAGCCCAGTGCGATGCATGCCATGAAGGGCAGAATTTCACCAGTAATATGTACTCGAATATTGGCGTAGGTATCGACAGGCCCACGCCGGATGTGGGTCGCGTTGAGATCTCGAAAGATCCGGAGGATTGGGGTGCTTTCAAGACGCCGACCCTGCGGGACATCGAACACACGGGCCCCTACATGCATGACGGCAGTCTGAAGACGCTGGAAGAAGTAGTGGATTACTACGACAAGGGCGGCACGCCGAATAAGAACCTCGATCGGAAGATCAAGCCGCAGCATTTGACGGCGACCGAGAAGGCAGATCTGGTGGCGTTCATGAAAGCGTTGAGTGGTAAGGGCTGGCAGGATATTAAAGCTCCGGCGTCGTTCCCGCAGTAGCATTTTTGCGCCGGAAACTATCCCCGGCTTTTTCTGCATTTCCTCCAGAGGTGCTTTTCCGGGTCTCCGGGTAGAAGAAATTCGCCACGAAAAACTGCACCGTCATCATCCCCGCGAAAACCAAGAACGTCGCGGCTTTCGATGAAGAGGCGATCACCGGGAATGTCCACGCGATGGCGGCGTTCATCGCCCGGCTTTATCAATGGTCGACATTGCCGGCATCGTGAAGAACAGATTCGTGCAGCCCACCGCGACCGATTGAAGGTCGCCCGAAACCTTGCTGAAGCCCGCCGCCGCGAAGATCGAATTGAGGTAGTTGAGGATCGCGTTGATGCCGGATAGCTGGTTGAACATCCCGATGGAAATGGTCAGGAAAACGGGTAAACGAAACTTCCGGCTGAAGAGCGTTTGCTCGCCGTCATCGGAGTCCCGTTTGGCTGACGCCACGATGAGCCGCAGTTCTTCTGCTGCGCCCTTGCCTTCCGTCATCAGCAAAACCTGCCGTGCCTCTTCAACGCGCCCCTTTGAGACCAGCCAGCGCCATTCGGAAGGTCCGAAATTCATCAGGCCCACCAGATAGTTCGAAAGACAGGCGATTAGGATGCCTGCGACCACGTTGAACCGGAACATTCCAACCAGCCTTCCGCGCCACTTCGCGGGTGCGATCTCCGCGATGTAAAGCGGTCCCGGCACCGGAACACCAGCAGTGATGGCCAGTCCCAGGCGACCGCGCAGCCTGCTGCCGAGATGACATAGAGCACAGCCATGATGTGCAGACTGTCCCGCCGCCCGTACTTATCACCGGGGATTCCGCCGAATATGGAGCCGAGGATTGTTCCGACCCGCGCGCTGGCCACCGTGAATCCCAGGTTCGCTTCAGAGAGCCGAAACACTTCCTGTAACTGGTCTGTGGTGCCCGCGATGACAGCCGTGTCGAAACCGAAAAGCAGTCCGCCAACCGCCACCACGATAGTGCTTCTGATCAATGCCGCCGAGAGTGCCATCTACTGAACCGCCTGTTGCGCCAGTGCCAGCGATCCCAGTACGCCGGCACGATTGCCGAGCCCGGGCGGAACGATGTATTGGTCCATGTGCTCCAGCACCTGCGGCACACGGATATAACGGTTCAGGATGATGCTCAGTTCCTCACGAACTCTTTCATGAAGCCCGGGTTGCTGCATCACGCCGCCGCCCAGGATAATCCGCTCCGGTGAAAGCGTAAACAGAAAATTCGCGGCCGCGAGCGCCAGATAGTGCGCTTCCAGAGCCCAGCCGGGGTGGTCGGCAGGTAGCTCAGCTCCGGGCATTCCCCAGCGGGCCTGCATGGCCGGGCCCGAGGCCAGGCCTTCCAGGCAATCGCCATGAAACGGGCAGTTACCCGGGAACGGGTCTGCTGCCAGATCATGCGGAATACGAATATGGCCCATCTCCGGGTGCATCATGCCGTGCAGCAGGCGGCCATGTACAATCGCCCCGCCTCCAATGCCTGTGCCGACCGTCAGATAGACGCAGCTGGAAAGATCCTGCGCCGAGCCCCATCGCATTTCGCCCAGCGCCGCGGCATTCACATCGGTATCGAAGCCTATGGGCACGCCCAGCGCCGCGCCCACGCGCCGTGCCAGATCTGTGTTCTGCCACCCGGCTTTGGGCGTCGAAGTAATAAAGCCGTAGCCTGGCGACGACGTATCAAGGTCCAACGGCCCGAAAGAACCTATGCCCGCAGCCGCCAGATCGGCCCCTGCTTCCTGTTGGATCCAGGTGATCGCCTGCCCGATTGTTTCATCGGGCGTGGTGGTGGGAAAATGCGTTGTTCGGAAGTCATCTGGCCCACTGCCCACACCGCAAACAAACTTGGTTCCGCCCGCTTCAATCGCCCCAAAGACAGCTTTGCTTCCGACCATGCTCCCGACAGTTTGTCACAAAGCTCACGGTGACGGATAATGAGAGCGATTATTCCCATGCATCTCTCACTGCGTCATCGTCTTAGTACCGCGCTGCTGTTGTGCGCCTCGTTCTGCGTGCTCGCCTGCAATCGCTCCACGGAGAAGCGAATTGCGTTTATCCCCAAGGGGCGCGCGCATGTGTTCTGGCAGTCGGTGCACGCCGGCGCTGTGGCTGCGATGCGGGAGAGCGCCGGTTACACCATCATCTGGAACGGCCCCGCTTCTGAAACGGACTACACGGGCCAGATCAAGATCATGGATGCGGCCATCAATCAGAAAGTGGACGCCATCTGTCTCGCGCCCATCGATAAGAAGATCCTGGTGACGCTGGTGGAGCATGCGGCTGCCGCGAATATTCCCGTGATTATTTTCGATTCTCCGGTGGATTCCGAGCTCTTCACCTCGCAGGTGGCGACCAACAACTATGAGGGCGGCCAGATGGCGGCGGCCCGTCTGGGCGAGATTCTGAAGGGTGCAGGCAAGATTGCGGAAGTGGCTGTGCAGCCCGGCAGCGCTTCCACCATGGATCGTGAGAAGGGTTTTGAAGATCGATTGCTCTCGGCATTTCCCGGCATCAAAATGGTGGACAAGCAGTACGGCATGGCAGACTTTGCGCAGTCTCTGAAGGTGTCTGAGAACATGCTCACGGCGGCGCCGGATCTGGCCGGTATGTTCGCCAGCAACGAATCGAGTACTGTTGGTGCCGTGCGCGCCCTGAAGGACAGGAAAGGCTTCAAGCTGGTGGGCTTCGACTCCAGTCCCCAGCTGATTCAGGCGTTGAAGGACGGGGTGGTGGATTCGCTGATTGTCCAGGATCCGTTCCAGATGGGCTACAAGTCAATGAAAGCGGCGGTGGAGAAACTGCAGGGCGGCAAGCCCGAACGCATTCAGAACATTGCCCCCACGCTGGTGACGCAGGAAAACATGAATACTCCGGCGATTCAGGCGAAGATTAATCCGGATCTGGATAAATATCTCAAGTAACAGGGAATTCGACATGAAAAAAGTTTTGATTGCCCTGGTCGCTTTGGCCTCACTGGCGTATGGCCAGGGGACCACGGGCACCATCCTGGGCAGAGTCGCGGATCCGAGCGGAGCAGTGATCGCCGGTGCCGAAGTGACCGCGGTCAATATCGATACGAATGACTTGCGCAAGTCGACGACGCTGACGGACGGCAGTTACTCCATCCAGTTCCTGCCGGTGGGGACTTACCGGGTGTCGATTGCTGTGACTGGCTTTCGGAACTTTGAGCGTAAGGGAATTGTGATTGAGGTGGGCGCCAACGCACGGGTGGACGCGACGCTGGCCATCGGCACCTTGAGCGATTCCGTTGATGTGGAAGGCAGCGCGACCCCAATTGTGGAAACAACGTCGCCCACGCTGGGGCAGGTGGTCACGAATTCCGAAATCAATAACCTGCCGCTGGTGAACCGTGACATCTATACGCTGCTGACACTGACGGCGGGCGTGGATACGACCGATGCGGCAACCGATAATTTTGGGGCTCCCATGCAGGTCACCATCGTGAACGGTGCGCCCAATTCCGGCATCGGTTCGGTGAATTACTCGTTGAATGGCGGCAGCAATACCAGCGGGCTGCGCAACACCGGCAACGTGGCGCCAAACCCGGATGCGATTCAGGAGTTCCGCGTTCAGACCAACAGTTTCCCGGCTGACGAAGGCCGTTTCGGCGGCGGCACGGTGACGATGGTGACGAAATCCGGCACCAATGCCCTGCACGGAACGGTGTTTGAGTTCCTGCGCAATTCGAAGCTCAACGCCAATCGCTGGGTGCCTGGGCAGGGTACGCTGCTGCGCGATCCGCTGCATCGAAACCAGTTCGGTGGCACGGCGGGCGGCCCGATCCGGAAAGACAGGACATTTATTTTTGGCTCATGGTCCAGCTTGCGCGACCGCACCAGCATTTACAACAACACAGCAACGCCGCTCACTGACCGCGAACGCACCGGCGATCTTTCGCTGACCGCCGGCACCGCGCCCGTCGATCCTTCCACCGGTGCCGCTTTCCCCGGCAAAATCATCCCGCCATCCCGTCTGGACACGGTGGCAAAGAAGATCACGGACACTTACCTGCCGCGCCCGAACCTCGCGAATGGTCTCTACGAAGCCCGGTTGGGGCACCCGAAAGATACCGATGAGGTCGTGGTGAAAGTCGATCACAATCTCAATCAGGCGCATCGTCTGGTGGGCAGTTTGTTTGAAACTTCCGGCGCGGACCGGGTTGGTTTGCTGGGCAATATTCCGTGGGTTTCCCGTAACTTCACCTGGCGGCAGTTCAACTGGAATGCGAGCGATACCTGGATCCTGTCCGCCACGCGCGTGAATGAATTCCGCGCCGCTTATATCCGCGACTTCGGGGGGAGGACCAACGACCCCGCGATTTCACTGGGCGATTTGGGTTCGCTTTTTCGGATTCAGGGCGCGCCTTCGCTGCCGCAGATTCAGGTGGCCGGCCGCTTCAATCTGAACAGTGCGATTCCCGGGCCTGTGGCGGGCAGTAACTTGTATCAGGTGCGGGATTTGCTCAGCATTTCGGCGTCTCGCCACTCGATTCGAATCGGCGGCGAAGCCTTGCTGGAGAAGATGATTCACGATACGCTGCTGAATAACTACGGGACGTTCAGCTTCGCGACAAATAATCCTCGCGGCACGAAGAACGCAACTGCCGACTATCTGTTGGGCTTGCCCTCCACCATGAATCAGGATGCACCGACTACCAAG
>JBBQDH010000158.1:0-13530 GCA_038319515.1 Bryobacterales bacterium
GTGCCGGGCGTGATTTCACTGGCTATTGTTCCGTGGGCGGTCTTTCGTCTCTATCCGCCGTCCGTTCTCCACACTCCGGAAGCGCCTGCTTTCGCACGCCGGGAGCTTTCTGCCATGGGACGGATGAAAAGGGACGAACTAATCGTCTGCGGCGTGTTTGCCGGTGTCTGCGGGATGTGGATTTTTTCTAAACTTGACGCCGGCGTTCCCGCCCTGTTGGGGTCGGGCATTCTGCTGGCCACAGGGGTGCTCAAATGGGCGGATCTGATGGCGGACCGTGTCGCCTGGGATGTGTTTGTCTGGTACGGGGGGCTGTTCGGGCTGGCGCGCGCCCTGGGCGAGGCCGGCGTAACAAAGGCACTCGCGGAGGGTGTCGGGGCATCGTTGGCGGGATACAGCGTTGCTACGCTCTTCGTCGTGGCGCTGTTGGTGTACTTTTACGCGCACTATGGCTTTGCCAGCATTACCGCTCACACGCTGGCCATGTACCCTGCATTTTGCGCTGTTATGCTGGCAAAGGGAGTTCCGCCGGGCCTGGCGGCTTTCTCTCTTGCCTGCTTCGGAAACCTGTGCGCGGCGCTCACCAACTATGGCACTACGCCGGCGCCCATGTTCTTCGCGCAGGGCTACGTTCCCATGGGGACGTGGTGGCGAATCGGGTTTTTGATCTCCCTGATTACCGTCACAGTTTGGGGAACCGTTGGATTTGCCTGGTGGAAGTTTCTGGGTATCTGGTAGGAATTTGGAAATGATAAAGTGCATCATATTTGACCTGGGCCGGGTATTGGTGCCCTTCGATTTCAATCGTGCGTGGGTCCGGATGGAGGCGCTATCGGGGCTTTCCGCCGTGGAAATTCGCCGGCGCGTGGACGAGGCGTGCCTGTTTCTGCCCTTTGAATCCGGCATTACCAGTCCGGAGGAATTTATCGCCCGCATGAACTGCTTGTTGAAAATCGACCTCGGAGAACAGGAGTTTTCGGCGATCTGGAACTCGATTTTCCTGCCCGAAACGCTGGTCAGGGAAGAATTGTTGCAGGTTCTTGCGGAAGATTATCGTCTGGTTTTGTTATCCAACACGAACGTAATTCATTTTCGGTTCCTGCAGAAGAACTACCCTCTTTTGCGGCATTTCCACCAGTACGTGCTGTCCTATGAGGCCGGTGTTATGAAGCCGGCTGCTGAAATTTATCAAAAAGCGATAGATGCCGCAGGGTGCTTGCCGGAGGAATGCCTGTTCTTTGACGATATTCGGGAGAATGTTGAGGGTGCGGAACTTGCGGGGATAAATGCGGTGCTCTTTACTTCGGGCAGGCAACCCGAAGCCGAGTTGCGTGCCCGAGGGATCATCTAAATCGTGTGCGCTAACTGAGGAGCCCACCGTGCCCAAGGCAGGAGACTTCCCAGGTGGAAACGCGGTAGCGAGCCATCACCGGGGGGAGCAAAATATCAATGACATTAGGCCTTAAAGATCGGAAACAGCCAGGCGCGGACATGATCGGAACATCATTTTTATAGCCCATCAGCAATAGATTTCCGGGTTCCACCGGTGCCAGAAAACGCTCAATATCGCAGCCAATTTTCCCCATGGCCCGGCCCACAACGTCGTCAGGCCCGGCAGGGGCGGTGGTGGAGGCAACCAGAATGGCGGAGGGTTTGGCCCGAAGCAATTGCTGAAGGCCTCGCGACACGTGCTCTTCGTTTTCAAGAACTGCCAGGCTTGGTTGTGAACGCAGCCCAAACCGTTCCAGTTTCTGGCGCAGCACGGGCTCAAATAAAACCCTGGCGCGGTCTCCGTTTACAGGGTCGCTGTAGAGAATACCGATCGAGGCTCCGCGAACAGGGCGCGCCTGCATGATCGGACCCCGGTCCTTCAGCATATTCAGCGAGCCTTCGAAATCCGACTTTGACATCGCGAATGGCGCGCTTTTTACCGTTGCAATCCTCTGCCCGGCAGTAGCGAAGCTGAAATTCATGGTCGTCGCGATTACCATGCCGGAAGTGCAGTTTGCCTGCCTCAACAGATCATCATCCACCAGTACGCAGCAGTTTTCTGTGGCAATCAGATTCGCGCGACCGCCAGGCGCGAGCTGAATTTCGTACGAGCCACAGGCCATTTCACCCGCGATCGCACACACTGCCTGGTCTTCCGGGATTTCGTCTTCATCGAGCTCGGCTACCCAAATCTGCCCCATGCCCTCGGATTGCAGAATTCGTATGTCTTCTTCGCGAAGGACATGGCCTTTGGCGAGAAGCTTCTTGCCGCCGGGCCGAAATATCGGCGAGGAAAGAACGCGTCCCGTGCACTGCTGAATCTCGATCGTCTGAGCTTTCATGAGTTCCCTGATTCCTGGTGTCGGCTTTTCTCTGCGAACTTAAACACGTAAACGTTTAGTTCCGAAATACAAGAGTTATGTTACCTTGAGGGGGTGAAGTTCTCATATATTTTTATTCAGGAAAAATACGGATACGGAAATTTTGCTGAGGGAGAATTACGGAACGGGGAAATCAGGGCCGGATCCTTGTAAATCCGACCCCTAAAGTTAACAAGATATCAGACAGCGACTGCTTCGGGCTCCGGCGTTTGCTCCGAGGGAAGCATCTCGCGCTTGTACTTGCACTCCGCATTCGGGCATTGGAGGAAGGCACCGGACTTGAGGTATTTCTCTGTTAAATAGGGACTTCCGCAATCCGGGCACTTTTCGGAGACAGGTTTTGCCCATCCGACGAAGTCGCATTCCGGATACCTGTTACATCCGTAGAAGGTCTTGCCGCGTTTGGAGCGGCGCTCCACCACTTCACCTTCGGTACAGTTCGGACACTTCACCCCGATGGTCTTCTGCTTGACATATTTGCACTCAGGATAATTGCTGCAGGCAGTGAATTCCCCAAACCGTCCGAATTTCTGGACCAGATTGCTGTCGCACTGGGGGCATTTTTCATCAAGAATTACGTCCGCCTTTTTCTGGGCGCCGCCGATCTGTTTGGTTGTTTTGCAGTCGGGGTAGCCGGTGCAGGCAAAGAATGTGCCGAATCTGCCTTTCTTGAGTACCATCGGCCTGCCGCAATTCTGGCAGTATTCCTCGTCGCCCTGTTCCGCCAGGTCCGCTCCGTCGATGTCGGGCAGGTCTACGGTGAGTTCCCGCGTGTAGGTGCATTCCGGATAGCCCGTACAGGCCAGAAAACTGCCGTGCTTACCCCACTTAATTACCAGGGGCTTTCCGCACTTGTCGCATAGTAAGTCGGTTGGTTTTTCCATCCGCTTAATATTTGTCATGTTCGTTTCGGCGTTGGTCAGATCCTTCGTGAAACGCTCATAGAACTCGCCCATGGCATCGCGCCAGTCAAGCTTGCCCTCTTCAATGTCGTCCAGTTCCTCTTCCATCCGCGCCGTGTAGCGCACGTCGAAAATATCCGCGAAGCTCTCCAGAAGAAGGTCTGTTACAACCATGCCCAGCTCAGTCGGCTTGAATTTACCGCCTTCCTTGGACACGTACTCGCGCTCCTGAATAGTGGAGAGAATCGAAGCGTAGGTTGACGGGCGACCGACGCCGTCCGCTTCCAGCTTCTTCACCAGCGTGGCTTCGGTGTAGCGCGGAGGGGGTTCGGTGAAGTGCTGTTCCGGCTTGAGAACGTTAAATTTCAGCTCTTCGCCTGCAGTTACGGCGGGTAGCTTGTGTTTTAATTCCTCGTCTTCCTCGTCCTTTTGATCTTTGCCTTCTTCGTAGACAGCCAGGAACCCATCGAATTTCATCACGGAGCCGGTGGCGCGGAAGGTATATTCCGCGCCGCTCAGCCCATTTGCATTCACGTCGATGGTGGTTTGATCCAGCAGGGCCGGGTTCATCTGCGACGCGATAAACCGCATCCAGATCAACCGGTAGAGCTTCATCTGATCTTCTGCGAGGAAGGGCGCCACGTCATCCGGTGTCCGGAGTGCGGAAGTGGGGCGGATCGCCTCGTGGGCGTCCTGCGCGGCTTTCTTGGTCTTATAAAGGTTGGCGGAAGCCGGCAGGTACTGGGCACCGTACCTGGTCTCGATGAAGCTGCGGACCTCACCGATAGCCTCTTCGCCGATTCGGGTCGAATCCGTACGCATATACGTGATCAGACCAACGGAACCTTCCTCACCCACCTCCACGCCTTCGTAGAGCTGCTGGGCGAGCATCATGGTGCGCTTCACGCTGAAGCGAAGTTTACGCGACGCATCCTGCTGCAGGGTGGAGGTGATAAACGGGGCGACCGGATTGCGCTTCTTTTCCTTTGTGCCTACCGAGCGAACGATATACTTCGCACTGTCAAGATCGGCGACCAGAATATCTGCCGACGCCTGGTCCGGAATTTCGGGGGTTTCTTCTCCACGCCTGCTGAGCTTCGCGTCGAACCGCGGTGCTTTCTTCGCACTCAGGTTGGCTTCGAGCGTCCAGTATTCCTGCTTCACAAACGCACGGACTTCGCGTTCCCGGTCCACAATCACACGCACGGCGACGGTTTGAACGCGACCGGCGGAAAGGCCACGCCGCACTTTGTCCCAAAGCAGGGGTGAAATCTTGTAACCGACAAGGCGATCCAGAACCCGGCGCGCCTGCTGGGCGTCCACCTTGTTCACATTGACCAGGGTCGGCTTCTCAAAGGCTTTTTCGATCGACTTCTTTGTGATTTCGTTGAACATCACCCGGTAGAACCTGGGTGCGCCTTCTTCGAGCGTCTTCTTCGACTTCAGTTCTTCCTGCAGGTGCCAGCAAATCGCTTCGCCTTCGCGATCAGGATCGGCCGCGAGGTAGATGTTCTCGACTTTCTTTGCCGCATCCTTCAGTTCCTGGATGAGCTTCTTCTTCCCCTCAATGACTTCATACCGGGGGCGGAAGCCGTTTTCGACGTCCACGGCGAGGTCTTTTTTGGGAAGATCCTTGATGTGGCCGAGCGAAGCCTTCACGATGAAGTTCTTCCCCAGGTACTTGTTGATTGTTTTTGCCTTCGCCGGTGACTCGACGATTACCAGAGATTTTGCCATATCCTTATTAAGTGCTTTCCCAGAATAAACTACTGCCCGAAGCCCCGCTCGTTATTACTCCACATGGCCACTCCACATGGCCACTGCCACATGCCGGCAGCCGGAGCCGTTCGGAAGTTCGGCTCTGGCTACCACACTTTAACAAAGTTCCTTCCGGCTTGTTGGCGAACCAGTCCCAGGATCTCCAGTTCGAAGAGCGCCGCCATGATTTCCGACGGCGACATTTCCTCAATCGATTCAACCAGCGCGTCGAGGTGTGTGGTCGCGTCCACCTTGAGCTTTCCGAGCACAAGACGGGCTGCCTGAGCTTGCGGTGCAGGTAAGTTCTGTCTGCCCAACTCTGATGCGGCGGTTTCGCCGGAAGATTCATTGCCGGTTTGCAGCGGGTTTGCGGAAAGTCCTCCAAGTCCTTGATTCATAATGCGTTGGCGGCCTTCGTCAATCAGCCTGCGCTGTATGGGCGCGGGTAGATCCACCACCACATCGTTCCAGTCCTGCACGAGTTTTGCACCCTGCTTGATGAGAAGGTTGGGCCCCCAGCTCATTTTGGATGTGATGTTGCCAGGCACAGCGAAAACCTCACGCCCCTGGTCCATCGCGAGGCGCGCCGTGATGGCAGAGCCACTGTACTGAGCGCCTTCGACGACCAGCAGTCCGCAACTCAAGCCGCTGACCACACGATTGCGGATTGGAAAGTTTTGCGGGAACGCGACGGCACCCATCGGGAACTCCGAGATGATGAGGCCGCTTGTGGCAATTTCCGCGGAGAGTCGCTTGTTCTCGGATGGGTACACGACGTCAACTCCGCATCCCAGCACCGCGATGGTGTTCCCTCCGGCCGCGAGGCAGGCCCTGTGTGCGGCGGTGTCAATCCCGCGCGCCATTCCGGAAGTAATGGTCATACCGGCCCTGGCCAAATCGCCGGAGAGTCGTTCTGCGGCGGCGATCCCGTAGGGGGTTGGACGGCGAGTCCCGACGACGCCGAGGCAAACCGACGAGAGCAGTTCGACCCGACCCCGTGCGAACAGGACCGGCGGCGGATCATAAATGCGCCGCAGGGGTTCCGGGTATCGGCTGTCGCCCAGTGGAATGATTTGTGCGCCGCCCGCACGCAGCAGATTTTGTTGCCCTGCCGCGTCTTCAAAACTGCACCCGCTCGAAACCGAACGCGCCAGAGCGCCGCCCAGTCCTGCTGCTTCCAATTCACTTGAGGACGCGCGGAAGATTGCCTGCGGGGTGCGCAGCTTTTCGAGGAGGAGGTTCGAGCGGCGGGTGCCCAGTCCGGGGACAAGGCGCAGCGCGAGCCAGTACAGTTCTTCTTCGTCACTCAGGGGGCGGGCCGGTGTGGCCGGTGATTCGGTCATGGTTTGCGGTGGCATGGTCTGTAACATAGTCGTGGATGCCCGGCCAATTCTCATGAAAAAAGAAGCGGACTACTTTGAGGGCGGGGAAGCGCGCCTGATCTTTATTGCGAAGAAACTGAAAGATGCGGTCCGGCTGGAAGAAATTCTGAAGGCCGCCAGTGTCGACTACGGTGTGGAAACCGACGAGTACCATGGTGGCGTGATCTTTCGGCGCACCCGTGTGGGCGCTTTCTTCTATGTTTTGCCGGACGTATTCGATCAGGCAATTACCGTTTTGACAGACAATGGATTCGAACCGGCGTCGGAGTCTGACTGAAACCGCGTCGGCTGGATTACAATACAAATGGAGGTTCTTCCTTTACATGGGTCCCCTGGGTACACAGGAACTGGTCTTCATTTTCATCCTGGCCCTGCTGCTGTTCGGTCCAAAGAAATTACCCGAGCTCGGCAGAACAATCGGGAAGGCGATGACGGAGTTCCGACGCGCGCAAAGTGAGCTGAAGGCCACTTTTGACCGTGAGATGATCAACCTGGAGCGGGAAACCGGAATCAAGGAGTTGACGGCGACCAGCTATCAGCCCGATAGCTATAACTACGACTACTCCTCGCACGATTCGTCTTACTATGACGGGTCTTACGATTCCACCGTAACCAACACTTCTACAACCGGTGCATCCGCAACTCTGGGCGCTGGGTCAACGGCTCCGCTTCAAATTGAATCGGCAGCCGGCTCTATCGCAAACGGTCATCTGGACGCCGGGCATGTGGAACATGCTTCGGTTGCTGAGACGCCGGTGGCGAGCGGGCACATTGAACCGGGTCATCCAGCCGTTTCAAACGAAACGGCACACGTGGCCACCGAGAAGCCGGTTAACAGCTAATACAGCCCATGTCATTTCCCGACGACCCGCAGGGAGCTTCGGCTCCCTCCGGTGAAACCTTGCTGCATCATGATGCGCCACCAGAGACCGTGCATGTTCCGGAACAGATCCAGGAGGCTCACGTCCCGGAGGCTCACGTCCAGGAAGTCACCGGAGATGTGATTTCCGGTCATGTAGCCGACGACGACCCGCACAGCCACGGGCACTACGATGATTCGTACGCCCAAACGAACGACTGGTCTTCCTCAAGCCTGCCGGGAAATGCTGTTTCTTTAACTCCGTCCGGGCCGGTGCCATCATCCGGCGGTGCCGCCCCACCTCCAAAGCCGCCCGATCCGCCGGCGGAAGATGAAGAAGAAGACGGAATGGCCCGGATGAGTTTCCTCGAACACCTGGAGGAACTTCGGAAACGCCTCATTCTGGCGTTGGGTGGAATCGGGGCTTCTTTCGCTCTCTGTCTCCTTTTCAGTGAGCAGCTTTGGGACATCGTTCGCGGACCTGCTAACACGGCGCTGACCAACCTCAAGGTCAATCCGCCGGTTCTGCATATCATTTCCCCAATGGACGGATTCCAGGTGATGTGGATGAAGATTCCGCTCCTGTTTTCCATCTTCCTCGCCTCGCCCTGGGTTCTCTATCAGGTCTGGGCTTTCATTTCGCCCGGTCTCTATAACAAAGAAAAACGCTACGCGTTCCCCTTCGTGGCTTCGAGCGCCGGCCTGTTTATCGCCGGGGGCTTTTTCGCCTACTTTGTTGCTCTTCGCTTCGGGCTGGAGTTTCTGCTCGGCATGGGTCTGGGCAAGGGCGTGGAACCCGGGATCAGCCTGACTGAGTACTACGACGTTTTCGTCGATGTCATGCTGGGCGTTGGGATCGTCTTTGAAATTCCGATCCTGTTGTTTCTGCTGACCTTGCTGCATATCGTCAAACCCGCATTTCTGGTTCGGCACAGTCGATACGCCATTCTGGCCATTGTGATTCTGGCGGCTTTCATTACTCCGACCGGGGATGTTTTCAATCTGGCGCTCTTTGCGACCCCGATGATCCTGCTTTTCTATGTGGGTATCTTCGCCAGTTACATCCTGGTGTTGCGGCGTGAGAAGCAGAAGTTCCCCTGGCTGACCTTCTTCAAGTGGCTCGCCATTGTGCTGGCGGTCCTCTCCTTGATCTTTGTTTTGGCTGCCCACTACTATGGGTATCATTTTTCCGGATTTCATTGGCCGGTTTTCACCAGGTAATACGCTTACATTATTTGGGGGATTCAAATGGACTTGTACCGGATCATCGACCATCTGATGGATGAGCGAAATCGCATCAATCAGATTATTCAGGCGCTCGACAGGCGGGCGTCTGAAGGCGGCTTGCGGGGCCGACGGAAGCCTGACGCGGGACGGAACGCCGTCCAACCGGTGCGGAGAAGGGGGCGGAAGTCAATGGACGCCGCCGCCCGGAAAGAAGTCTCCGAGCGGATGCGTCGCTATTGGGCATCCCGTCGGGCGAGCGGGGTGGCTGAGGTTCCAGTATTGCCATCGGAGGACGATCCCTCCCGGCTCGTGCTGACTGCGGGCGCAGCCAACTGACTGCTTAGGCGGTCGGTTTGAAAAACCAAAGCCAAAAGTACTGCGAACCGGCTCCATGCCGGTAGCGGGCTTCAAAACCGCATTCCTTTGCCATTGCGACAGCATCGGCATCAGAGAACGGAACTCCCAGCCATGTGTCCTCGGGTGTGGTCAGGAGTGAATCATCTCCCTGAACCTGGAACTTGAACAGTCCGCCCGGTCGGAGCAGCCGGAAAACTTCGCGTACGTAGCTCTGGATTACATCCCGGCTGGGGATGTGCTGAAACACAATATATGAGAAGGCGAAGTCGACCTCGATCTCACCCAGCACGCGCAAGTCTGAACCATTATTTTGAAAGACATGGACCTGAGGTGTGTCTTTCAGCGATTCTTTCGCCTGCCGGATCATCTCTCCGCTGATATCCACGGCGTAGACTTCCCCAAAAACCTCTGCCAGCGCCCGGGTGATGCGGCCCGAACCGCAGCCGATTTCCAGAACTTTCATTTGTTTCGGTTCTTTTCCCTGACAGACATTGCCCATGTCAGTGAGAATCTCCCGCGCAACATTCTCCCTGCCGGAATCAAAATACTCCTGGTCACTCCAGCTGTCTTTTGCCGTCGCTACATAATACCGGGCATTTTCCAGGGCGCGGTCGTCCCATTCGCGCCGCATTTTCTCTGCCAGCTCAACGGGAATTTTGTCGGGCGCAGGGCCTGTTCCGGTCGAGTCATCGCTGCTGATCATCATCTGTTATATTGTAATTGTTCGCGCACGAGTGGGCGGGTAGCTCAGTTGGGAGAGCACCGCGTTCGCATCGCGGGGGTCGAGGGTTCGAATCCCTTCCCGTCCACCAAATTCACCTCTCTTACAGATTCATTTGATCTACAGCAGGTTGTCGGTCGAGTGAATTCCCACCGCCTGCAGGCTTTCGTTCATTTTCTCCAGGGCGGCGCGATGAATCTGTGAAACTCTGCTTTCGTTGATACCAAGCGCGTCTCCGATCTCTCTCATCGTTCTCCCGCCGGCGTAATAATACTGGATTACTGCCTGATATCGGTCAGGAAGGCTTTTCATTGCTTTTGCCAAAACCGCTTTGACCTCTCTCTGGCCCGTCAGAACGTCCGGATTTAGTTCGTTCCCTGCGGGAAACTCGGGAACACTCTGGTTTTCACTCTCCGGCGCTCTGCTGGACGCTGACATCAGTCCGACCATACGCAATTCGATCGCGACCTGACGCCAGCGGTCGACGTCCATTCCCATTTTTTCGGCGATCTCAAGTTCTGTAGGGTTCCGCTCCATGGTGGCAGCCAACTCACGTGTAATCTCTTCGAGTCGTTTGTGACGGCGCCGCAGGTCCCGGGAGGCCCAGTCCATATCACGTAGGCTGTCGAGAATTGCACCCTTGATCCGATGCTTGGCGTAACTGCGAAAGGTCACCTGCTTGTTGTCGTCGTATTTGAGCGCGGCGTCGAAAAGGCCCATGATACCCGCGTGGATCAAATCGTCCAGTTCCACATGCACCGGCAGGTTTTCATAGACGCGAACCGCAATGGCGCGTACCAAGGGAAGATCCTGCAGCACCAGGCGGTCGCGTTCGCTCTCGGTGGTGGGTGTTTGGCCTGGCTCTTGTGTTGTGGGCATTGGTGGCGTCCGTTGCGAAGCTTAAAAGCAAGGGAAGCGCCAAAATTTTGCCACTCACTACCCTATTGTTTTCAATTGTTTAAGTGGTGGGCGGCAAATTACTGTCGGCTCTGCGTTCCATTTCGGAGCAGGGCGTGGGAATTACCGTTTCATTCCGGGGCCGTCTCATCGGGTGGTAGCTGTTGTCCGACCCGGATCGCGATGAGGGTCTTCGCCAGCAATCCGCAAAAAAGTATCAGCACCGCTGCCAGCACGCGACCGCTTAACAACCAGGATGCCAGTCCAAACAGGACTGCATAGGCCAGCAGAGCACCCAAAAGGCGTTTCTTCACGACGCCCTATTCTGCCACAAAGCGTATCCTCGGGTCTGTAAGTGATGCTCAGGTAGCGCCAGCGGTCTTGCCGCCGTTGGTTTTTACAGGAGCAATCGGGCCTGAAGCGAAGACCGTTGGGTCAACGCCATTTCGCGTTGACCCGACACAGCGGCTGCCGCTGAAGGTAAGATGAAGGCGAGACCGCTCATGCACAATGTTCTGAAAGACATTCGAAAAATCTATGCCGGCCTGGATGGCGAGGCAATTCGGGCCGAAGCCTGGCAGGATTTAACTGTTGGTTTGCTGGCCTCAGGTGAAGAAGGTTTTCGCAGAATGGAGGCGTTTCTCGCTCCGGCCTCAATGCCTGCTCAGGCCAGATCGCAGGCCCTGCGGGCCATTCACCAGGCTGGCACCGGCACTGCGAAGTACGATTTTGTGCTCTGCGAGCCAGGTATCCCCGTTCCGCGAAACGGCTATCTTTTCGAATCAGACGCCGCCGATTCACTGGCCAACCTGATTGTTGCCGAAAATACGGAGCTCGAACTCGCCATCGCCCGCAGCTTTCCTCTGTTTCGTGAGCCGGTGGCGCAGCGTATTATCTATCGAATAGCGCGGGAAAATGCTCTGTTTTCTTTGGTGACTGCGCTGCCAAACGTGATTCCAAGCGTGATTGAGCTGCCTTGGGTGGTCGGCGAGTTTGCCACGGATACCGCCTTCCTTACAATGAATCAGATCCGCATGGCACTGCGGCTGGCGGCGGCGTATGGGCGGGAGGTTGGTTATACGGAGCAGAAATTTGATATTGCGGCGATTGTCGCAGGTGCCTTTGGCTGGCGGGCGATCGCGCGGGAACTAATTGGCAAGATCCCGCTGGGCGGTGGCTTGATCCCGAAGGCGGCGGTGGCATTTGCTGGTACTTACGTGGTCGGTCTGGGCCTTGAAAAGGTAAACCGCACCGGCTCCGGGCTCACGAAGCAGGAAAAGCGGGAAGCTTACGCTGCGGCATTTTCGAGCGGTAAGGAAGTGGCGGCTGAGTTGGCTCCTTCTGTATTGCACCGGACCTAGCTGTATTGCGCCGGACCCAGGCAACAGGACCGCTTCTCACCAGCGGCCGGAGGGCTTCTGATTGTTGTAATGCCGGAACTTTCTGCAACCGTTCCGGCGTTAAATGGGTCAAAATCAAAGGATTGGAAACTGAAAATCTATGCGTCTTCTTACAGTTACAGCGTTAGCAGTGAGTTTGGCGGGCATCGCCGGAGCAGACAAGCTGGTTTTGAAGAACGGTACGGTTGTGCAGGGTGTCTACCTGGGCGGCACGGCACGGCAGGTTCGGGTGGATGTGAACGGAAGCGTACAAAACTTCGAGATTGAGCAGCTCCGCTCTATCTCCTTTGTGGATGAGGCTTATCCTTCTGCGGAGGCCCCGCCTCCACAGAGCGACTACCGGACGCGACAGGCTCCTCCTCAAAATGGCCCTCCGCAATACAACCAGCCGCAGAATAACCAGCCCCAAAATAGTCCTTACAACTCTGGTTCGCCGGGTTTGACCATTCCGGCAGACACCACGTTCACCGTGCGCATGATTGATGCAGTGAATTCTCAAACAACCCGCGTGGGGCAAACCTTCCGGGCAAGCCTGGATGAGCCTGTGACGGTGGATGGCCGTCAGGTGATTCCGAGGGGGGCGGACGTGATGACCAAACTGGTGGACGACCAGAAGTCCGGCAAGCTCGCGGGGCGGACAGTCCTGACGATGGCCCTGGTTTCGGTGACAGTGGATGGTCGCGTGGTGGATGTAACCAGCTCAGACGTTCGCACGGCCAGCGCTTCGAGGACGGCAAAGACGGCGGGAGTGGTAGGCGGGGGAGCGGCCATTGGTGCCATTATCGGAGCGTTGGCTGGTGGCGGTAAGGGCGCTGCTATCGGAGCGGCCTCAGGTGGGGCACTCGGCGGAGCAACCGAAATACTGACAAGTGGTCAGCAGGTGAAGATTCCGTCGGAGACACGCCTCTCATTCCGTCTGCAGGCTCCCGTTCAGATATGAACTGCGCCGTTATTCCTGCGGCGTTGCTCATTTGCAGCGCCGTCATTTATGGAGCTCGTCCTGAGATGGTGGAAGGCAACCGCGCAAGTTCGGTCAAGGTCATTATTTACGAAGATCTGCAGTGCAGCGACTGCCTGACTTTCCGGACCCTGATGGACGAAAAACTGCTGTCGCGTTACGGGTCCCGCGTAGCGTTTCTTCACCGTGATATGCCCTTACCCAAACATGAATGGGCGCGACCGGCTGCCATTGCGGGCCGGTGGGTCTACGAGAAGAATGCCGCGCTCGGCATCGTGTTCCGCCGGGAAATCATGGCGGAGCAGAGCCATATCACCTTATCAAGCCTGAAATTCTGGCTGCGGGAGTTCGCGCGCCGAAATAAGCTTGACGAGAGTGCCATTGTGGAATCCCTCACCGACGCGCGCCTGGTGACCCTGATCGATCAGGATTATATGGCGGCCGTGGCGCGCGGAATCTCGAAAACCCCCTCGGTGTACGTGGGCGGCCAGCGCTTCATCGAAATCATCATCTATGAAGACCTGGCCAGAGCTCTTGATATTGAATTGGGGAAGTAGGGTTTTGGGCAAAGGCTGCGCGGAGGTCCGGGAACGAGTTCGCGCCTGGTCCAAACTATTTCTTAACAAATTCTGCATTTTGAGTGGTGCGGGAACCCCAATCCTCTGTAACCTGAAGAGTTGAAGAATCGACGCCCCCC
>JBBQDH010000159.1:0-13511 GCA_038319515.1 Bryobacterales bacterium
GAACGAGTCGCTGGTGGGGTATCGCGCGTCCGGGATTCCGGGGACAGTTCGGGGGATGGAATACGCGCACGGGAAGTATGGCAAGGCTCCGTGGAAGGCGCTGTTGAATCCGGCAGTGCGGCTGGCGGCGGACGGGGTCCCGGTTTCCTATGGGCTGTCGCAGAGCCTGCGCAGCCAGGGGACGAGCAGCAAGCTTGCGAAATTCCCGGAATCGAACCGGATCTTTTTGCGGGATGGTCAGTTTTATGAGATGGGCGAGACTCTGAAGCAGCCGGAACTGGCGGCTACTCTCACCCGCATCCGCGATAACGGCGCGAAGGACTTCTACGAGGGGGAAACGGCGCGGCTCCTCGCTGCGGACATGGCCGCGCACAAAGGCGAGATCACGCTGGAAGATTTGCGGGGTTACAAGGTCATCGAACGCAAGACCGTGGAAGGGAAGTACAAAGGCTACGGCGTGATCTCGGCCCCTCCGCCAAGTTCGGGCGGAGTCGGGATTCTCCAGATGCTGGGGATGCTGGAGACCACGGGTTATGAGAAGGCCGGAGCGGGTTCGGCGCAGGCGCTCCACTATGAAGCGGAGGCTATGCGCCGCTATTTCGCGGATCGTTCGGAATATATGGGCGATCCCGACTTCTTCAAGGTGCCGATGACAGCGCTGTTGAACCCTAAATACATCGCTGCCCGGCGCGCCACGATCGACCCGGCCAAAGCGTCCTCCAGTGAGCAACTCAAACCCGGCGTCCTCGGCCCCTATGAAAGCATGGAGACTACGCACTACTCCATCGTGGATGCGGAAGGCAACGCCGTTTCCGTTACCTACACGCTGAACGGGGGCTTCGGCTCCGGCGTGACGGCTACCGGTTTGGGGTTCCTGCTCAACAACGAAATGGACGACTTCGCAGCCGACCCCGGCAAGCCCAACGGGTACGGGCTGATCCAGGGCGAAGCGAATGCCATCGCGCCGCGCAAAACACCGCTCAGCGCCATGACGCCGACCATCGTCACCAAAGATGGCAAGCTCTATATGGTGGTTGGTTCGCCTGGTGGCCCGACGATTATCAACTCGGTGCTGCAGGTGATTCTCAATGTGATCGATTTCGGTATGAATATGCAGCAGGCCGTTGACCAGACACGGATCCACCACCAGTGGATGCCCGACATTCTCACCGTCGAAAGCACCGCATCGCCCGATACCATTGAATTACTGAAGCAGCGCGGCCACAATGTCCGCCTCATCAATGCCATCGGGGAAGTCGCCGCCATAAGGGTTGACGGACAATGGATCGAAGGCGCTCACGACGACCGTACTGAGGGCACCGCCAAAGGCTACTGACCAACCATGCAGCACATTCTCTCCACGCACCTGACAGTCAATCACCGCCTGACGGTGGCATGGCTCAGCCGGGTGGAAAAGGCAGGGCTCGAAGCGGTCGAGATCTTCTGTGCCCGTCAGCATCTGGACTATCGGAATAAGGCGCAGGTGGCGGAGCTTGGCCATTGGTTTCGAGATTCGCAACTGAAGCTGCACGCGCTGCATTCGCCGATGTTTACGGACGAAGTTTGGGGGCAGTCCGGTCCGCAGGCTGACATTAATATCACGCATCCGGTCAAAGCGATCCGCAATCAGTGGGTGGATGAGATCAAGCGCGTACTGGAACATTCCGAAGTGCTGCCGTTTCGCCATCTGGTGCAGCACCTGGGCGTCAGCGGGCAGGAGTTTGACGACTACGCGATTGAAGCCGGCTTCCGTTCGCTGGAAGAGCTGTCGGTTTTCGCGCGTGGCATGGGGGTTGAAATTTTGCTGGAAAACACTCCCAACGCCCTCAGCAGCGCTGAGCGTCTGGAGTTCTTCAACCGCACCACGCACCTGAATCTGAATTATGTTTTCGATTCCGGCCATGCCAACCTGGGTGCCGGCGTTGAACACGAGTTTGAAATCATGAAGCCCCGCATTCGTTCTCTGCACCTTCATGACAACAACGGAAAAGAGGACTCGCACCTGTTCCCTCTGGACGCCGCCGGGACCATTGACTGGACACGCACCATGGAACTGCTTCGCGGCTGCCCGGAGGGCCAGTTCCCGTTGCTGCTGGAGCTTCGCGAGTCCCCTGAATTACGAAACCCTCTCGACGACATCAACCGCGTCTTCGAAGAACTGGAATCTCTGGAACACAGACATGACTAAACGAATCACCATCGCCGAGGCTGCTCAGTACGTTGACCAAACTGTATCGATCCCCGGCTGGCTCTACAACCTTCGCAAATCGGGCAAGATTGTGTTTCCGATTCTGCGTGATGGCACCGGCCTGATGCAGTGTGTGGCGCTGAAGAACAATCTGCCGGACGAGGTTTTCGAATCGCTGAAGCACCTGACGCAGGAGAGCAGCCTGATTGTCACGGGCAAGCTGCGTGCTGAAACCCGCGCGCCCGGCGGCTATGAAATGGACGTTGAGTCGGTTGAGATTCTGCAGCGTGTTTCCGAAGAAGACCCTTATCCGATTACGCCGAAGGACCACGGGGTTGAGTTCCTGCAGGACCATCGGCATTTGTGGCTGCGCAGCCAGAGGCAGCACGCCATCATTCGTGTGCGGCATGAGATTATCAAGGCCACCCGTGACTACTTCGATAACCACGGCTTCACGCTGGTGGACACGCCGATCTTCACGCCTGCCGCCTGCGAAGGCACCACGACTCTGTTCGAAGTGAATTACTTCGACGATGAAAAGGCTTATCTCACGCAGTCCGGGCAGCTCTACAACGAAGCGAACGCGATGGCGTTTGGCAAGGTTTATTGCTTCGGGCCGACGTTTCGCGCGGAGAAATCGAAGACGCGCCGCCACCTTACGGAGTTCTGGATGGTGGAGCCGGAAATGGCGTTCGCTGATCTGGAAGAGATCAAGCGTGTGGCCGAAGAGTTCGTGGTTTACATTGTGGGCCGCGTGCTGGATAAGAAGCGCGAAGAGCTGAAGGTACTGGAACGGGATACCAGCAAGCTGGAACTGGTGCAGTCTCCGTTTGTCCGGATGAGCTATGACGATGCGGTGAAGAATCTGCAGGAGCGCGGCTCTGAGATTCAATGGGGCGGGGATTTTGGCGGTGGCGATGAAACGATTCTGACGCAGCAGTTTGACCGGCCCATGCTGGTGGATCGCTTCCCGTCTGAGATCAAAGCATTCTATATGGCTCCGGATCCGGATCGTCCGGAAGTGGCTCTGGGTGTGGATGTTCTTGCTCCTGAAGGCTACGGCGAAATCATCGGCGGGGGGCAGCGCATCCACGATCCGGAACTGCTGTTGCGCCGCATCGAAGAGCACAAGCTTCCGAAAGAAGCCTTCGATTGGTATATCGATCTGCGTAAGTACGGCACGGTGCCGCACGGCGGTTTTGGCATGGGTATTGAACGCGCGGTGGCGTGGATCTGCGGTCTGGAACATATCCGCGAAACTATTGCTTTTCCCCGTATGCTGTATCGCCTCAGGCCTTAGCTGATGCGGCTTTAGCTTATGAAAAAATCAGGGATCGCCATCATTGGGGCTCCGCTCGATCTGGGGCAAGGCCGCCGCGGGGTCGACATGGGGCCGTCCGCGATGCGTGTAGCAGGCCTGGGAGCCCGTCTGGCAGCGCTGGGCCATACCATCTCTGACCTGGGGAATATTCAGTCACCGCAGGCTGAATCGCTGGCCGGGCCCGGGGTGGGGAACGCGCGTTTTCTGCAGGAGATCGCCGCGGCGTGTCAGAGTATTGCCGACCATGTGGCCGCTGCTCTTGCTGCTCAGCAGGTGCCGCTGGTGCTGGGCGGTGACCATTCGATTGCGGCTGGAACAGTGGCCGGCGTCTCGCACCACTTTCGGCAGAAGAATCAAAAGATCGGCCTGCTCTGGATTGATGCCCATGCGGATATGAATACGCCGGAATCGAGCCCCAGCGGCAACGTGCATGGCATGCCGCTGGCTTGCTGCACGGGCGTTGGTCCGGATGCTCTCACGCGGTTATTCGGGTATGCTCCGAAGGTGGATCCGCGCAATACGGTGCTGATCGGCATTCGCGATGTGGATGAGACGGAACGTATTCATGTGCGGGACATTGGCGTGCGGGCCTTCACGATGCGGGACGTGGATGAACGCGGCATGCGCAGCGTGATGGATGAAGCCATCGGCATCGCGACCGATGGCACGGCGGGTTTTCATCTCTCGCTCGATCTCGACTTTGTGGACCCGGAATATGCGCCCGGGGTCGGCACGCCGGTGCGCGGCGGCGCGACTTATCGCGAGGCTCACCTTGCCATGGAACTGATCAACGACACCGGTCGCATGCTGTCGATGGAAGTGGTGGAAGTGAACCCCATTCTTGACCATCTGAACCGCACTGCCGATCTGGCCGTGGAACTGATTCTATCGGCCATGGGAAAGAAGATTCTCTGAACATGAAAACGCGCGTTGCAGTTGTTTGCGGAGGCCGCAGTGGTGAGCACGAAATCAGCCTCCGTTCTTCGGAATCCATCATCGCCGCTTTGCAGGCAAATGGGGATCGCTATGAAGTGAAGCGCATCTTTATCGACAAGGAGGGCCATTGGAGTCCCGGTCCCATCCTGCCGGAGCCTGGCGCAAATCCCGATATCGATGTGGTCTTCCCGATCCTGCACGGGACATTTGGTGAAGACGGCACCATGCAGGGCCTGCTGGAACTGGCTGATCTGCCTTATGTGGGTGCCAATGTTCTGTCGTCGGCGCTTTCCATGGATAAAGACGTGATGAAGCGCGTGTGTCGCGATGCCGGATTGCCGGTCGTCGAATGCCTGGTTCTGAATCGCGAAGAGATGGACGCTGCGGCCGTTGCTGCGCAGATTCCGTTTCCCATTTTTGTGAAGCCTGCGAATCTCGGTTCGTCCGTGGGTATCTCGAAAGCGCATGACCTTGCTGAGCTGGCGGCGGCGCTGAAAATGGCCGGCGAATTTGATCGCAAGGTTGTGGTGGAACGCGGCATTCAGGGCAGGGAATTCGAATGCGGCGTGCTGGGCAATGAAGATCCGGCTGCGTCGGTTCCGTGTGAGATTCTGCCGTCGCGCGAGTTCTACGATTACGAAGACAAGTACCTGTTGAACAAGGCGCGCATCGAACTTCCGGCGAACCTTTCACCCGAAGATACTGCCGAAATGCGTCGTCTCGCGGTTGAGTGCTACAAAGCGGTGGGCTGTGAAGGGATGGGACGTGTGGACTTTCTGCGCGAGAATTCCACCGGCAAGTTGTATATCAATGAGATCAACACCATCCCCGGATTCACTTCGATCTCGATGTACCCGAAGATGTGGGAATACACGGGCATTCCGTTCAACGAACTGATCGACCGGCTGATCGAACTCGCCCTTGAACGGCACGCGGAAAAGAAAGCGACGCGTTTCACTCGCTAGAGTATGGTGCCTGCTGCGTCCAATGCGGTCGAATTTGAACGCGTCTCGAAGACTTACCCGATCTACGATGGGCCAGGCGATCGTCTCAAGGAACTCGCGCTGTTCGGCAGGCGTTCATTTCACCGTGAATTCCGCGCGCTGAGCGACGTCAGTTTTTCCATCAAACGCGGCGAAGTGTTTTGCCTGATCGGTGAGAATGGTTCGGGTAAGAGCACGGCGCTGCAACTGATCGCAGGCATTCTGCAGCCCACCGAAGGCGAGGTGCGCGTGAATGGCCGCGTGTCCGCGCTGCTGGAGCTTGGTGCGGGTTTCAATCCCGAATTCACCGGGCGTGAGAACGTGTATCTGAACGGCGCGATCATGGGGCTGTCCAGCCGCGACATTGACTCGCGCTATAAGGACATTGAAGCGTTTGCGGAGATCGGTGATTTCATTGATCGCCCCGTGAAGACCTATTCGAGCGGGATGGTGGTGCGGCTCGCGTTCGCCGTCGCCATACATGTGGACCCGGAGATTCTTCTGGTGGATGAAGCGCTGGCGGTGGGCGACACGTACTTCCGGCACCGCTGCATGAGAAAAGTCCACGAGCTGCGGGCGCGCGGCGTCACGATTATCTTTGTCTCGCATTCGAGTGCGGATGTGCGTGCGATCGGTGAACGGGCGCTGTGGCTGCGGCAGGGCAAGACCGTTGCCATCGGTGATGTCGAAACAGTGTTGCCGCAATATCTGGCGTCCATGTCGCCTGAGCCGGTCAGCCGAAAGCTGGTGCAGGGCATTCCGAATATCGACAATCGCCATGGTGATCGCCGCGCCGAACTGACGGGTTTCGCGGTGCTCAATGAGTTCGACGAAGTGCTGCAGATGATGATGCCGGAGAGCTGTGTCATGGTGCGGCTGGCACTGCAGGCGAATCACGCTTTGACGCAACCCCGCGCAGGCTTTCTGCTGCGCAATCACCTGGGGCAGGACTTCTCTGAAGTGGCACATACGCTGCCGCCGATGGCTGCCGGTGAGACTCTCACCATCGACTTTCAGATCGATATTCCGGAACTCTATCCAGGAGCGTTTTCGTTCTCACCATGGATCATGGATGATGGTTCCATCTGTGACTGGATTGATAACGCGGTGACCGTGCAAATGGCGAAGGGCGAGAGTCACGTCTACGGGTACGTACATTGGCCGAGCCGGATCGAGGCGACGCGCCTTGTCTGAATTCACGGGTGAGCGCGTCATTCCCGGGCTGGTTGACGGCAATCTGCTCAACGAACACCTGGCCCGCTATCGCTTTGCTGCCCGCTTCAGCGAAGGCGCGCATGTGCTCGATGCAGGGTGCGGTTCCGGGTATGGTTCGGCCGAACTGAGCAATGCGGCATGGGTGACCGCGGCGGACATTTCGGTTGACGCGATTCGTCATGCACGGGAGAACTTTCGTCGGCCCGGCATCACCTTCCTGCAGGCTTCCTGCGAGGCTCTGCCCTTTGCGGATGGGACCTTCGATTTGATTACCGCGTTCGAAGTAATCGAGCACCTGACCCACTGGGAGCATCTTCTTACTGAGGCGAAGCGTGTTCTGAAGCCGACCGGTATTCTGCTGGTATCCACGCCGAACAAGTCTTACTACGCGGAGTCCCGCGCGGCTGCGGGGCCGAATCCCTTCCACGTGCACGAGTTTGAATACGAAGAATTTGAAGCTGCGCTGTACGGTGTGTTTCCGCATCTGCGCATGTGGACGCAGAATCACTCCGAAGCGATTGTTTTCGCGCCGCTGAGCCCGGTTGCGGCGCAACTTGATGCCAATGGGGATGCAGCGCCGCAACAGGCTCACTTCTATCTGGCGGCGTGCAGCCAGACAGAGATCGCCGCGAACGATGTGTTTGCCTGGATGCCTTCGACAGGCAACCTGTTGCGGGAACGCGAGCACCACATCGCCAAGCTGGAAGGTGAGCTTGGGAAAAAAGATACCTGGCTCAAGCAGGTGATCGCCGAGCATGCCGAACTGCAGCGCAGCCATGAGGAAACGGTTGCGGAGCTGAAGCAGCGCAATGAATGGGCGGACCGGCTTAACGAGGAGATTGAAGACCGCCGCGCCATGATTGCCCGGTTGCAGCAGCAGGCCGGCGAGCAACTGGCGTGGATACGGAACCTGGAAGCTGACATTGCGAAACGGGATCTCGAAATTGAGCGGCTGATGAATGAGAATCAGGGGCTTGAGTCGGATGTCACTGCGCGTACGGGGTGGGCGCGGTCGCTGGAAGAACAGCTTGACGTGAAGATTCGTCATGTCCGGTTGCAGGCGCAGGAGCTCGAAGAGTATACGGCGCACTCGGAGCGGCAGGCGGGCGCGCTGAGTGATCAGACGCAGCAACTGGATGCGCTGCGGAGTGAACGCAGGCTGATCGCGAATTCGAAGTGGATCCGGCTGGGTCGCAAGCTGAACCTGGGGCCGGTGGTTAACGAATGAAGGCCGGCCTTCTCCGCTTCTTGCGCGCGCTGCCTCTGCTGATTCTCACGCCGTTCCTGCTCTTCATCGCGGCTGCAGGTCTGGCTCTCACCGATCTTTTCTGGCAGCTTTTCGGTCAACGCCGCACCGCGAAAAACACAGAACCCAATACCCGTGCCGCCTCGCTGGTGATCCCCAACTGGAATGGGAAAGATCTTCTCGAACGCTTCGTGCCCTCCTGGCTCGCAGCCATCGCGAACCATGCGGGCAGCGAAATCGTCATTGTGGACAATGGCTCCACCGATGGCAGCGCCGACTGGATCCGCGCCAACTATCCGCAAATCACGCTGCTTGCGCTTGATAAAAACCTGGGCTTCGGTGGTGGTTCGAATGCCGGTTTTCGGGCCGCGAAGAACGAAGTGGTGGTGCTGCTGAACAGTGATATGCGAGTGGAGCCGGATTTTCTGCAGCCGCTGCTGGACGGCTTTACGGATGCATCGGTCTTCGCTGTGTCCTGCCAGATTTTCCTTGGTGACAAGACGAAACGTCGCGAAGAGACTGGCCTGACGCAAGCCTGGTGGCAGGATGGCGGACTGCGCGTCACGCATCGGGAAGACGCGACGGTGGATACGCTCTTCCCCTGCTTCTATGGCGGTGGCGGAAGCTGCGCTTACGACCGCGCGAAGTTCCTTGCGCTCGGCGGATTTGATGAACTGCTGGCACCCTTTTACCTGGAAGATACGGATCTCGGTTACCTCGGCTGGAAGCGCGGCTGGAAGTCGCTGTATCAACCCGCCAGCGTGGTGCATCACGAGCATCGCGGCACTATTGGCAAGAACTTCACTTCGGAATATATTCAGTCAGTGTTGCAGAAGAACTTCGTGCTGTTTAGCTGGAAGAACATTCACAGCTGGAAGTTTCTGGCGAGCCACTTGTTCTTCACTCTTGCCGGTTCCGTGGTTTCGGCCTGGTCCGGCGTTGTGCCGGGACGCGCCAGTGCACGCGGGGTGCTGCGGGCATGCGGCCAATTGCCTGGCGCGCTTCGCTCACGCTGGCAGTCGCGCAGTCTGGCAGTTGTGGATGACGCGGAGGCCTTTCGCCGCACGCAGCCGGCGTATTTTCATGACCGGTTTTCGCCATTGCCGAAGACTATAGCTCGCCCCCGCGTTCTCTTTGTCTCGCCTTACTCCATCTATCCGCCGACACACGGGGGCGGTGTGTTCATGTACAACACGCTGCGCGAGCTTTCGAAGCACTGCGACGTCCACGCCATTGTGATGCTGGACTACGCGGCGGAACGCGAGGCGAATTTTGAGCTTCTGAAATATTGCAGGACGCTGGAGATGGTGGTCCGCACCAATGACAAAGACCCGCATCTGGCATCGATCACGCCGCACGCGGTGCATGAGTTCTTCAAGCCGGAATTCGAATGGCTGATCCAGCGGGAAACGCTGCGCCACAGGATCGACGTGATCCAGCTGGAGTACACGGCGCTGGGCCAATATGCGCGGTCTTTTCAAACGCTGGTCTGCGCCCTGTTCGAGCACGATGTTTATTTCCAGTCGATCAGCCGGGCGCTGCCGTTCATGCGCAGTCCGCTCGACCGTATCAAGGCCCGGTTTGAATACCTGCGGGCGATTCGCTTTGAGTTGAATCTGCTGCCGAACTGCGACCATATTCAGGTCTGCACTTTGGAGAACAAGCGGTATCTGGAGGGCTTCCTGCCTGCGCTTGCGCCGCGTATCGATTCCGGGATGCGGGCGGGCATTACGGTGGACCAGTATCCATTCCCCGGGGGGCCGCGCCGACCATATACGATGCTGTTTCTTGGCAGTTTCCGGCACGCCCCGAACCAGATCGCGGTCGAGTGGTTCACGCGGCATGTGCTGCCGCTGATTGTGGAGAAAATTCCCCAGGCGAAGCTGCTTCTGGCCGGGTCCGATCCGCCTCCGAAACATGCGTTCCCCGATCCGATGAATGCGATTGAGCTGTTGGGCTTTGTGGAAGACATCCAGCCGTTGTTTTCATCCTGCGCGGTGTTCGTTTGCCCGATTCGCAGTGGTTCCGGCGTGCGGGTGAAGCTGCTGGAGGCGTTCGCGAGCGGGATTCCGGTGGTCTCCACCACCCTGGGTGCGGAGGGCCTTGCCAGGGAAGATGGCGACTTCTGTGCGCTGGCGGATGAGGCCGGGGCGTTCGCGGCGAAAGTGGTCCAGTTACTGGAGGACGCGGAACTGGCGGGTGCCATGGCAGCCCGCGCGCGGCAGGAGGTGGAAACCAACTGGGATATGGCGGTAATCACGCGGAAACTGTCTGATAAATACGCTCAGTTGCTGGCTGCCAAGCGCAGGAACATCGCGACTTCCTGCTGATTGTTGTAGTCGGCCCAGCCAGGCAGCGTGGCATGCCAGAGGGTGTCTTTGATGTCGGGGCGGGCGCCGCGTTCCACCAGTGCGGTGCACGGGCGGGTTGAATGTGCAGATTCGCGAGGAACGGGCGTGAACAAGATCGGGGTGCTTGCGCAACCCTGTCGATACTTTTCGAGCGACGCGTCAGCCTGAACTGCATAGGCGGACAGCGGTGCGTCGAAGAGTAAGATCATTTTGTCGTGTTGCCCTGTAATCTCTTCACAATCCGCGCCGCCTGTTTGCTGAGATTCGCGATGGAACGTTTGACGGGGGGCTTTTCGAAGTCAGACCAGAGTACCTGGCGGGACTTGGTGTCTACCAGAAAGACGGTACCTTTCGCCCCGGTTGACTGGAAGCTGTGGTGCGGGGCGTCGGTAGTTTCCTCATCGTCATCACGCGGGTGGATTTGGGCGAGCTTCTGTTCAAATGCCTCGCCCAGCCGGTCGGTGAGGACGGCATCGGCCAGCTTGGGATCGGCCACCACCTGGAGCACTTTGTCGCGAGTGATTTGCGAGGCCAGGTATTGATCGAGGCCACCTGCCATGGGCAACACGTAGACCGACCGGGGCGGTTGCGCGAGGCAGGCCGCCGCGACGGTGAAGAACAAAACAAGTCGTTTCATTACAATCACAAGTGTACAGGTGATTACCGCCGTCATACCCGTCCATAACCGCGCGGACCTGCTGGAGCGCCTGCTGGCCACTCTGCACGCCCAAACGGTTCCGTTTGCAGAGATCATAGTGGTGGACAATGCCTCTACCGACGGGGCCGCCGACGCCGCGCGCCTGCAGGGCTGCCGGGTGATCGAAATGGGCGAGAACGCCGGCTTTGCGCGTGCGGTGAACCATGGCTGGCAGGCTGCCGGCACGGAATGGGTGGCGGTACTCAACAGCGATGTGGAACTGGATCCGCGCTGGCTGCAGTGCCTGTTGGCGGAAGTCCGCACGGCCAGCTTCGCCACAGGGCTGATACTGCAGGCCACGAACCGAACGGTGGTGGACGGCACCTATGATCTGGTGACGCGCGCCGGATGCGCGTGGCGGGCAGGGAGCGGTGAACTGCGTGAGCGGCTCTCCCTCTCTCCCTCCGGTGGCCTGCCTTCGAAGATTGCAATTGCCCCTGGGACTGCGTGCCTCTTTCGACGGGACGTGCTGGAGGGGCTGGGCGGGTATGACGAAACTTTCGGCTCGTATCTGGAAGACGTCGATCTGGGGCTTCGTTGCCTTCGGGAAGGCTTGACGGGGGTCTATGTGCCGGATGCGGTGGCGTGGCATCACGGGAGTGCGACTCTGGGGCGCTGGAATCCACGGGTGGTCCGCCTGATTTCGCGGAATCAACTGCTGCTGGTTTCGCGGCATTATGACCGCAAGCTTTTTCGGGAGTGCTTTTGGGCGATTTTGGTAGGTCAGCTCTTGTGGGGGCTGGTCGCCATGCGGCACGGCGCGGCATTTGCGTGGCTGCGCGGCAAGCTGGACGGACTGCGGGGCTTCCGGTTGGCCGGACATCCCAACACGCGCGTAGCAGAGTTTCTGGCGACTTCGGAAGCGGAGATCCGGCGGCGGGCCACGGGTTCGTACTGGCGCTGGTATTTTCGTCTGACTGGGGCGCATTGACACATGGGTCGTGTCGCAGTGGTCATTGTGACCTACAATTCGGCGGAGGAGATCGGCGGGTGTCTTGATGCGCTGGAGCGTTTTGATGACCTGGAAGTCCTGGTGGTAGACAACGCGTCGGCCGATGCGACACGCGCAGAGGTGGAGCGCCGGAATGTGCGCCTCATAGTCAATACCCGGAACGCCGGATTCGCCGGGGCGGTGAACCAGGGAGTGACGGCAACTTCGTCTCCTCTGGTGCTTTTATTAAATCCTGATGCGCATCTGGAGCGGGGTCTTGAAGCGCTGGAGGGTTGCCTTGATGCGGGGGCGGGAGCCGCCGGGGGGATGCTGACCGGCTCGGACGGCCTTCCGCAAGTGGGTTTCATGGCACGGAATCTGCCCACGCCGGCTGCTCTGATTCTGGAAGTTTTAGGCGTTAACCGGGCGTGGCCGGGCAATCCGGCCAATTGGCACTACAGATGCTTAGGGGAGACGTGGGAAGCGCCTGTTTCGGTGGAGCAGCCAGCGGGGGCGTTCCTGATGTTCTCAAGAGAAGCGTTTGTAAAGGTCGGTGGTTTTGACGAGCGCTTTTGGCCGGTATGGTTCGAAGATGTGGATTTCTGCGCGAAGCTGAAGCGGGCCGGATACCGGGTGTATTTGCATCCGGAGGCTGTGGCCAGGCATATTGGGGGACACTCGGTTGGTACTCTGCCGCTGGAGATTCGGGAACTATATTGGTATGGTAGTCTTCTTGAGTATGGAGCGAAGCACTACTCCGGGGTAACTTTCCGGAGTTTATGTTTCGCGGTTTTAATCGGAGCTGGGCTTCGCGCCGTCCCCGCAAGTGTGAGGAGGAGACGGGCGGGAGGCGGTTTGAAAGCTTTTGCAGTTTATGGCGCTGTTGCTCGCCTCGCCGTCAGCCGGATGTTTCGGCGGGCCCGGGGTCAAGGTTTTACTGCGGTCTAATGCAAGCTGTATAGAACTTGACTTGAAAAAATCATGAGTGGAGCAGGCCCGCGCGTACATGTCCCGTAGCGACTTCGTTTCGGTAACGATCGTCACATACAACAGTGGCCGCTTTATTAAGCGCTGCCTCGAATCCGTCCTTGACCAGAACTATCCGTTCAAGGAGATTATTGTTATTGACAACAACTCCGGCGACGGGACTATCGATATTCTCGAACCCTTCGAAGACCGCTGCCGAATCGTCTACAACGAAGAAAACATTGGCTTTGCGGCTGCCCAGAATCAGGCGATCGCGCTCAGCAATTCCGAATGGGTTCTGACGCTCAACCCCGACGTTTTGCTGTTGCAGGGTTTTCTGGAAGCGCTTGTGAACGCTGGTAATCTGGATCCAAAAATCGGCACTGTCTGCGGGAAACTGCTGACCATGACGGCAGGGTTCGATTTTCCGGAAGAGCCTCTGGTGGATTCGACAGGCATTTACTTCACCCCCAATCTTCGCCATCTGGACCGTGGCAGTCTGCAGGTGGACAATGGCCACTTCCGGAACTACGAATACGTTTTTGGCGCGACGGCGGCGGCGGCGCTGTACCGGCGGGAGATGATCGAGGACATCGCGATTGGCGGGGAGTTCTTCGACGCGGATTTCTTTGTCTACCGCGAGGACGCCGACGTGGCTTGGCGCGCGCAGCTAATGG
>JBBQDH010000160.1:0-13467 GCA_038319515.1 Bryobacterales bacterium
TTGGAGCGGGAGACGGGATTCGAACCCGCGACATCAACCTTGGCAAGGTTGCACTCTACCAGCTGAGTTACTCCCGCAGAAGCGGAACTCCTATAATCGCGTGAATGATAGCGACCTGTCAAACACCATCGTAACAGTTCCCGCCTTTTCATTCCCGCCAAACCCCATCGGATTCGATATGATGGCAGTCGCCATGCTCCATGAATATGCCTTTGAAATGGCCACTTCGGCCATCCGCTTCGGTACAGGCGCCACCCGTGAAGTGGGTGCCGACCTCGTGGATTGGGGAGTGAAAAAAGTTCTTGTTTTCACAGATCCACACCTGCGAAACCTCCACCCGGTGGTTTCAACGCTGGAATCTCTGGAATCGAACGGTGTCGCGTACGCTCTCTTTGACAGGGTGCGTGTAGAGCCCACCGAACAATCGATGCAGGAAGCAATTGCTTTCGCCAACGCTAACGAGTACGAGGCCGTAGTGGCGGTAGGCGGAGGCTCAACCATCGATACCGCCAAGGTCGCGAATCTGTATTCCTGCTACCCGGCGGACTTCCTCGACTATGTGAATCAGCCCATCGGCAAGGGTAAACCGGTGCCTGGGCCGGTGAAACCCCTGATCGCCATTCCCACCACGGCCGGCACGGGCAGCGAGACCACCGGAGTGGCCATCTTCGACTACAAGCCGCTCCACGCCAAGACCGGCATCGCTCATCGACGCCTGAAACCCACGCTGGGAATTGTAGATCCTGACAATACGCGGACCTTGCCCCCTCAAGTGGCGGCGGCGTCTGGCCTGGACGTGCTGTGTCACGCCATTGAGTCCTTTACGGCAATTCCGTTTCAGCATCGCCCGCGCCCGGAACGGCCCATTCTGCGCCCTTCCTACCAGGGGTCGAATCCCATCAGTGACTTGTGGAGCGCGGAGGCACTGCGTCTGACCGCTCTCTACATTCGGCGTGCTTTTGCCGATCCATCGGATGACGAAGCGCGCGGGAACATGCTCCTGGCATCATCTTATGCCGGGATCGGATTCGGGAACGCCGGGGTGCACCTGCCACATGGCATGTCTTACCCCGTGGCTGGTTTGGTGAAGACTTTCCGCGCACCAGGCTATGAGTCCGTAGACCATGCGATGGTGCCGCACGGCATCTCGGTAATTCTGAACGCACCGGCCGTATTCCGTTTCACGGCACAGGCCTGCCCGGAAAGGCATCTGAAAGCCGCGCGGATCCTGGGTGCCGACACCACGCACACACGCCCTGCAGACGCTGGTCGTCTTCTCTCTGACACGCTGACGCAATTAATGCTCGACCTGAAGATGCCCAACGGTCTAAGAGCATTGGGTTATGGCACGGAAGACATCCCGGCCCTGGTGGAAGGCACTCTGCCGCAGCACCGCGTCACGAAGCTTTCGCCCCGCCCTGCCGGACCGGATGATCTGGCGGCTCTCTTCGAAAACGCCATGCAAGCCTGGTAGAATTGACCATGCCTCACGAACTCTCCAGCCGTTTGCGCACAGCCGTGGAAGCCGACCTTCCCCACCTCAGCAGACTCACCGACCAGCTTTCCGCCATCCAGCCCAATGGATCAGATTCGTGGTCCCCGAAACAGGAACTCGGTCATCTGATCGATTCCGCTGCCAATAACCATGTCCGTATTGTGCAGGCTGCGCTGGCCGTAGCGTCGCCGGTGCCGTTTCAGACGTACGCCCAAAACGGGTGGGTCAATCTGCACGACTACCAGAACCTGCCATGGACTTCCCTTGTGGGCTTCTGGTCACAGTTCAACTTTTTCCTCTCGGAACTCATCGGGAAAATACCTGAAGCCTCCCTCGAACACACTGGCGTCTTCGGAGCAGAGACACCTTTGACCCTGCGGTTTCTCATCGCAGACTACATCGTCCACATGCAACATCACCTGGACCATTTGCTCCGGCGGGCCCACGTTACACCCTATCCGCAAAACGCCTGAAAACGTGCCGAAAGATACCGTGTCTCATCGTCTAAATCAAAAAAAGCCCCCTGTGTTGTAACCCGATTTAAAAGCTTTCAGGTGTGTTAGACTCGCTTTGTTCGCAGCATCGCGGGACACTTCACGTCGCCCCCCTTCCTGTCGTAACCACAAAATATTTCGCCGGGGCACTGTCCTCAAGACCGCCGGTTTTGCGCTGTCAGTTTGCATTGTCAATATCAAAAGGAGTCGTGTTGTTTCTGTGATCGATGAGAATCAAAGCCCCTGGGATCTCATCAAGCGCCAGCTTGAGTTGAAGCTGAGCACCGAGAGTTTCGAAAACTGGATCGCTCGCACGCAGTTTGCGCGCGTGGAAGGTAAAACCATCGTTGTAAACGTGCCCGACGGCCATACGGTCTCATTTCTGCAGGAAGAATATTCGCAGCAGGTGGATTCCCTGGCCCGTAGTGTCGGCTATGATCGTGTCGCCTTCCATGTGAGCGGCGGCTTTGCACCGTCACCGGGTACCCCGGCGGACGCCACCACGAATGTCATCTCCCCGGAGATCGCGTCTCCCATCACACTCAACCCGAAATTCACCTTTGGGTCTTTCGTGGTTGGTGCCTGTAACCAGTTCGCCCATGCGGCGGCCCAGGCAGTTGCCACAGATCCGTCGCGTCGCTACAACCCCTTGTATCTTTATGGCGGAGTCGGCATGGGCAAGACGCATCTGATGCACGCCATTGGCAGAGCGCTTCTGACGAACGGCCACATGCGGATCATTTACACCACCAGCGAACGTTTCACCAACGAAGTGGTCAGCGGCATCAAGCACGGCAAAATGTCGCAGTTGCGCGAACGTTATCGGTCCGCCGATGTTCTGCTCATTGACGACATCCAGTCGTTAGGTTCCAAGGACCGCACACAGGAAGAGTTCTTCCATACTTTTAACGAATTGCACGACGCCCAGAAGCAAATCGTCATCTCCAGTGACTGCCCTCCAAAGGACATCACCGGCCTGGTGGATCGTCTCCGCTCCCGTTTCGAATGGGGACTGATGGCCGACATCGAACCGCCGGATCTGGAAACCAAGATGGCCATCCTGGAGAAGAAGGCCGAGCTCGAAGGCATTGTCCTCCCGGAAGATGTTCGAAGCTTCATTGCCAACAAGACGAAATCGAATGTTCGGGAGCTGGAAGGCGCGCTCATCAAGCTGATGGCGTATTCCTCGCTCACCAAAGCGCCCATCAGCATCACCATGGCAAGGCAGATCCTCAAGCACCTGCTGGAACGGCAGGATCGCCGGATTACCATCGACGCGGTACAAAAAGCTGTTGCGGAACGCTACGGTATCAAACCGGCCCAGTTACGCGAGAAGAGCAACCGCAAAGAGATTGTGGGCCCCCGGCAGGTCGCTATGTACCTGGTGAAAGAGCTGACCACGGCTTCTCTGCCCGAAATCGGCCGCGCCTTCGGTGGCAAGCACCACACCACGGTCATCCACTCCATCGACAAAATCCGGGATCAACGCCCTGACGATCCGGATCTCAACAAACTGATCCACAGCGTAATCGATTCATTCCAATAGCTTTACAAAGTTCTCCACAGGGGGCTATCCAAACGCCCTCTGGATATCTGTGTAAAAACCGTGACACCGCCGTTTCCGCTGCTTCTTTCCCCTCGGTTCCCACAGCCTGAAATGGCGCAAACGGCTAAAGTTTTGTATAATTTAGGGAGTCTTCCACATTTCGACAGTTCCTACGAATACGGTTTTCTAAAGGTATTAATCTTTAACCGCATTAAGAAGAGCGCGGAAGGCCGCAAAAGTACCAGGCGCACGACCGATTGACCCGAGCGATTGAAAAGAGTATTTGGTAAAGAGAGGAGCCGGAACTATGGAGTTCACCGTAAACAAGTCGGATCTGGTCCGCGAACTGAGTCTGTCTCAGGGTGTGGTCGAGAAGAAGACCACTATCCCGATCCTCTCGAACGTCTTGCTGGAAGCCTCCGGGGATCGCCTCTATCTGACGGCGACCGATCTGGAACTGGGACTTCGCACTTCCTGCCCCGCCAAGGTGAAAAAGGAAGGCACCGGCACCATCCCTGCCAAAAAATTACTCGACTACGTCCGCCTGTTGCCGGACGCGGAAATCACCATCAAGTTTGGCGACAACAACTGGGCCTCGCTCACCTGCGGTCGGTCCCGCACCCGCATCGCCGGCATGAGCCGTGAAAGTTTCCCCGAATTGCCCGCCATGCCGGATTCGGTTGCGGAACTTCCCGCAAAGCAGCTTTCCGCCATGATCGCCCGCACCATGTTTGCCATTTCGATGGAAGAGAGCCGTTTCACGCTCAACGGCGCTCTGCTGCTGCTGGCATCCGATGGCTTGACCATGGTTGCCACCGACGGTCACCGTCTCGCCTACGTCCACAAGCCGTCCATTGAAGGGGCTCCGGGACACGTTGCCTACCGGGCCCTGGTACCGCGCAAAGCCATGGGTGAAATTACCAAGCTGGCTGACGATCCCACCGCCAACGTGCGTTTCGCCGGTGACGACAACCACCTCTTCTTCGAATTTGGTCCGCGTCTGCTGATTACCCGCAAGCTGACCGGCAATTTTCCGGACTACGAACGCGTTCTGCCCAGCGACAACACCAACATCGCGCGCATTTCAAAAGACGAAGTGAAAAGCGCCATCGAGCGCGTCGCCCAGTTTGCTGACGAACGTTCCAAGGCGATTCGCGTGCAGTTCACTACCGGCGAAGTTCGCATCTTCTCTTCCTCACTGGAAACCGGCGAGTCTGAAGAGAGCGTGCCCAGCGAATACAACGGGCCGGATCTGGAGATTGGCTTCAATGCCCAGTACCTGCTGGAATTTTTACGCGCCGTCCCGAACGAACAGGTTGCCTTCTCGTTGAAAGACCAGAAGAGTGCAGGCGAACTGCAACCAGTTCCGGCGCCGGATTCGACCGACCCGGAACAGTACCGCTACGTTGTCATGCCGATGCGTATCTGATGCAGGTCAGGCAGTACAAGTTGTCGAGTGAACGAAATCAAAACCTATGGCAAATGAAGATCAGACGTCTCCCGATGTCTACGATTCCAGTTCTATAAAAGTCCTGGAGGGTTTGGAAGCCGTCCGCAAGCGACCGGCCATGTACATCGGTTCGACGCGCGAAGCGGGTTTGCATCACCTCGTCTATGAGGTGGTTGATAACTCCGTCGACGAGGCTCTCGCCGGCTACTGCACCGAGATCGACGTCGTCATTCATATCGACGATTCCATCACCGTCGTCGACAACGGTCGCGGTATCCCTTGTGATATCCACGCCGAAGAAGGCATCTCTGCGGCAGAAGTCGTCCTGACGAAACTGCACGCAGGTGGCAAGTTCGATTCCAACAGTTACAAGGTTTCTGGTGGGCTGCACGGCGTTGGCGTCAGTTGCGTCAACGCGTTGAGTGAAAAACTGCACCTCGAAATCTGGCGCCCGGCCCAGGGCGAGAAGGCTTCCATGACGTGGGAGCAGGACTACGAAAAGGGTGCTCCCATGGGCCCCCTGGTCATTACCGGCAAAGCCGGCAAGAAGACCGGGACGAAAATCACGTTCAAACCGGATCCGACTATCATGGAGGCGACGAAGTACAGCTATGACACGCTCGCCCAACGCCTTCGGGAACTTGCGTTCCTCAACAAGGGACTGAAAATTAATCTTTCCGACGAGCGTGAGGAACCGGAAAAGAAGACCGAATTTCTCTACACCGGCGGCATCGCGGAATTCATCAGGCATCTGAACCGCGGCAAGGGCCTGCTGCACGAGAGCCCGATTCTTCTGGAAGGCGAAAAACCGGGCCCCAGCGGCACCATCGCCATGGAAATCGCCCTGCAGTACAACGATACCTACGGCGAAACGCTGTTCAGCTTCGCGAACAACATCAACACGGTGGACGGCGGAACCCATTTGAGTGGATTCCGCGCGGCGCTCACACGCACCATCAACGCGTTTGGCCAGGCCGCCGGTCTGTTCAAGGATGTGAAAGAAAATCTCTCGGGCGACGACGTTCGCGAGGGTCTCACCGCCGTCATCAGCGTGAAGGTTCCGCAGCCCCAGTTCGAAGGGCAAACGAAGGGTAAACTTCAGAGCGATATCGCCGGCCAGGTGCAGCAACTGGTGAACGACAAGCTGGGCGAGTACTTTGAAAAAAATCCCTCTGTGATGAAGCGGATTGTCGGTAAGGCGATCGACGCTTCGCGTGCCAGAGAAGCCGCCCGCAAAGCCCGCGATCTGACCCGCCGTAAAGGTGCGCTCGATGGTGGTGGTCTGCCCGGCAAACTGGCCGATTGTCAGGAGCGCGATCCGGCGAAGTGTGAACTTTTCCTGGTGGAGGGTGAGTCCGCCGGCGGCACAGCGAAACAGGGTCGTGATCGCCGCTTCCAGGCAATCCTGCCACTGAAGGGTAAGATTCTCAACGTCGAAAAAGCCCGTTATGACCGCATGCTGGGGCACGAAGAAATTCGTGCGCTCATCACGGCGATGGGCACGGGCATTGGCAAGGACGATTTTGACGCCGCCAAGCTGCGGTACAGCAAGATCATCATCATGACGGACGCGGACGTCGATGGCTCCCACATCCGCACGCTGCTGCTGACCTTCTTCTTCCGCCATATGAAGGAGCTGATCGAAAAGCAGAATATCTACATCGCCCAACCGCCGCTGTATAAAATCAAGCGCGGCAAGAGCGAGAAGTACATCAAGAACGAAGCGGAGTTTACGCGCGAAATCATGCGCCGGGCGACGGAGAACATCGTCGTCGGCTATGGCAACGATGAAGCCGGAACCAGCGGCAGCATTCCCCCTGAAGAACTTCGTCCGTTCCTCATGAACCTGGACGAGTTCCAGCAACTGTTTCACAAGCTGGAACGCCGGATGCGTGAGAACCGTGTGGTGGAAGTTCTGCACGATACCGATATCAAGCTCGACACCAAAGCCGACTTCATGGACCGCGCCAATCTGGAGATGCTGTCCGCGGCGCTCACCAAAGCCGGCGTGCCGAATGAGCTGATTGCCGACGAAGAGCATTCCGCTTTCACGGTGACTTATCACGATGCGACCAACGCTCTGCGCAGCATTAATATTGAGCTTTCGCACCAGCCGGAATACCGCAAGTTCCGCGTTCTGGCCCGCCAGATTCTGAAGTTCAACCGCCCGCCTTTTACCTCAACCAAGGGTGAACACAAGGATGTGATCAACGGTTGGCGTGAGCTGCTGGAACATATCAAGTCGGAAGGTAAACGCGACGCGTCCGTTCAGCGCTACAAAGGGCTGGGCGAGATGAACGCCGAGCAACTGGCGGATACCACGATGAATCCGGATAAGCGTACTCTGCTTTCGGTGCGCCTCGAAGATCTGGTTGCGACCGATCTGATTTTCACCACGCTGATGGGTGAGGACGTGGAAAACCGCCGCAAGTTTATTGAAGATAACGCGCTGGACGTGAAAAACCTGGACGTGTAATCGCACTGCAGTGCCGGCGATCCTGTCGCCGGCCCTTCCAGCCTTATCGCCGCTGCGCTAAACGGTATTCGCGCCGCTGCCCGGCTTTTTCATAGCGCCGTTTTTCGTCGTCCGTCTCAGGCACCACCGGGCGTATCGGTACGCCCTTGCCTTCCGTATCAATCGCCACAAACGTCAGGTACGCGGAGGAGACGTGCTGCACTTTGCCGCTCACAAGATCCTCCATCCATACCTTCACGCCTACCTCCATCGACGTTCGGAACACCCGGTTCACGCTCGCCCGTAACCGCACCAGCTGTCCCAGCTTCACCGGGTTAATGAACTGCATCTGATCAATCGATGCTGTCACCACCACATTGCCGCTGTGGCGCATCGCGGCAATCGCGCCCGCCAGATCCACCAGGTGCATGATCTTGCCCCCCAGCAAATTGCCCAGCGAGTTCGCATCGTTGGGCAGCGCCAGTTCAGAATACTCAGAAATCGATTCGCGTACAAACTTGCCTTCGGGATTCATGCTTTGCCGGTCTTCCTTAAGTATTCAGATGCGAGCGCGTGCGCCTGGCATTCCAGAGTTGATTGCGCAACACAGCCCGGCGCAATCGCGATCACCCCAACCGCCACCGGGTGGTGGTTGCGTTCCAGCGACCACGCGACTTCAATCACGCCTTCCTGATGCGACCTGATCAGGAACTGCGCCGCGTCCGCCTCCACCAACGCCGCATACGTGCAACAGTCCCGCGCGTATCCTCGCCGACACGCCACCCGCACCAGATCCGCGTCGACCACCACTCCCGGCTGGGCATCACATCCGGCATCAGGAACAAACCGAGGGCAGGGCACCTGCGGGTTATAGTAGCAAGTGCATGGCAAATAACCGAACGGAAATCCTAAAGCAAATGGTGGAGCAGTCTCCCGCGGATGGTTTCGCGCGCTATGGCCTCGCCATGGAGTACGTGCGAGGCGGCGAACTCGAAACGGCCGTAGCCGAATTCGCACAGCTCCTCAGCCACAACCCCGGCTACGCCGCAGGCTATTTCCACGGTGGCCAGACCCTCGAAAAGCTGGGCCGCATCGAAGACGCGCGCGAGCTCTACCGCAAAGGCATCGACGTCACCACCGCATCCGGCGACGATCACACCCGCAGCGAACTCATAGGCGCCCTGGGGATGCTCGCCTGATTAGGCGCAAACCACCAGCCGCTTCACCAGTTCCACCCAATCCGCCCCTTCGCCCTGCACTTTGAATCCCTGCTTGCGGAAGAACCCTTCCTCCCCGCGCGGCACCCGGGCCAACACCAGCTCCACCCACCCCACCATCCCGATCTCCCGCATCCGGTAAAGCAGCAAAAACCGCCCCAGCCCCATCTTCCGAAACGCCGGCGCCACCATCCCCCACTGCAGCATCCCCACCACGCCCGAAACCGTAAACCCCCCGCAGCCCACCACCGCCCCCTCATGCTCCATCACAAAATAGGGAACCTCGCCCACCGTATCCAGAAACACTTCAAACTCCGCCCGCGCTGCCCCCACCCCCTCGCAGATCGCCACGCAGGCATCCCGGTCCGTCACCTCATAAGGTCGAATATCCATCTTGCTTCCAGTCTGAACTACCGCCGCGCCAAAAAGATCCGGTGGCTTCCCACCCGCTCCACCGTCACCGTAAATCCACCCCGCGTCAAAGTCTTCTCAAACCGACCGCTCGACCCCGCCGACCAGAACGCCGCGCACCCGCCCGGCCTCAAAGACGCACGGATCATTGAAATCCCGTCGTCCGAATAAAGCATCGCGTTCCCCTGCGCCGTCAGCGCCACCGGCCCGTTATCCACATCCAGAATCACGCAGTCAAAATGCCCCCGCACGCTGCCAATCACCCCCACCACATCGTGCTCCACCACATTCACCCGCCGGTCCGCCAAAGCCGCGCTCCCCAGCGGCAACGCCGGATCGCGATTCCACTTCACCACCGCCCCCAGCAGCTCCGCGACAACTACCTCCGTGTCCTTCGCCACCGCCGCCAGCACCGCCCGCAGCGTGAACCCAAACCCCAGCCCACCCACCAGCACCCGTGCCCGCCGCTTCTCCTTCACCCCCGCGCAAGCCAGCTCCGCCAGTTTCTCTTCCGAAGCATGCCGCCGCGTCGACATCAGCTCCTCCGCCCCCACCCGAATCGCATACGACCCGTCATGCTCCCAAAGCGTAATCGCCCTGCCCGCAGGCGTCACGCTCTCGTCAATCAGATTCCATTTCTTCAATCCTGAAGTGTAACGCCATCATGATTGCCGGCGGATATCCTTCCCGTGCCCGGCTGATCAACCAAAGCGGGCGGTAGCTCTTCCTTTCCTGCACGCAGCTTCCTTAATCGTGCACAGTAATCCGCCCCATGCTCGTGCGGTTCTTCCAACTCAAAAATCGAGTGCGGGAACCGTTTCCGCCCGGTCGGAGCCCATGCCTGCTCCCGCCCCCTCCGGCTCACTGGATTCAGAAGAGTGAAATCGATAAGCGCCGGCACCGAGATTGCCCCGCAGACCTTCCGGGCGAGAGACGCTCCGGTAGTGGAATATGTAACTCTGCGGCACCAACCCCACTCGGAGCCCCATTGCCTCCCATCGGATCTGCAGGTCCACTTCATTGCCGGCCAGTGGGTACTGCGGGTCAAATACGTTTCCAGGCGAATGGGCACCTTCCCACCACATCGCATCGTCAGAATAGGCACGCCTCTCGCCGGGCTCATGCCGGACCGCCCAAGGCAGGTGCCCGAAATAGCTCTTCCCGTTGGTCAGCAGAATGCTAAGACCAAAAACCGCGTCCTGATTCCTGAATAAAGGAAGAAATGGTGGCAGCATCGCTCGTGCATCGAGCCCCATTGCCGTCGACGTACCCCAAACATTGTCCGTCACCGTGAGCTGCGGCACCACACGACAAAGTGACCTGCTCCTGCATGCGTCTCTATAGTAATTTTCAGAATTCCACAGTCTGTCACGTGAGGTGCCCGTCATCAGTAAGGCCCGGGTCGGGGCCGCGAAGCCCGAATCTCCGGAGACACCTGCATAGGTAACCACAACTCGCCCCTCGCCGGATTGCAGATGCTTCAGGAACTTCGCCTGAGCGCAGTTCGCTTCGGTCGGGCTCTGTCCCAACACGGTCTCCGGGAAGCACTGCCTGAGGTTCCGCCCGAGGAGAAGTTCATGCAGCGCCAAATGATCGGTCTCTTCCTCCGCGGCCTGGTTATGTGCTGTTGAGGAATCCGGAAAATGCCAGTATTCAGCGGGGTCGTGTATCGACCGGAATGCGGTGCCAGGTTTCAGGCCCGGTGCCCTGCCGATGGAAAACAGCGTATCGTCATCCGCCATCAGTGTCAGGCGTCCCGCGGCGTCCGGAAGCAAAGCGTTGCGGTTGGCACCACACGTGGAGACCCCGCGAACCAGACAAGCCGCTCCGGGAAAATCTCCGAAAAGGGCGAATTCAACAACCGAAGGACTGGCCCCGTAACGTGTAAGCTGAGCGGCAAATCGCCTCTTCTTCATACCCGCCATACAGGATCGGTATTCCGAATTTCCTGCTGAGCGAGCGAAGCATCGCTCGGTTTTCCTCCCGCGCCCGGCAGTCCGCCGAATCGTCGGTCACAACAATTTCGCAACGCCGGCCATAGCTCCGCAGTGAAGCGGCATAACTCCCCACACATCGACCCGGCGCAGAGCGGCGGTCCTTCGTGCATATGCCAACAGTTTCTATCTCAGAGTGAGCATCTCCCCCGCCACCGACGGGGAAACACAGCGCGTCACCTGTCAGTCCAGTTCCGCGCGGCTAACCAGTAAGCCCTCCGAGCAGAGTTGGCGTAAGGCACTCGCCAGTTCGTGTCCACTCCGCAACCGGTCCAAACCTGCGGCTATTGGTGCCCTCGCGACAACCAACGCCGCATGTTCTTCGGCGCTGGAAAACTCAACGCATTGTATTGCGATGGCCGCAAGCCCTGAAGGGATCACTCGCGCCACACCGGTAATCTTGTTGTAGAACAGCGCCATGTCGCCACCCGCCGGGTAGACCACAGCATCGCCGCAGGCGAACAGACTTGATGAAGCATCAGGCGGGCTGGATCGAAGCATCTGGAGCTTCTTTTGAGAACATCATCGTAGAGTCTGAGGTCACAATACTACTCGGCCAGTTGACTGGTATCCCGCGAGGAGAGCCACTGACCAACCAACACGCACATAAAGGCAGCGATGAGCAATGTCGCGACGCAAATAGCGAATGTTCCTGGTCCGCTGATGGCCAATTGGCCGAGCGATTCGGCGCGGGCTGGTGCCCGCTTCTGCAGTTCTATGTAGCTCTCCACCAGCCCGAGGCCGAGCAGGCACGGTACGACCGCACCGGCTTTCTGTCCAAAGGCGAAGCGACCCGAGATCAGCATCACGCCAAACAGCTGCAGGCCGCAAAAGGCACGCAGGATGTTCAGGAGATTACCAGGCCTCCAATATCCCGGCGCACCGACTGCCGTACACACTCCAAAGATACTGCCTAGAATAATGAAATTGGTCACGAACTTCGAAAATACGATTGCGGCGTCCGACACCGGGAGTGCCCGCAGCAGCGCAATAGTGCCTTTCACTTTTTCCCGGTAAACCAGCCACTCCGCTACCGGCATGCAGGCGATCATGGTGACACCGCAGGCCAACTGGAACGCAATAGCTGCATTGGAAGGCGGCTTCATAGTTGAAGCCATCGCGATGAAGAGTCCCGTCACGGTCCACGCACCGGCGATTCCGGATCGGTTCAGATAGAGATCTTTCAAACACAGAATCAAAACTGTCTTCACTGGCGCTTTTCTCCCAGGGCAAAATATAAATCTGTAAGACTGGCCGGTCGCCGACCCGCTCCTCTTCGTACAGCTTCTTCCCGCCACGCTCCAGCCGGGCAGGATTCGTCGACGAGAAGGCAGGTCTCGGACCCGGACCGCCACATCTCCAGTACCTCCGGATGCGATGGGGCTCCGATTCCGTGGGAGCCCACCACCGTATACAAAAAAATACTGCCGAGTCGATCCACCGAAGACTGGAAGTTTATCTGCCCGCCACGGATCATAATTACTTCATCCGCAACCCGCTCAATATCTTCAAAGAGGTGAGAAGAAAGCACCAGGCATATTCCCTTTTCTTTCACCATGGCGCAGAGTATATCCTGAAGGTCGCGTCGGGCATCGGGGTCCAGCCCCGCCGTTGGCTCGTCGAGCAGTACCAGCCGAGAGTCGTGAGCCAGGCCAAGAAGAAGGGCAAGTTTCACTTTCGTGCCCTTGGAAAGTTCCCCGATCCTCTGCTCGGGATCAATTCGCATGCGGCGAAGCCAGTCCTCGGCGAAACCACAGTTCCAATTGTCATAAAGGTGCCGCGCAAACACCAGGAAGATTCGTACCCGCATTTCATCGTAAAGGAGCGGCGTTTCACGAACCAGCGTCACCTGCCTCTTCCATTTCCAGTCCCCCCACTCCATCTTTTCGGTGCCATAGCTGACCGTTCCGCCTGATGGCCGGGTCTGCAGTGACAGACAATTCAGAAGCGTTGTCTTTCCGGCGCCATTTGGACCAACCAGTCCGTAGGACTTTCCGGATTCGAGAGTCAGGGAAACTGGTCCGAGCTGAAAACCCGGATAATTCCTGGTGAGACCGGCGATTTCGAAGGAGCTCTTCATTATGTTTTCCTGTAAGTGTCGGGCGGACTTTCGCTGCCTGGCTCAGAAAACTGCTCCTGAACCACAGCAAAAAGTGGATGGACGCTCCACTGCCCCGGGCGGGCATCCGGTTTGTCACGGTGGAACGCGGGATAACAGACTCCGCCCCTTCTCCTGTGCCTCCGGTCAAACTGAGCCGGTACCGGACTGTCTGCGACCACGCTGAACGGAAGACTCCGGGAAAATTCAACCGAAAGCCTTTCGCAACTGCCGGGGTACAGATCTACAGCCAACAGCTTGTGCGGGAAGACACCAGCTGTTGGCTGTAGATCTCAGACTCGCCCAG
>JBBQDH010000161.1:0-13401 GCA_038319515.1 Bryobacterales bacterium
GAACCAGCTAAGCCAGGTGATGGGATAGTTCAGAAACTGCCCCGCCATGCGTGCCGCGAGCGCATTACTGGCCTGAGCCGTCAGCAGCATCGCTGAAACAACACAGACCGACTGGTAGACGCCAACCATAAGAAATGAGCCCAGCTTCGAGGCGGTGGGCCCGGGCTCAGACCCATAGAGTTCAGCCACGGACCGTGCGATCGGCAGCACCACCCCGCCGGAGCGCGCGCCGCTCGAAGGGATGATCGCGCCAAGCACCAGGTCGGTGCACGCAAGCGAATAGCAAACACCCAGCGGGGTTCCGCCGAATGCCCGCACAAACAGGAGGGCAATCCGTCGCGCGAGACCAGTCTTCAGCAATGCATTCGAGATAAAAAATGCCGAGAGCACGAGCCAGACGACCGGATCAGAATAGCCTGAAAGCGCCCGTTGAATGGTCAGCCCACCCACCAGAGTGGCGAGCGTCACCGCGATCAGCACCAGTGCCCCGCCCGCAATCGGCTGCAGGATCAGCCCGGCGATGGTCGCCAGAAAGATCCCCAGCAACCTCCAGGCTTCAGGCTTCAGCGAGCCTGGGTGCGGTACTACGAACCCGACCGCCAAAGCGATCATGATGGGAACCCCTGCCGAAAACAGGGGCGACAGCGGCTTCTTTCGCAACTCTTGAGATTAGGGTGCCTTCAACTCTCAGTCAAGAACAATCGGGACAGTTCAGAGCAATCGGTGCCTTCGTGAGGGTCAATTGGCTAAGCTGGACTAAGCTACGAATGAGAATTCTTTCCGCTGCCAGCGCCTTCCCCGCCCACCACTACAAACAAAAGGACCTTGTGGCAGCCTTTCTCCGACATTGGGGGGATCGGATGCCGGATGGCCGGAAGCTGGAGTTATTGCATGCCAATGTGGGCGTGGAAGACCGGTATCTTTCTTTGCCGATCGACGACTACCCGGGCCTGACGTTCGGGCAGGCCAATAACGTCTGGATCGAAACCGCGCAGAGTCTCGGTGAGCAGGCCGTCGGTAAGGCACTGCGAGATGCCGGAGTGCCGCTCGATGCACCTGCAGCGTTTTTCTTTGTGTCGGTGACCGGCGTGTGCAGCCCGTCTATTGAAGCGCGGCTGATTAACCGCATGGGTCTGTCCCGCAACATCAAGCGCGTCCCGATCTTCGGGCTGGGCTGCGTAGCGGGTGCAGCAGGCATTGCAAGAGTGGCGGACTACGTCAAGGCCTACCCGGATCAGTACGCCATTCTCCTGTCAGTCGAATTGTGTTCATTGACATTGCAGACCGACGATCTTTCCGTGGCGAACCTTATTTCGACCGGCCTGTTCGGTGATGGTGCGGCTGCCGTGATCATCGGCGGCGACAGGGCAAGCGTTGCGAATTGCGCGGCACCTGGTCCGCAAATCATCGCCACAAAATCCATCTTCTATCCGGATACCGAGAGAGTGATGGGCTGGGATATTTCTGAAACCGGCTTCCGAATCGTCCTTTCCCCTCAGGTACCGGATGTCGTCGCGAAAAATCTGGGTGGCGATATGGATGCATTCCTGGCGGAGAACCACTTGACCCGCAATGATATTGGTTGCTGGCTGCTGCACACTGGCGGCCCCAAGGTACTGCGCGCCACCCAGCAGGCACTCGGAGTGGACGAGAAGGCACTGGCAGCGTCCTGGGACTGCCTGCGCCGCATGGGAAACCTGTCTTCGGCCTCAGTCCTGATGGTGCTGGAAGAAGTGATGCTGAATCGCAGGCCCGAACCCGGCTGCTGGAGCGTTTTGGCTGCCATGGGACCGGGGTTCTGCTCAGAGCTGGTCCTCCTCCGCTGGTAGAGTTCCACACACGCAAAAAAGCCGGGATTCCGAAGAATCCCTGTACACGCAAAAAAGCCGGGATTCCGAAGAATCCCGGCCCGGTGAGTGAGTTGCAATTACCGGTTAGAACAGAATGCGAAGGCCCACCTGAGCACGCCGCGCAGTGGTGCCATTCAGCGATTCAGAGGTAGCCGAGATCAAACCGTAAGCAGCGTTGGGAACCAGTGCAGTCACGTTGTTCAACGCACCGGAGGTCTGGCGGATAGCAGTGTACTGCTGCGCCACCCTGGCTCCGGAACCCTGCACAAGTACGTGGTTGAACACGTTGAACGCTTCAAAGAACAAATTCAGCTTGACCTTTTCGGTGATCGAAATGGCTTTCTGAATGCGGGCGTCCGTCTTGAAAATGTTGCTCAGCTTCAGGAAGGCCGGGTCTTCAAAGGGAACGCGGCTGGAACCGCCGAGACCGTTCAGCGAACTGGTGCTCAGAGTGCTGATCGATGTACCGTTCGCCAGAAACGGGCGATCACGCGTGCTGATGGTGGGCGCGATGCCGTAGGGAGTGCCTGCGAGTTCAATCACAGAAAGCTGCCAGCCGTTGATGAAGTTGGCAGAGAACCAGTCGGTCCGCTTCGTGAACGTCGGCGCCAGGATCCCGTTGACCACCAGACGATGGCGCTGGTCGCTGGAACTGTTGCCCTTCTCTCCGTTATAGTCGCCGTTGAACACCGAGGTAGCGAAGGTGGATCCGAACAGCGTGTTCCCGCCGCCACCCTGATTATTGTCGATTGCGTGGCTCCATGTGTAGGCTACGTTGCCCATGAAGGAGTTGGAAAAACGCTTGTTCAGTTGAACCAGCAGACCGTCGTAGTAGCTCTTGCCGGCTGATTCCAGCTGGTAAACACCACCGTAAGCGGGGTTCACGCGCGTGGTGTAAAGCGGCGTTGTGTAGGAACCGACCTGGCTGCCGGCCGTATTCAGAATCGGGAAGGTGTAGCTTGTGGTGGGCGCGGCGGCATTCACGTCACGAGTCTGCAGCAAATGCAGACCAAGGCTCCAGACGTAAGAAACCGTCAGACTCGTATCCTTCGCGATCTGCCGCTCCACCGCGAGCGTGCCTTGCTGGGAATACGGGTTACGCCATTTTTTATCGAGGAACAGAATTGTGGAAGCGCCGGTAATACCCGACGGCTGTGCAGCCAGCGGGCTCGGGAAGACCGGGCCGCCGGCGGTGATCTGGGCTGCCGTGTTGAGGCTGTAGCTGGCCTGATAGAGGCCGTTGGTGAGAAACGCATTTTCAACCGTGGAAGAGGTGTAACGGTTGAAGAACACACCATAACCCGCGCGGACCACAGTCTTGTTGTTGATTGTGTAAGCCACGCCGATGCGCGGTCCGAAGTTCTTGCTGGTCTGCGGAATCACGGCAGTCTGAGGCCAGGCCGGATTCGAAAGCGACGGCTGCGGCAGGAAGGTGCGTTCATAGCGAAGGCCCGGGCTGATCAGCAGTTTCGGCGTCACATGCCACTGGTCCTGCACGAAGAACGAAATTTCCTTCAGCCTGGTGTCTACAATCGGATTGCCAAACGCCTGGGAATAGGAGTTGTAGTTGCGTGTCCGGTTGGTGTTGCCGCTGTAATCCAGAGCAAACGCCGAAAAAGAAGGATAGGAGTAGGTCCCGTAGCGGTTGCCAAGCCGGGAAACATAATCTTCCACGTGGGTGTAGTCGAAACCAAATTTGAGCGAATGTGATCCCTTGTTCCAGGAATAGGTATCGGCAATCTGATGCCGCGTTTCGCTGGGGTTCAGCCGGGGGTAACCGTTCGGAACAGCCAGGTTGCCGCCGGTGTTGGTCACGCTGAGCGAGATGGGGCCAAACGCAGGTATCAGACTGGCGCTGGCCGGGTCGAGCTGGCGGTCAATGAACAGTCCATAGCGGAGGGAGTTCACAGAGGTAGCCGTCGGAACCAGTGTCCATTCGGCGCGCGCGGTGCGGTCGAACACGTTGGTATCGGCATTGTTTCCGATGCCCGAGCCGTCCGGATACGAAAGCGCTGTCTGAATACCGTTCGGCGAACGGAAATCCAGGTAGTTCGCGCTCAGGCTGATGGAATTTTTGTCGTTGGGGCGATAGTCGAGCTTGCCGAACATCAGGTTAATGTCCGATGTACGGTCCACCAATTGCGTCTTGATGCGGCTGACGACATAAGCTGCGGCGGCGGAGCACTGGGCGGCTGAGGGAACCACTCCACCCACGGCCGTGTTGCAGCCGTTAGCCCGGAGGTTCAGGCTGGCATCGAACGGACCACTGGCCGATGTCGCCGTCAGCAGGTTCGAAGAGACGATCGGCTCATTACGGCGCTGCAGTTCGCCGTTGAAGAAGTAGAAGAGCTTGTTTTTGATGATCGGGCCGCCGATGCTGGCTCCCGCCTGGTGACGCCATTCCGGGGGGTTCACACCCTGCGCGGTAATGTCGGTGGCATTCAATGTCCGGTTCCTGAAGAACCAGTACAGCGTGCCATTCAGATTGTTCCCGCCGCTGCGTGTGACAGTATTCACTACGCCGCCTGAAGCTTTGCCGTATTCGGCAAGGAAGTTCGAGGAGACCACCTGGAACTCCTGCACTGCGTCCTGGGCGATGTTCACCGTGCGGGTTCTGCCCGCGTTCTCACCGTAAAACTGGTTCGTGGTGTCGTTACCGTCGGTCAGAAACGCATTTCCGCCGGGGTTTCCACGGAACGAAATCAGGCCGAAGGGACCGTCCGCCGATACGCCCGGCGTCAGAAGCACGAAAGCATCCACGCGACGACCGTTCACCGGAAGGTCCAAAATCTGTCGGCTGCTGACAACCTGCGAAACGTCCGTCTTCTCGTTTTCCACGATCGGAGCGGCGTCAGTGATTTCGACCGATGTAGCGGCCGAAGTGACATTCAGTTTGACCGGCAGAGCGATCACCTGACCGACTGCGAGCGACAGTTTCTTCGCTTCGTAGTTGGCAAATCCGGTTTTGGAAACGGTGACGCTGTACCCTGCGGCCGGAACCAGCGTGGACGCGGCAAATGCGCCGTTTCCGTTGGATTCCAACTCGCGCTTAATACCCTTGTCAAGGTTTTCGACCACAACCTTCGCGCCGGGTACGACAGACCCGCTGGCGTCGGTGACGACTCCGTTGATTGCTCCAAAGCCGGCAGTCGTCTGAGCAAAGAGCCCGGAAGTCAGCGGCAGTGCGAGCAGAAAGGCGATTCGCACGGTGTGTTTATTCATAAGGAAAAACCGATATAGTTCATGCTACCGCCCCACACATGACAGTTCCGTGAACTTCCTGTATCCGAATGGTTAGGGTAGCCATGAACAGGAGTGGCGCAGCATTAAATATCGTTCAGTTGGCTGCACGCGGAGAACCCTCCGGGAACTACACGCGTCACAAGGGATTAGTGAGAGATTGAAAATGCAGCTGGACTTCGAGGCGCGCCAAACGGTACCCGCACTTGCGGCTGTCAGGTTTCAACCGGAAGTCATCACCGGAATCGTCCATGACCTCCAGGAAAAAGCGGATTGCGTGGCAGAGTTCTGGCTGTTTGGCCACTACTCCGCAGAAACGCCAACCGTACTCATCATCCAGCGTTATCAACGCTTTAGTGACAAAATTCCCGTGGCCCCGGATCTCCTCGGGACCGCTCAGGCCACACCAGGCCCACAAGCACCAACATTGCCCCGAGCAGAGTTCGACGGAATCTTCGTGCGGATCTTCCCGGATTCCCGAGCTTCCCTGGTCGCCGAAGTGTTTGTTCGCGGAACAGATGTAGCCGCCGGGCTCCCTGACTTCAGCGTTCCCTTTTCTGCCTCAATCTCTGCCCCGGTATCTGCCCAAAGCCGGGCCCGCGTCGTCGCGGATTTTGAAGCTTCCCCGCCAGTTCCCCGCCTCCCTCGGGAGTTGCCACCTCGTCAGCCGGCTCCCGAACTTGACGAGCCGGAGCGCGGTTGGCTCCGGCGCTCGATGCCGTTTCTGGGGGCAATCGTACTGATCGGCAGTCTTTTGGGGCTCTTCACCCAATTCCAGCCCCGAAAGGGTGTTCCGCTGCCTGCCCCGGTCGGGCCTGGCCAACCCCGCCCTCTGGGCCTCTTTGTCGATCCCGCCAAGGACCTCTGGCGAATTTCCTGGAACCGCGATGCCACCATGTTGCACGACGCAGCCGGCGTCCGGCTCTTCGTGCAGGATGGCGAGGAGCACTTCACGCCCGATCTTCCAGCCCAGGACCTGGATGCCGGTGAGACCCACTTCCGTCCCCGGAGTAAAGACATCACATTCCGGCTGGAGGCGACCGCGAAAGACGGACGTGTCAGCGCCGAGTCGTTTCGTATCCTGCAGTCCGCGGTTCCCGCTGCCGCCCCTGCTCCCGCTGCCTTGCCGCCGCAGGTGAAGTTCAGGGTCGCTCCCTCCCTCGGTGCCGGAGTTCGCGGGCGGATCAAGGGACGAATCGGGATTGATGTCAGGGTTACGATTGATCAAAACGGGCGCGTCGTCTCCTCCAGACCAACCGTAAAACCTGCTCCTGGCCTCCAAACCTACCTCACAGGGCGCGCTCAGCGGGCCGCGCGAAGCTGGCGATTCGAGCCCGCGACACAAAATGGCCAGGCAGTCCCGGGCCACTATACGATTCACTTTACGTTCGACCGATAAGCTATAGGAAATGCGAGGAGACCGTATTGCGCAAAAGCTGTAAGTCAGATTTTAGTCGGGCAGTTTTCTGCGGAGCGGTCTTGTGCCTCTCGGGATTGCCCCTCTTTGGGCAGTTTGCCGATCGCTATGCACTGGTGATGGCGGATCCGCCGATTTCCGCACGCTTTGCGGTTCGCACCGAACTGCAGTCGGCTGCGGCCCTGAACTATCGGGCGCAGATTGAAGCCAGACAGAATTCGCTAACCCGTGAGTTGGCGGCGCGTAACTTCAGCATTGCCGGCGCGAATAGTCTGCTGGTGAACGCCGTTTTCGTCATCGCAACTCCCGATCAGGAGGGCGAACTGGCCAGCCTGCCGGGTGTCATCGGAGTCGTCCGGCTGCATCGGTACAAACGAAGCCTGAACCAGGCGATTCAAATGCTGAACAGCACCGGCAACAGCGGAACCGCGTGGGGGCTGCTGGGCGGGATTCCAAACGCCGGAAAAGGGATCAGGGTCGGAGTAATCGACAGTGGTATCGACCAGAATCACCCCTCTCTGAAAGACGACACGCTCGACGCCCCGGCGGGATTTCCAAAATGCGATACACCGGCCAATTGCACCAACTTCACCAACAGTAAAGTCATCGTCGCCCGCAGCTACGTTCGGTTTCTGGCGCTGGGAGCAGGCACCATCAACCCCGCGATCTCACGTCCGGACGACTATTCCGCGCGGGATCACAGCGGCCACGGCACGGCCGTCGCCACCTGCGTCGCCGGAAATACCAGCACCGGCGGCTTCACCATCACAGGTATGGCACCAAAGGCCTGGCTTGGCAGCTATAAGGTGTTTGGCTCGCCGCAGATAAACGATTTCACCACTGACGACGTGCTCATCTCGGCGCTTACCGACGCGATCAATGACGGCATGGATATTGTCACGATGTCCATCGGAGGCCCTGCGTTCACCGGGCCGCTCGACACCGGCGCGGCATGCGGCAAGGCAGCCGGAGTGCCCTGCGACCTTGCGGCTTCCGCCTTCGAGAAAGCCGCCGGAATGAAGGGGGCGCCGCTGATTATCGTCGCCGCGGGCAATGCGGGGGCAAACGGGCTCACCTACCCGACCTTTGGTTCCGTCGCTTCTCCCGCCACCGCACCCTCCGTGCTTTCGGTCGGCGGGGTCTCCAATTCGCACAGTTTCCTTCCCGCCGTAAGACTATCGGGTTCGAACGTACCGTCCAACCTGGCGGCAGTTGCGGCACAACCGGGTGACTCTTCCAATCCCGTCGCCGGTGCGCAGGCCGCGCCACTGGCAGACGTGGCCCGGCTGGGCAATGACGGCTACGCCTGCGCGGCGCTGCCGCCAGGTTCGCTGACCGCGTCTTTCGCTCTCATCCAGATGGGTCCCGCGGACAACGTGTTTTGCACGGACGAAGCCAAAATGACCAATGCCGTGAATGCGGGCGCTGCGGGTGTTATCTTCTACGACTATCCTGGCGGCGCGTTCCCTTACTCGCCCACCGGACTGAGCAACTTCAGCCAGGCGGCAGTCCTCATCAACAATGCCGATGGCGTCAGCCTGAAAACCTTCCTCGGCGTCAACCCAGGCTACACGGCCACAATTGATCCATCCGGATCAGAGGTGCCTGTGTCACCCGCCAATCAACTGGTCTATTACTCGTCCACGGGCCCCTCCCTTGGAGCAAACGGCATCAAGCCGGATCTTCTGGCCGTTGCCGGTGGAGGACAGAAGGGCGACCTCATGTACATGGGCGCGCAGTCTTTCGACCCTTTGGGGGAACTCTACAGCTCCAACGGCTATATCGCGGCAGCGGGAACCAGTTTCGCTACGCCACTCACCGCCGGGGCGGCTGCGCTGGTCAAACAAAGGCATCCCGAGTATTCAGCGGCGCAAATCAAATCCGCGCTCGTGAACAGCGCCACCCAGGACGTGCTGACGGACGATTCGGGGGACCCCCTGGACGTGCTGCAAACGGGTGGGGGCAAAGTCGCAGCCGATCTCGCGATTCAGACAAACCTGACCGCCGTTCCTTCCACGGTGTCGTTCGGAGTGCTTGCCTCAGGTGCGGCCTCACAGATGATTCCGCTTACCCTGTCGAACACAGGCGCGGCCAACCTGAGCCTGACCTTCGCGGTCGTTTCCACCGCATCGTCGACGGCCGCCAAAGTCACGCTGGACAAGACCACCCTCACGCTGGCACCCGGCGCAACGGACACGCTGAATGTTCTGCTCTCCGGCACCGCTCCTGCTGCGGGACTCTACTATGGAGCCATTACGGTGGCTGGCGGAGCCGCCCAAACCCTGCGAATCCCATGGATGTTCCTTGTGGGTAGTAAAGTTGCGGCCAACCTGACTCCTTTGCTGGGCTCCGGCAATGACGCCGCCACCGGGAAAATGATCCCGGACGAGTTCCTGGCATTTCAAATCAACGATGCCAACGGCGTCCCTCTGGCGGGCGCCGCCGTCACCTTCCAGGTCAATGCCGGTAGTGCACCAGTCACCCTGAGCAAGGTTTCGAAAGTGACGGATGCTTACGGCATCGCGTACGCCACGGCAACCCTGGGTTCCGAACCCGGCACATATTCGGTGGAAGGCTGCCTCAACGCCTGTTCCAACCAGAACCAGTTCGAATTTACGTTTTCGGGCAACGTGCGGAATGCGCCTGCGATCGCGCCGGGTGGCGTGGTGAACGCCGCCGCTGCCAATGACGGATCGCCCCTGGCCCCCGGCTCCTATTTCTCCATCTACGGAACCGGACTGAGCGACCAGACCAACGTCACAACAACCGCGAAGCTTCCCGCGTCTATCAACTTCGTCAACGTCAGCTTCGATGTTCCGGCGGCCGGCCTCAGCGTCCCGGCCCATCTGGTTTTCATCAGTACCGGGCAAGTCAATGCGCAGGTTCCCTGGGAACTCCAGGGGCAAACTTCGGCCCAGGTGAAGGTCACCATCAACGGTATTCCGGGCAATGTCGTCACCGTGCCGATCGCGAACTATGCCCCGGGATTCTTCGAGATAGCACCGGGAGTGGTGGCCGCAATTGATCCGCTCAATGCCGCGAATCCGGTGATCACTGCCACCAACGCAGCGAAGCGGGGGAAACTGATCGCACTTTTCGCCAACGGACTGGGGGCAGTGAGCAACCAGCCCGAATCAGGCGATGCGGCCTCGCTTTCCGTGCTTGCGCAAACCACCACTCCGCCCACCGTGACCATTGGCGGCCAGCCTGCGGCGGTGGCGTTCAGCGGACTGACGCCCGGGCTACCGGGCCTCTATCAAATCAACGTGACGGTGCCGAATAATATCGGAGCCGGAACGCAGCCGGTGACCCTGACGATCGGCGGCGCGGCAGCCAAATCGTCAGCAATTGCGGTGCAGTAAGTGCCGTCCGGTGTGCGCCAGGCCGTTTAGCCTGTTGGATCAGAACCCGTCCGGGCGTTCAGCCGCGACGTTAAAGGCGCGTTCGAGCGCGATACCGGCCTGGCCGAGGACGCCTTCACCGAACAGACGTCCGATCAGGGTAATCCCGTGCGGCACGCGCCGGGGCGGGGAGAACTTCGCGGGCGGTCGCGCCGGATCCGGAGCCCAGTCGCTTCTGGCCTCGGCGACCGTCACAAAACCCGCCCGAATCGTAAGAGACGGATGTCCTGTGAAATTGCTGATCGTCAGCATTTCATCGCGCAGAGACGGCACAAGAAGAACGTCCACGTCTTTGAAGATTCGCGCCATCTCCTGCGCTACCCGGCGCCGCAGCCGGTCCGCCTGGACGAAATCCACCGCACTGAGAAAGCGAGCCTGACGAAACAGATTCGGCCAGGCATCCGGGACCTGTGACTTTAGTTCCTTCAGGCCGCCGCTCAGCGTCAATTCTTCAAACGCCGCTGCCGCTTCGGCAAACAGCACCAGATTCAGAGAGTTGTAAGGCCAGTCCGGCAGGGACACCGGCACCGGGATCATGCCCAGCTTTTTCACTGTCTCCAGCGCAGCCCGATCAATATCCGTGGCGGGGCTCTCCTTCAACCATGCCGGAATATAGCCCACGCGCAGCCCCTGCACGGATTCCCCCGCGTTGAAATCGAGGTGAGAAGGCACGCTGGCCACATCCCCGGAGTCGCGTCCGCTGATCGCACTGAGCACCAGCATCGCGTCTTCCACACCGCGAGTCATGGGCCCCAGTTTGTCGAGTGACCAGCACAGCGTCATCGCACCGGTTCGGCCTACCCGCCCATAAGTGGGCCGCAACCCCGTCAGACCACACCGCATGGAAGGGCTGACGATGCTGCCTCCGGTTTCGCTGCCGATGGAAAACCCAACCAGCCCCGCCGCCGTTGCCGCTCCTGGACCCGCGCTCGATCCGGAAGACCCTTCTTCCGGCAACCAGGGGTTCATCGTCTGGCCGCCGAACCAGACATCGTTCAACGCCAGGGCACCCAGACTCAGCTTGGCGAGCAGCACCGCACCAGCGTCGTGCAACCGCTTCACCACCGCCGCATCGGTTGTGGGGATTCGGTTCCGATAGGGCTCCGCCCCCCAGGTGGTGGCAATTCCGGCGGTATCGAGAAGATCTTTCGCGCCCCAGGGAATCCCGTGCAATGGCCCGCGATAGCGGCCTGCCGCGATTTCCCTGTCCGCCAATTTGGCCTGCGCCAGCGCCAGATCCGGCGTCAGCGTAATGACGCATCGCAGCTTCGGGTCAAACCGACGGAGGCGCTCCAGATAAATTCCGGTCAGGCGTTCCGAAGTGAGCTTTCGCGATTCGATCCAGTGCGAGAGCGACGCGACGGGTGCAAAGGCGATATCTTCATCTTTCTCCGGAACCCCCACTCCGTTTGCCTTCGACCGAACGAAACGATCCACGCCACCGGGCACCGATTCACCCGGCAGAACCGGGTTCCAGACGGCTGCGGGCGCAATCGCCGGATCCAGAGCCAGCTTGCGCGGGCCGGTGCGGCGCTCGTATACCGGAGCGATACTTCGCGGCCAGAGATCCGCCGCCACTTGCCGCTCCGCAGGTGTCATCTCCACCTGCATCAGCTTCCCGGCCTCCGCAAACGTATTCGCCGAAACCGCGGGCCCGACTCCCGGCGCGGTGCCGAAAGCCGGCGGCGCACCGGCCGGCAATTCCGCCGCCTTCCCGGGAGCCTTTCGGCAGGCAGCAAGCGCCGCCACGAAACCGGCGGAGATACCGCTCAGAAATTGTCTGCGTGCTCTCGACATGTCCTATTTCAGAATCTCCCGTGCCGCGTTAAACCCCGGCGCGCCCATCACGCCGCCGCCCGGATGCGCACCCGAACCACACAGATATAGCCCCCGGACCGGCGTCCGATACCGCGCGTAACCTGCCACCGGGCGCAGCACAAACATCTGATCGAGCGCCATCTCACCATGAAAAATATTCCCGCCGGAGATGCCAAATCGCCTCTCCAGATCCAGCGGACTCAGCACCTGACGTTCCAGCACAATGTCCCGCATGTTCGGCGCATATTCCGAAATCACTTCCAGCACACGGTCGCCATAGGGCTCGCGAAGATCGTCCCAGTGAGCGTCACGCAGGGTGTAAGGGGCGTACTGGAGAAAGATTCCCATAATGTGTTTGCCCGGCGGCGCGAGGTCCGGATCATACATGGTCGCGCACGTCATCTCCAGCAGCGGATTGTGAGAAGGTCGCCCGTATTTCGCGTCATCCCACGCCCGCTCCACATACTCGATGGACGGGCACAAATGCATGGTCGCGCCATGCTGCGGGCCTGGAGTGCCGGGCAGCGCCAGAAAATCCGGCAGGCCATCGAGCGCCAGATTCATCTTGAGCGAAGTGCCTTCCACGCGGAAATGCTCAATCGACGCGCGGAACTCCTGAGTCAGCTCCTTCGCCTCCAGCATCTTCAGGAAAGTCAGTTTCGGGTCCAGATTTGAGGCCACCACCGGAGCATGCAGTTCGTCGCCATTCTCCAGCACCACCCCGTAGGCCCGCCCATCCCGCACCAGAACACGTTGCACTGCGGCATTGGTGCGAATCTCCGCGCCCTTACTCCGGGCCGAAGCGGCAATCGCTTCCGAAACCGCGCCCATCCCGCCTTTCACAAAGCCCCACAACCCGCGCTTGCCCGCCACGCCACCCATGCAATGGTGCATCAGAATATACGCGGTGCCTGCTGAGCGCGGCCCGCCATTCGCCCCGATCACACCGTCCGTCGCCAGCGTAACTTTGATCTCCGACGATTCAAACCACTCGTCGAGAAGATCGGCGGCACTCTGCGTGAAGATCTTCACCAGGCCGGCAATCTCACGCGGACCCAGCTTTCGAAAACGCGCCAGCAATTTCAGATACTCAATGAAATCGCCCGGCCTCTTCGGAGGCAGTTCGGGCGGCGTGACCAGCAGCAGGGATTCCACCACCACGGCCAGGCTTTCCAGATACGCCTCATACTTCGGAAATGCCTCGGCATCGCGCCTGGAAAACTTGGCAATTTCAGCGAGGGTTTTCTTTTCGTCTTGCCAGAAAAACAAATGACGCCCGTCCGGGAAGGCGGAGAAGAACGCGGGATCTTTGGGCAAAACTTTATACCCAAACTTTTCCAGTTCGAGTTCCTGCACAATCCGCTCCTGCAGCAGGCTGATCAGATACGCGCCGGTGGAGACTTTGTAGCCCGGCCAGACCTCTTCGGTAACGGCGCAGCCCCCCAGGATCTCCCGCCGCTCCAAAACAACAACCCGCTTCCCGGCCCTCGACAGGTATGCAGCCGTTACCAGTCCGTTGTGGCCGCCGCCAACAATAATCGCGTCATAGCTGCCCGCCACTTATTCTGCCTCCAGCTGCGCTTCTTCCTCCAGCTGCTTCGCAGGGCGCACCGGTTTTAAAATCAGCACACTGAGCGGAGGCAGCGTCAGGGTCACATGGTTCGGCATGCGGTGT
>JBBQDH010000162.1:0-13347 GCA_038319515.1 Bryobacterales bacterium
GGATACTCTTTCCGGCCTCGCGGTAAGCGAAGTAAAGAAGAACGGTGTTTTCGTGCTGCCCGGCATTGGCAGACTGGTTCGTGTGGATCGCAAAGCCCGTATGGGTCGCAATCCGGCGACCGGCGAATCCATCAAGATCCCCGCCAAAAAGGTTGTGAAGTTCCGCGTTGCGAAAGCCGCGAAGGACTCGATCGTCCCGCCCAAAGCTACTACCAAGGCACCTGCCAAAGCCGTTGCCAAAGCCGTCGCCAAAGCGACCAAAAAAGCCAAGTAGTCCCGCATTACAAGGCCACTAAACACAAACCCCGCAGTTTCTTCCTCCCGCCGTCAATGACGAGGGGAAGAATCTGCGGGGTTTCTTTTGCTGCGTACTCAGCAGCGGTTTTGTTAAAAGTTTTGCCCGACCGGATATGAACCCGTTTTGCCGCCCGTCTTGCCGGCAGCGTGTGAAGCTTAGGCCTGCTTCTTGGTTTCTACGGGAGGCGCTTCTTCCTCGGCCTTCATGGCTGTTTTGAAGTTCTTTATTCCTTCACCCAGCCCCTTGGCGAATTCCGGAATCTTCTTACCGCCAAACAAAAGCGCGGCGACTCCCAGAACGACCATGAGCTCGGTACCGGAAAGGCCACCAAGACCAGCAGTTTGTAAGCTTTGCGGAAACATGTAAACGGCCACCTTTCAAAGACACTTCTATCTTACCGCAAACAGAACGGCGTCAGGAGCCCGAAACTTTCCGGCCCAGCCAGATCAGCAGCACTAACGTAAACACCGCGCAACTGCTCATCATGGCCGCCAGAGGGATCACCTGAAGACCAGCCACGGCTGCTATATGCCCCAGCACAAACGGAGCCAGAATCCCTCCCAGCATGGCGAATGTGAAGATCCCGTTGAAGTAGCCGGGGTGATAGTACGAGAACCTGGTCGCAATCCGTTCGGCGGCCAGCGGATAGATTGCCGAGAACCCGGCCCCTGTCAGAAGAATTCCGACGATCATGCCGCCCCGCGTTGGCGCGAGCAGCAGGCAGATGCAGCCGAACAGTGCAAAGCTGGCGCTCATGGCCAGCAATCGCTGGTGCCGCACTACCGGCAGCAGTCTGGCCGTAATCACTCGCCCTGCGGTCAGCGCGAGCCAGTAGAGGGCCAGGAGCAGCAGCGCTGTTTCCGGGCTCAGGCCCAGCCGGTCAATCAGGAATACCGGCAACCAGCCGGCAATGGACCATTCACTGGCAAACTGGAAGAACAGCAGCAGCGCGAAGAAGATCGCCATCACGCTGCGCAGATCTTTCACGGCTTCAGAAACCGGAAGCAGTCGCGGTGAGTAGCGTGACAATGGCACGCGCCCGAACAACACCCCCGCGCCGCCCGTCACCAAAGCTGCGAGTGCGAACAGGCGCGGGGCCAGCATGCTGTCCAGACACTTCGACATCAGCCATGCGGAAACCACGCTGCCCAGGCCAAAGAAGATACCTCCGGTCAGCGTGATCCCCGCCGGGTCGGATTCCCAGGTCTGGGCGAGGCTCTCAAATACCGACGTATTGATCACCCCGGCTGCGGCACCTGTCAGCAGCAAGGCCAGGCACTGGTACCAAAAACCCGCTGAAGGGGATGCCAAAGCAAGCAACAGGAGAGAGACTGCGCCCAGAAAACAGCCACCCGCCAGCAGGTGCTCCACGGCATACTTTTTGCGCAGGCGAATACCCAGCAGCGCTCCACCCGTCATGCCCGCGCCCAAAACTCCGAAGTAGTTGGCGGCGGTGCCGAAATCGGCCCGGATGTGGTAGCCCCAGACGGGCAGCAACCCTCCGGGCAGCGCCAGCAGAAAGCCGGAAACAGCCAGCCCGCGGAGGATTCGCCACGGCGGTACAGCTGTTGGCTTTGTCACCCCGTCATCATAGTACGTCCGGCTGCTCATGGCATTCCAGTCAGATGGAACGGGCGACCGCCTGGCGCTCTGGCCGAATCCCGGCGCCCTCCCGCGGCACTTCTGACACTGGCGAACCCGAACAGAGGTTTTGCGGTACCCTTGTCCGGATGGCAGTCGGTTCGCTGATCCCGGTGGAAGAATACCTCGCGACAGTCCACGAAGTCGAGTGCGAGTGCGCCGACGGCGAACTGATCAAACGCAATAGGGGCGAATCCGACCACTCCGGCGTACAAATGGCTTTGGCCGCTTTGCTCTGAAATCAGCGCCGTATCCCCGGGATTCACGTCTTTCCCGGACTGCGGGTTCAACTCTCCGCGAACCGCTTTCGCATGCCTGATATAGCCGTGACAGTCCGTCGGATTCATGGCCGCATTCTTCGTGAGCCGCCGCTCCTCTGGATCGAAATCCTGTCTCCTGAAGACCGCATGTCCCGGATGGAAACATGGTTTCCGAAATCCTTGCGTTTGGCGTTCCACATATCTGGGTTCTTGATCCCCGGTTCAATAAGGCATGACCCTACACCAATCAGGGGCGGCGGGATGCAGTGGGCTTCCCCGAAATTCCAAACCCGCATATCGTGGTGAAGCCCGCAGACGTGTTCGATTCTCCTGACGACGAAATCGAACGCTGAAACAAAAAAGCCGCCAGTCTCCCCAGGAGATCCGGCGGCTTTTTCATACCTGCTTGTTTGGTTAATTATCCCGGCGTTTCAGCGTCGGGCGGTCATCCTGATCCGTCTTCGGAGCCTTCTCGTCGCCGTTGGCATCAATCTGGCCGTTCGGATTTCGCCGCAGAGTCGGGCGACCTGCGTCCTTCACATCGTCCACTTTGCGCCGGTTGTGCATGGCCAGTACCCGCGTCTTCACATCGTTGAATTCGCTCGTGTTTACGACGTACTCCGGCTTTTCCTTCAGGTACTTCTGAATCACTTCCTGAGACTTCTTAATCCGGTCGTCGGTAGGCGGATGCGAGGAGAACAGTTTCGAAATGCTGCCCGGCTTCCGCTTCTCCTGCGACTGCACTTTCTCGAAAAAGTCCACGAAAGACTGCGGATCATAACCCGCCTTGTACATGTACTCAAGGCCCAGCATGTCAGCGTCCGATTCAAACCCGCGGCTGAACTTCAGGAAGCCCAGCGGCACTGCCAGACCCATGCCCTGATAAATCGCATAGCCCGTAATGCCACCCATGAAGATCAGCGGCAACGTGCCATACTGCACCAGCTGACCCCGTGTGGCCTGCCGCGTGCCGTGCCGCGCCGCCACATGCGCAATCTCGTGCGCCATCACACCGGCCATTTCCGCTTCGTTGTCGGCATTCAGCATCACGCCCGTATTCACGAAGAAAAACCCGCCCGGCAGTGCAAACGCGTTGATCTCTTCGGAATCAATCACCTTAATAGTAAAGGGAACCTTCGCGTCCGAATTCCGCACCAGATTCTGTCCAACCCGGTTCACATACTCCGCGATAATCGGGTCGTCGACAATCTTCGCCTGACGCTCCACTTCCTGGGCCATCTGCTTGCCCATGCCGATTTCCTTCTCGATCGAGTAGAAATTGATCCCCTTGCCAACGTCGCGGTTGCCGATTTCGTCGGGGTCGTTCTTCTTCTTCTTGTCAGCCGCAAATGTGACGGGCGCAAGCAGAGCAACCACAGCCACAATCGCGGTTGCTCGTTGCACGGGCCGGAGGAAAAAGTTCATCGGAGGCGTCTCCCTGTTTCTGAGTACTTCTTAACATTCTACGCTAACCGGCCCGAATGGGTTACACCTGTGGTCTGCCCGAGACAGGAACTCACACGCAAATTACAATCTTGCCAAAATGCGCGCCGGATTCCTGATACCGCATCGCCTCCGCCGTCTCCCCGAAGCCGAAAACGCGGTCAACAACCGGTTTCAGTGAACCCGCGGAAATCGCCCGGTTCATCTGCAAAAACATCTCCCGCGACCCCACGTAGATTCCCTGCACCCGGATCGATTTCAGCAGGATGGGGCGCGGGTCCATTTCTCCCACGCCCGTCAGCATCCCGATCAGTGCGATGTGCCCGCCGCGGCGCACCGCCTTAATGGAAAGCGGCAGCGTGCCCGCGCCGCCCACCTCCACCACATGATCCACGCCCAAACCACCCGTGAACGCCCGCGCCGGCTTGTCCCACTCGGGCGTCGTTTTGTAATTGATCACCGCATCTGCGCCCATTGCCTGCAGGCGTTCCAGCTTCGCGTCGCTGGATGAAGTCGCAATCACCCGCGCGCCCGTCATCTTCGCGAACTGCAGCGCGAACAGGGAAACTCCCCCCGTGCCCTGGACCAGAACGTTCTCACCCGGCTGCAGTCTGCCGGAAACGAACAGTGCATTCCAGGCCGTCACCGCCGCACAGGGCAGGGTAGCCGCTTCCTCATAAGAAAGATGCTCCGGAATCGGCACCAGTCCATTCGCGTCCAGGCAGACCTGTTCCGCCAGCATGCCGTCAATTGCACCACCCATCGCTGAAGCGGCTTTCTCGTCGTCCGGCCCCCCCTCCAGCCACCGCTGCATGAAGATTCCGCATACCCGGTCACCGGGTTTCACGCGTGTCACGCCCGGGCCGACTGAGATCACTTCACCCGCGCCGTCGCTGAGCGGCGTCAGTGGCGTCTGCACTGCGCGCCCATAGAGACCCTTCAGGACGACCAGATCCCGGTAGTTCAGAGAGCACGCCTTCACCCTCACAACCGCTTGCCCGGTGCCCGCAACAGGCTCCGGCATTTCGGTCAGACGCAGGTTTTCGTAGCCGAATCCATCCACAAATCGTTGTGCTCTCACGTGTCCTGGCCTCCGGTGCTTTCACCTTTCCCGATGATATACTTGGTGTTCACCCGCGCCCCCTATGCCACTCAAGACAATCACCCCAAACACTGGTGACGAAAAGAAAATCTTCCTTCTCAAGCCGCGTGGTTTCTGTGCCGGCGTGGTGCGTGCCATTGACGTGGTGAAGATCGCGCTGAGCCTTTACGGTCGCCCTGTCTATGTCCGCAAAGAGATTGTTCACAACAAGCACGTTGTGGAGGAACTCCGTGAAATGGGTGCGGTGTTTGTGGAAGAGCTTGCCGAGGTGCCGGATGGCGGTCGCGCGATTTTCAGCGCCCACGGCGTTTCTCCTGAAGTTCGAACCCAGGGCAAGCTTCGTGGCTTGTCCATCATTGACGCCACCTGTCCGCTGGTCACCAAAGTCCATCTGGAAGCCGTGAAGTTCGCCCGTGAAGGCTACACCATCGTCCTGATTGGCCACAAGAATCACGATGAAGTGGTGGGTACCCTGGGCGAGGCCCCGGAAAAAATGGTTCTCGTCGAGTGTGTGGAAGACGTGGATGCTCTTGAAATTGAAGATTCCACCCGCGTCGCTTATCTCACGCAAACTACCCTGAGTCTGGACGAAACCAAAGACATCATGGCGCGTCTGGTAGAAAGATTCCCCTTGATCCGCGGACCCAAATCGCAGGACATCTGCTACGCCACCGAAAACCGCCAGATGGCCGTCAAGGGCGTGGCGCAGTTCTGTGACCTCCTCCTGGTCGTCGGTTCTGACAACAGCTCCAACTCGAAACGCCTCGTCGAAGTGGGCCAGAATTATAGTGTGCAGTCCTTTTTGGTGAACGACTGGAGCGATGTCGATCCCGCCTGGTTGCACGGTGTGAAGAATGTCGGAGTCACGGCCGGTGCGTCCGCCCCGGAACATCTGGTTGAACAGATTGTCGCGGCGCTGCAGGCAGAAGGCTTTGGTCAGCTGGAAGAAATCGAAATGATTGAAGAAGACGTGCGGTTCTCTCTGCCGCCGGAACTTGCCGGAGCAGCTTCGCAGCTGGTCAGCATTGGTCGATAGTACCTGTCGATGACGTCACGCCTGCAAATCAGCGAGTCTCTGGTCTCCTCCGCTAACGAAACCGCGCAGAAGGCAGCCCAATACCTTTTGGGTCTTCAGCATGAGGATGGTTATTGGTGCGCTTTCCTCACGGCCGACACCACGCTCGAATCCGACTACATTCTGTTGCAGCTCTGGCTGCATCCGCCCGGGCAATCCGGGGTCTGGAATCCTCCCAACCGGGGGCAGATCAACCGGGCCGTGGATCGTATTCTTTCTCAACAGCTTACGGACGGTGGCTTCAACATCTACGTGAAGGGTCCCAGCGAGATCAGCGCCAGTGTCAAGGCCTACTTCGCACTCAAAGTCGCCGGCCTCGCGTTTGACGATCCCCGCCTTTCTTCACTTCGTGAACGCATCCTTGCGCTGGGCGGCGTCCAGGAAGCGAACACCTACACCAAGGTTAATCTCAGCCTTTTCGATCTTTACCCACGCGAAGGTACCCCCAGCATTCCGCCGGAAATCCTCCTGTTGCCCGGCAAGCTTCTGTATCAGATGTCGTCCTGGACGCGGGCCATCGTTGTTGCCCTTGCCATCGTCCACGCACACGATCCAAAGCGCCCTGTGCCTGCCGGCTTTACCCTGGAAGAGCTCTTCATCCCGGGAAAAAGCACCACCATCGAAAACGAAGGTACCCTGCTGAGCTGGCGCAAAACCTTCCTCCAGTCCGACAAGATTCTCAAGCTTTGGGAAAAGTATGGCTTCGCGCGCATCCGCCAGACGGCACTTCGAAAATGCGAGCACTGGATGCTCGAACGCATGCGCCATTCGCAGGGCCTCGGTGCTATTTACCCGCCCATGCAGTATTCCATCATGGCGCTGGACGTCCTGGGCTATAAGCCCGACCATCCTGCCCGCGTCGAGGCAACTCGGCAGTTCGACCGCCTGATGGTGGATGACGGCGAGACTCTTTTCTTCCAGCCCTGTTTCTCGCCCGTCTGGGATACAGCCATCGGTGCCTATGCGCTGGGCGAAGCCGGGTATTCGAATTCCCCTGCTCTTACCCGCACTGCGGATTGGCTGCTCAAACGCGAAATCCGTCGCAAAGGGGACTGGTCCATCAAACGCCCCAACACCGAACCCTCCGGCTGGGCGTTCGAATTCGAAAACGACTGGTACCCCGATATCGACGACACCGCGATGGTCATGCTGGCCTTCCCGCACCTGCGGGCCACCAACCCGGCAGCCCAGGAAGCTACCCGGAAGCGCGTCATTAACTGGCTGCTTGCCATGCAATCCTCTGATGGTGGCTGGGCCGCCTTCGACGTTGACAATAACTGGGAAATTCTCACCCACGTGCCCTTCGCGGATCACAACGCGATGCTCGACCCCACCTGCGCCGATATCACCGGGCGCACGCTGGAAGGTCTCGCCGCCAACGGTCTCGACCGCAATCACCCCGCCTGCAAACGCGGCATCGATTACCTCGCCCGCACGCAACTTGCGGATGGCAGCTGGTACGGACGCTGGGGTGTCGCCTTCATTTACGGTACCTGTTTTGCCCTCCGCGGCCTTGCCGCGATGCAGGAAGACGATCACGAACCGCACATTCAGCGCGCCAACGAATGGCTGCGCTCCATCCAGAATCAGGATGGCGGATGGGGTGAAAGCTGCGCCAGCTACGACAACGACGTGTACACTGCCGCCGAAAGCACCCCTACCCAGACCGCCTGGGCATTGATGGGGCTTATCGCGGGCGGCGACACCTACAGTTCCAGCGTTCGCCACGGCGTCGAGTATCTTTTGCGGACCCAGCAGGAAAACGGCTCGTGGCTGGAAGAACTGGCCACCGGCACCGGCTTCCCGAAGGTCTTTTATCTGAACTACCATTACTACCGCCTGTATTTCCCGCTGCTGGCGTTAGCAACGTTCGTCAATCACCACGCTGCGTAGAGTCGCATTTTCGGTCCGCGATGATATGATTGCGGTGCAAATGCGGTTACTGCTTTCCGTACTGGTCGCGCTCCCTCTTCTGGCGGCGCCCCCATTCCAGTCTGTCCGGCCTCTGATTGCTAAATACTGCGTCGGGTGCCACAGCGGTACGAATCCCGCAGCCCAATTTGACTTAAAGCCCTACGACACGGTGGATTCCGTCCTCCGCGACTATCCGCGCTGGTCCCTCGTTCTTGATCGGCTCAACGCCCGCGAGATGCCGCCCAAAGAGGCTCCACAGCCCCCCGCTGAGGCCCGCCGCCAGATTATTTCCTTTCTTGTAAACCTGCGTGCCGAAGAGATTCGCAAGAACGTTGGTGATCCCGGCCCTGTCCCTGCCCGCCGCCTCAGCAATTCTGAATACAACTACACCATTCGCGACCTGACCGGCGTTGACCTCCGCCCGGCCCGCGAGTTCCCCGTCGACCCCGCCAATCTCGCCGGTTTCGACAACTCCGGCGAGTCCCTCACCATCTCGCCTGGTCTGATGACGAAGTACCTGGATGCGGCGCGCCAGGTGGCTGATCACCTTGTCCTGAAGCCAAATGGCTTCGGATTTTCAAACTACCCAATGCTGGTGGAAACCGACCGTGAACGCTACGCTATCCAGCGCATCGTGGCCTTCTACGACCGCCAGCCCACCAGGTTCGCGGATTACTTCGAAGCGGCCTGGCTTTACAAACACCGCGCACCGACATCGAAAACCCTGGTTTCCCTGGCCGCCGAACGCAAAGTCAGTCCCGCCTATCTCGCGATGGTCTGGAAAGCGCTTGAAACAAACGAAGAAATCGGCCCACTCGCCAGGCTTCAGGCAATGTGGCGTGAGCTCCCCGCCCAGCCGGAAGCTGCTCACGAAGCCTGCCTTCGAATGGGAGACTTCGTCACCCGCATCCGCAGCCATACTGAAAAACTCTTCGATCCCCCCGCCGTTCCGGGCCTCAATGCCAACTTCCAGCCCTTCACGGTCTGGCGCGATCGCGAGATTGCCGCCCACCGCCGCGAGTTTGATCCCTCCGCCCTGCGCGTTAAAGGCGAGCCGCCTCCGGTCGCGTTCATCGTCACCCGGGGCCCCACCTTCGGGAAAGGGGAACAGGTCCAGGTCAACAACGCCATTGCGGCCTTTATCAAGGATCGCGCGCAGGATTCGGACCTTGTCGTTCCCGCCGGGCAGCGTGCGCGCTACGAATCCGCTTTCGCCCGCTTCGGCGCGGTGTTCCCCACAGGCTTCGCCCTGCGTGAACGAGGCCGCTTCTACCCGATCAACTCGATCGACAAGGGCCGTTATCTGGGCGCCGGTTTCCATAACGTGATGGGCTATTTCCGCGATGACGCCACCCTGAGCGAACTTATCCTCGACCATCAGGGCCGCAAAGAACTCGACACCCTCTGGCAGGAATTTGACTTCATTGCCGACTACACCATCCGCACCTGGCGCCAGTTCATCTTCAACGGCGGCTTCGGCGGCGTCCGCGGGGCGAAGCTCGACCGGCCGACTTTCGAAGACTCCACAAGGCAGACCGTTATCGAAGGCATTCGGGATGAAAACCTGAAAGCCATCTCCATCGAATATCCAGCCGTTCGCAAGGCTTTCCAGGAGCACTTCGACCTCATTAATACTCAGATACGCCAGGTGGAACGAGCCCGGGCGGAATCAGAACCGCGCCACCTCGAAGCCCTTCTGGACTTCGCCACCCGCGCCTATCGCCGGCCGCTCGCCAGGGACGAACGCGAAGAAATCCTGGCCTACTACCGCGAACTGCGTGAAAAAGGCAACCTTTCGCACGAAGAGGCCATCCGCGGCTCCGTGACCAGCCTCCTCGTCTCCCCCGATTTCCTGTACCATGTCAGATAAGCATGCCCGACCACAAAATCCCCCGTCGAGCGATACTGCGCGGCGCCGGCGTCACCATGGCGCTGCCGTTTTTCGAATCCCTGGTGCCTGCCGCCGCAACCGTCTTCCCCAAACGGTTTGGCGTCGTCTTCCTTGGCTGCGGCGTGAACGAAGATCACTGGACCAGCGAAGGCTCGGGTGCCGACCTGAAACTCGGCAAATCCCTCTCGCCTCTGGAACCACTTAAGAGCAAAATTAACGTCGTCCACGGCCTCTTCAACAAAGGTGCGACGGGGCTTGGAATCCATCCCCCGCAGACCGGCAGTCTGCTCACAGGCGCCCGCCTCGAACGGGGCGCCAACATCCATTCCGGCATCTCCATCGACCAGATGATTGCCAACCACACCGGCCAGGAAACCCTGCAGCCCAGCATGGTCCTGGCCTGCGAACAGCCCATTACCGGCTTCCACGAATCCAATTTTTCACTCGCGTACAGCTCCCACATCTCGTGGCAGAGCCCCGAGTCGCCCGTTCCCAACGAGTGCTACCCTTCGCTCGCATTCGACATGCTGTTTGAGAACCGCGGCAGCGCCCTGAATGCCAGCATTCTGGACCGGGTCAAAGACCGCGCTGACCGCCTGAGCCGCAAGATCAGCTCCACCGATAACGCGAAGCTGGACGAATACCTGACCAGCGTCCGCGAAGTGGAAAAACGCGTCGACGGCATGCGCAAAGCCAAGGACCAGGCCGATGACGCGGCGAAAGCGAAATCCCGCCCCGCCTGGACCATGGACCGCCCCGCCAACGGCCTGCCTGAAGATCTTCGGGAGCACTCACGACTGATGTGCGACCTGATCGCCATCGCGTTTCAAACCGACAAGACCCGCGTGGCCTCGCTGCTCATCTCGCGTGATCTGTCGTCCCTGTATTACCCCTTCCTCGAAGTGAAGGAAGGCCACCACAGTGCCTCGCACGATAACAACTCCGACAGCTACGAACGCATCACGCGCTTCCACGTCAGCCAGTTTGCATACCTCGCGCAGAAGCTGGATTCCATGCCGGAAGGCGAGGGCACGGTGCTCGACAACTCCTGCCTGATGTTCCTGTCTAACCTCTGGATCGGTCGCACTCACAATAACTCGCGTCTGCCGCTGGTGCTGGCCGGAGGCCTCGGCGGGACGCTGCAAACCGGTCGCACGCTCGACTATGCAAAGGCCGGCGACGACAATCGCAAAGTCTGCAGTCTCTACCTGTCTCTGATGGACCGGATGGGAATTCAGCTGGACCACTTCGGGGATGCGGAGAGCCGCCTCGAACGCTTGTAAGTGCCTGCCGCGAAAGGAGCCCCAGGTGACCCCTTCGCTTCCCTCTACCGACCAAATTTGCGACCAGCCTCGCCGTAGCTGGTGATTTTAATAAGTGGTCCGCCACCGCGAACCCCTTGCCCGGTGTCTGCTCCGACTGCTTCTTCGTTGACGGCATTCGCGAATACTGCCGCGCCGTCCCCGATGCGGAGCTTACCCGCACTGCCGACGAAGTCCTCGTCAGCCCCAACGCAACATCCCGGTCAAATACCTCACGCGCGATCACCAGGAACTCTCTGGCGTTGAGGGCTCCTTCGTGAACCCGGGCCACGCTATTGAGTTCATGTGGTTTGTCCTGCATGGGGCGCGACGCAGGAACGATCAATAATCCATTGCCGGTATCTGACTTCACCGACCGCAACATTGACAATTGGGTCTCCATTTTGTTACAACTCTCCCATATTGGGGAAACCCGCGCGCAGGCGCGGCTGTTTAGTTCTTAGCTGTTCATCGCGACCGCTTCGCGAACAATGAAGTGCCGGGCCTGCGGTTCCAATTACGCTTCCTGCGCTCTTCCCGGGCTGCTGCTGTGGCGCTTCTGACCGAAAGGTCAGGCGCAATGTTTACATCCAGATACGAGGGGAAAAATGAAGATGAAGTTATTCCGGATCAGTTCCATACTTGCCGCGTTCCTGCTGGTATGCCCGGTCGCCGGTGTGGCGCAAACCAGTACGTCTCTCACCGGCCAGGTTACAGACCCGTCTGACGCTTTCGTCCCGGGGGCCACCGTCAATCTCACCAACAAAGCTACCGGAGCGATCCGCAGCGATAAAACCGATGCCACCGGCGCCTTTGCATTCCCCCAGATCAACCCCGGCACCTACGACCTGTCCGCCGAGTTTACGGGTTTCAAATCCGTCGTCACCCGCTTTGAAGTACTGGTCAACACCTCCCCCCGCATCACCCTGAAGTTCTCCGACCTCGGCACCGTGACCGAGGCCATCATGATCAGCGCGCAGGCCAGCCAGGTCAACACTGCCGATGCAACGATCGGCAACGCGTTCAACGCCACCCAGGTTCGTGATCTGCCTCTCAGCGCTCGTAACGTCGTCGGCCTCCTCTCGCTGCAGGCCGGTGTTACTGCCGGCGGTTCGGTGAATGGCGGGCGCTTCGATCAGGCCAACGTCACTCTCGATGGTGTCGATGTCAACGATCAGGACCAATACGGTGGCGACGGGCGCTCCGGCAACAGCTTTTTCAGTGTCCTCCGCGTGACCCCGGACTCCCTGCAGGAGTTCCGCGTCACCACCACCAACGCCAATGCCGACCAGGGTCGTTCCTCCGGCGCGCAAATCGCGCTGTTGACAAAATCCGGTGGCAATGAGTTCCATGGCTCGCTTTACGAGTACCACCGCAACACCAAAACCAGCGCCAACGACTGGTTCAGCAACAAGGCGGGCGTCGACCGCCCCAAACTGCTGCGCAATAATTTCGGGGGTTCCATCGGCGGCCCCGTCCGTAGGGACAAGCTCTTTTTCTTCGGCAATTACGAAGGTTTCCGCGAAGCCAAGGGCTCAGTTGTCGTCAACCAGATTCCGCTGCCATCGCTCGGTCAGGGCATCATCCGTTATTACTCAGCCAACGGCGCAAGCGACCCCTCCTGCCCTTCCGGCACTCCTTCTGGTGTCACCTGCCAGACCCGGTCCCAGATCAGTGCCGCTTACGTCTCCGCGAATAAATTGGATCCCGGCACCAACTCCGCCAGCCTTGCCATTCTCGCCGCGGCCGCCGCCAAATACACCGCGAACGACACTACCACCGGTGACGGACTAAACACCTCCGGCATTCGCTTCAACTCTTCCACCCCGGTAAAGCAAACCACAGCCACCGCCCGCCTCGACTACGTTCTGAATTCGAAGAACACCATCTATGCCCGGGGCAATTATCAGAACGACCTTTCCACCGGGACTTCGCGTTTCCCGGATTCGGCGCAAACCCAGACCTGGGCGCACCCCCTCGGCGTGGTCGTCAGCGACACATGGACCATCTCTCCGAACATCGTCAACACAGCCCGCTACGGGCTGACGCGTGACGCCATCACGACCGGCGGCGATTCGAGCGCCAACTCGGTTGCATTCCGCTTTATCTACCAGCCGCTCAACTACTCCCGCGCCCGCGTTCGCACCACCCCGGTCCACAACATCGTGGACGATATTTCCTGGAATAAGGGCCGCCATAACATTCAGGCAGGCGTCAATATCCGCCTGATTTCCAACAACCGGAATGCCTTTTCGAACTCCTATGACGTGCTGACCACCAACCCGTCCTACTACGAGAATTCCGGGGACGTGCTTTATCTGGACTCCGCCGGCAACAACCTCTTCCCGAACCTTGCCTCCAGGTCCAATGTCAACACCCGCGACGCTGTCGCAGCCGTCATCGGGCGCCTTAGCCAATACAG
>JBBQDH010000163.1:0-13156 GCA_038319515.1 Bryobacterales bacterium
CGAACGTCTACACCCATGTTGAGGATGGCGTCTGTCTCATCCGTCAGCACCTGTTCGGGCAATCGGAAAGAAGGGATATTCGTTCTCATCAGCCCGCCCGGCTTGTCGTACTTTTCGAAGATAGTGACCGAATAACCATGCGGCATCAGATCATTCGCCACGGTCAAAGACGCCGGACCGGCCCCGATACAAGCCACACGCTTCCCGTTCTTCTTTTCCGGAGCCTGCGGCAGGCGCGCGCTGATGTCACCTTTGCGGTCGGCAGCCACACGCTTGAGGCGGCAAATCGCCACCGGTTTCTCAATCACCCCGTCGCCGGTGGGCGAAGGCAAACGACCGCGGCGGCACGCCGGTTCGCACGGCCGGTCGCACGTGCGCCCCAGAATCGCCGGGAACACATTCGACTCCCGATTCAGCATGTACGCATCACCGTAGCGACCCTGTGCAATCAGCCGAATGTACTCCGGAACATTCGTGTGAGCGGGGCATGCCCACTGGCAATCCACCACTTTGTGAAAGTAATTTGGATTACCTGTATCAGAAGGATTCATTTAACGCGCCATTGTATCGAACGCCCAGGTGCGACAGTCGGTTTCGCCTGTCGGCCTGCCTGCGCCATGTATCATCGGAGCAACAAACATAAATGACTGTGACAGTCGGAGTTCCACGCGAGACCTTTCCCGGTGAGCGCCGGGTTGCTCTCACTCCCAAAGCCTGTGAAGCCCTTATTAAGCTGAAGCTCGGGATCATTATCGAATATTCCGCCGGGCTCGAAGCCGGCTTCACGGATGAAGAGTACGCCCGTCGCGGCGTCCGTCTCGCCACCCGCGACGAAGTCTTCTCCGCCTCAGAAATCATCGTGCAGGCGCGCACCCCGGGCGCCAATCCCGATCACGGCAGTTCCGATATTCCTCTGCTGAAACGCGGGCAAATCGTCATCGGTTTCGGCGACCCGCTCACCGCTCTTCGGGAAAACCTCGAACTGGCTGATGTTGGCGTCTCGTACTTCGCCATGGAACTGATCCCGCGCATCACACGTGCACAGGCGATGGACGCGCTTTCCTCCATGGCCAGCATCGCGGGCTACGAAGCGGTGCTGATCGCGGCTTCTGCATTACCCAAAATGTTCCCTATGATGATGACCGCCGCCGGCACCATCACTCCGGCGAAGGTGCTGATTCTGGGAGCGGGTGTTGCAGGGCTGCAGGCCATTGCCACCGCACGCCGTCTGGGCGCGGTCGTCTCTGCCTACGACCTGCGTTCCGCCGTCAAAGAACAAATCGAAAGTCTCGGGGCCAAATTCGTGGTTCTCGACATGGATGGTTCCGCTGCGGAAGGGCAGGGCGGTTACGCCAGGGCCATGGACGACGCGTTCTACAAACGCCAGCGCGAACTCCTCACCGCGGTTCTGAAGGAGCAGGATGTGGTGATCACCACCGCCGCCGTTCCTGGCCGCAAGGCCCCCATCCTGGTTACCGCCGAAATGGCCGAGGCGATGGCACCTGGTTCGGTGATCGTTGATATCGCCGCCGAACGCGGTGGGAATTGCGAACTCACGCACGCGGGCGAAACCGTCGTTCACCATGGCGTCACCATCATCGGCCCCCTGAACCTGCCTTCGCGGAAGGCAAACCACGCCAGCCAGATGTACTCGACCAACATCGTGAATCTGTTGAAGCTTCTCACTAAAGACGGTGCAGTCGTCATGAACCTGGATGACGAAATCATACGCGAATCGTTGGTCACCCACCAGGGTAAAGTCGTCCAGGCCCGTATTTCCCAACTGCTGCCTGCGGAGTTAGCCAACAAATGAACTACGAATTCGGTCTATACGTCTTCATGCTCGCCGCCTTCCTCGGCTTCGAACTGATCCGGAGGGTCTCGCCCCTCCTTCACACCCCACTGATGTCGCTCACCAACGCCATCGCCTCGATCTCAGTGGTGGGTGCGATCCTGATCAGCGGCGAAGACCACGCGTCGCTTCTCTCGCGCATCCTGGGCTTCATCGCGGTCGTCGCCGCCACCACCAATCTGGTCAGCGGCTTCCTGATCACGGACCGCATGCTGAAGATGTTCAGGAAACGGGAACCGGCCCCACCCTCTGGTGCGAAGAAATGAGCGTTTTCCATGCTCTCTATCTAGTCGCCGCCACGCTGTTCATCCTCGCCCTCAAATGGATGAGCGCGCCGGCCACAGCCCGCCGCGGCGTCATCTCCGGCGAACTCGGCATGCTGCTGGCCGTCGTCGGCACGCTGATGCGCCACGAAGTCGTCAACTACGAATGGATCATCGTCGCCCTGCTGCTGGGCGCGGCCATCGGCGTCCCTCTCGCCGTCCTGATGCCCATGACCGCCGTCCCGCAGCGCACCGCCATCTCACAGGCCTGCGGAGCTCTCGCCTCCGCGCTCATTGGCACTGCTGAGTACTACCATCGCCACCCCTCCGGCTTCATCATGGCCGCGCTCGCCGTCGAGATCCTGCTGGGCTTCCTCACCTTCACCGCCAGTCTGATGGCCTTCGGCAAACTGCACGAAATGTTGCCTTCGCGCCCCATCACTTATAAGGGCCAGAACTACGTCAATCTGGTGCTCTTCGTCATCGCAGTCGGCCTTGCTGTCGCGCTTGTTCTAAACCCCAACCAACCTGGTATCTTCCCGGCTTTTGTCGCCCTCGCCCTTACCTTTGGCGTATTGCTCATCATCCCCATCGGCGGCGCGGACATGCCCACCATCATCGCGCTGCTGAACTCCTACGCCGGGCTCTCCGCCAGTGCCATGGGCTTCGCGCTTGATAACAAACTGCTCATCATCGCGGGCGCGCTTGATGGCTCCAGCGGCCTGATCCTTTCCATTATTATGTGCCGCGCCATGAACCGCTCTTTCACCAACGTGCTCTTCGGCGCCTTCGGGCAGCTTCAGGCCTCCTCCTCCGCCGCCGAAGCACGTCCTGTTCGCTCCGCCAGCCCGGAAGAAGCCGCCTCCATTCTGGAAGACGCACGATCGGTGGTCATCATTCCCGGCTACGGCATGGCCGTCGCCCAGGCCCAGCACAAGATCCGCGAACTGCACGACATCCTCACGAAAAGGGGTGTCGAAGTCCGGTTCGCGATTCACCCCGTCGCCGGTCGCATGCCCGGCCACATGAACGTTCTGCTTGCCGAAGCCGATGTCCCGTATGACAAGCTCATCGAGATGGAAGACATCAATGCCGATATGGCCATGACCGATGTTGCCCTCATCGTCGGCGCGAACGACATTGTCAACCCGGCTGCCCAGAACGACCCCACCAGTCCCATTGCCGGCATGCCGATCCTGGACGCTTACAAAGCCCGCACCGTCATGATCATCAAGCGCGGTATGGCTGCCGGATTCGCCGGTATCGACAACGAACTGTACTACATGCCAAACACGCTCATGCTCTTCGGTGACGCCAAAACCTTCACCGCCAGCCTGGTCAAGGAAGTGGGTGCCGTCACGCACGCGTGAACTGCTGGTGCTCGCGGCAACTATCGCGACGGGCATTCTCTCGCGGGTTGTGCACACGGGTTTGCCGATTATCGACAAGTACCTGGGCGACGCCCTCTACGCCGCGATGGTCTATCAATTCCTGCGCCTATGGTCGCCATCAGCCCGGACGGCATGGGTGGCGATGGCGGTGATGACCGCTATCGAACTCTTTCAGCTCACCCTGATTCCTGCTCACATGATGGGCAGCGGCTCTCTGGCGGTGCGGACCGTTGCCCGCCTGCTGGGCACACAGTTCAGTTTCCATGACCTGGCGGCTTACGCCGTCGGCATTTATACCGCTTCGCGGCTGGCTTCTTTGTAGGGGGCCTTCAGGAACTTGCCCACTTCGTCCTGCGCGCCCTGCGTGTTGTCCCGGGTGCGCTGCGCCTGGGTGTATTCGTTGACGGCGCGTTCGCGCTGACCGGAAATATCGAAGATTTTGCCCAGATAAATGTGGGTCCAGACCTCGGTCCATTTGGGCAGCAAATCGCCGTTCAGAACTTCGCGGAATTCATTCGCCGCCGATTGATAGTTGTGCTGCAGGAAGAAGATTTCGGCAACCCGGTAGTGCGCCATGGAGCTGTTGCGTTGGGTGTCGAGCGCCTTCTGATATTCCTTCAGGGCATCGGCGAATTCGCCTACCTGCGCGAACTGCTCACCGCGACGGATGGCCACTTCGACGCGCACCTGGGGGCTCATGCGGAGCACCTTATTACCGGGGTCGATGGTGATCTTCTTCGGCTTGCCAAAGGTGTCGATGGAGAATTCTGAACTGGTGCCCATCACTTCAATGCGCTTGTCTTCGGGATTACCTTCAGTTTCGATATGGAGGTCGACGGGCATGCGGAAGGTGTCGAGATCCTGGGCGATTTTGCCCTGCACGCGGAAGCCTTTCTGAGTGCGGAAGATGGTGTATTCGAGCTTGAATTCCGGGGCACCGTTCGACTCGACCCACTGGGTGAAGAAGTAGCGCATTTCCTCGCCCATGACGGATTCGCAGGCCTTGCGGAAGTCTTCGGTGGTGGCGGATTGCCAGGCTTTCTGTTCGAGGAAGAGCTTGATGGCTTTGAAGAACTTCTCATCACCCATGGTGCTGCGCAGCATCTGCATGACGACGGCACCCTTGCTTGCGCTGAGGGCCCAGTATTCGGGGGAATAGTCTTCCAGACGGGCGGTTTGGATGAGCGGGACATTGTCCACTGTCAGCGCCGTGATGGCGGCGTCTTTCATACGCTGATCGAGCGCGTTCGCGCCCTTCTCTTTCTCGGTCCAGAGGGCTTCGGCGTAGAGGGCCATGCCGTTTTCGAGCCACATATGATTGCGGTTGACGGGGGATACGTCGACCTGCCACCACTGGCGGGCGATCTGGTTCACCAGCACATTGGTGTTCACGTCCTTCGTGATGGCGTGGGGGGCCAGGAAGAGAATGCCGGGGCCGCAGTAGCCGTTGGGGGCTCCGTCGGCGGTCTCGACAACGGTCATGTTGGCGTAAGGGGCAAGGCCAAAGAGGCTGGTGAAGTGGGTGACGATCTGGGCGGCGGCGGCTCCGTAGGCATTGGCGAAGGGCAACGCCGCATCACGGAACCAGAGGGTGGTGGTGATGCCGTCGGTGCGGTTGGCGACGGGCTGACCTTTCAGGACGGCGATATCGCCGGGGAATGACGGCTTGTTGAATTCGAAGGTGGAGGTTTGGCCATTGGTGGACGTGCTGCCGCTGCCGATCACGTGGTATCCGGCGGGGACCGTGATGCTCATCTTCGAAGTGAAGCGGTCGGCGGTGTAGCCGCTGATGGGGAACCAGCGGGCGGGGTAGAGCAGGAAGGAACTGTCAGGCGCGATTTGGGCGAATTTGATGCCGTAGATGGGTGATTCTTCTTTACCGGTCAGGCGGCCATCGTAGGTGAACACGACTGTGACGGGCTGGCCCTTGGGCAGGGCCTGGGCGAACGAGAGTTTGACGCTGTGGTCCTGTTGGTTGCGGGCGCCGGAGATGGTCTGGCCTGTGCCATCGGTGATTTTCGAGATGTTCAGGCTGTTGTTCAGTTCGAAGGTGGCGGAGTTGACCTGGTCATCAAGGGGGATGAATTTGACGGTCACGCGCGCGGCGAGGGTCTGTGTTTCGGGGTCGATCTGGGCCTCGATGACGTAGCTTTCCACGTCGATGCGGGAACGCTTGTCATCTTGCGATTGTTGTTGTTGCTGCCCGAAAGCCGATGTGACCGCCAGCAGTATGCCTAGACTGAATACCTTCACTTAGCACTCTCCCAAACCCGTTCCACTTCGTCTGCGGCGCGCGCCATCACGTTCGTTTCTGTCGCCAGAAGTGCCGCAACCTGCGCGAGGTCCGCCTTCATATTGTCGCGTTCCTGCCGGTTGTCCAGCAAGCGGGCCGTTTCGGCGGCGATATTTTCGCCGGTCATGGCTTCCTGCATGAGCTCCGGAACTACTTTTCGTTCTGCGATCAGGTTCACCATGGAGAAGAATGGCAGCTTGACCAGAACGCGCAGAATCTTCGCTGTCAATTCGGTCACTTTGTAATAGGTGACCATGGGCGCGCCGAGCAGAGCCGCTTCCACGGTGACTGTTCCGCTGGCCGCGAGGGTCACATCGCAATGGGCCATGGCATCCCAGGCGTCGCCCTCAATGGACCGGATGGGGCTGCCGGCCAGCGGCATCAGGAAAAACGAATACCCGCAGGTGGGCGAGGCCGGGAGGATGAAGCTGAGTTTTCGCCCTTCCGAGAGCAGGTTTGCCGCCCTTTTGAGCTCGGGTAAATGTCTTAAAGCTTCGCTGCGTCTGCTGCCTGGTAACACTGCAATCAAAGGACGGTCCGTGGGAAGTTTGTGTTTCCGGAAAAACTCTTCGCGGGTGAGGCGGGGTTTGACTTTGCCTGCCAGCGGGTGGCCAATGTAGGTTACGGGCACGGCGTGTTTTTGGAAAAACGCTGCTTCGAAGGGAAAGATGCAGAGCAGTTGGTCGATGATTTGCCGCATGGTTTTGACGCGGCCCTGACGCCATGCCCAGACTTGGGGAGCGACCAGGTAAACGACGGGCGTGTTTAGTTCCTTGAGTTTGGCGGCGACGCGGAAGTTGAAATCCGGGGAGTCCGTGAGAATGGCGAGATTGGGCTTGCGGGTTTTGGCGGCGGCGACCAGTTTCCGAAAGCGCATCCAGATGCGGGGGAGGTGTTCGAGGACTTCCACCAGCCCGACCACAGCCAGGTCTTCGGTGCGAATGACCGCTTCCACGCCGGCGGCGCGCATCTTCGGTCCGGCACAACCGAAGAATACGCATTCGGGCCAGCGTTTGCGCAGTTCCTCCACCAGTTCGGCGGCGTAGTGATCGCCGGAGGCTTCGCCTGCGGAAACCAGCACGCTTGTGGGATTTGGTTTCAACACTTCAGAGTAGCGTTTCCGTTTTTCCGCCCCTGCCGGCCTGGGTCTGCAGTTCCGGCCTGTTACAATCAAATCGTTCCCCCTTTTCATCTAAATGCCACCAGTAAAAGGCCGTCCCCGGAGCACGGTAGACGAGCACGCACGCCGTCTGCGACCTACCCTCACCCCGATCACCCCCGGATTCTCCTGGCAGTCTCTGTTTCCGCTGCCCGAAGAGGACCATCGGCAATATTTCACCGATCCTGTAGCGGCGCTGCCGGCCGCGGTGCTGCAGTTTCTGCCGAAGATCGGGATTGTGCTGGCCCCGTATCTGGAAAGAGCCGTGGCCAAAGGCCCGGTTTCGGTGGTGGAGAAGAAGCCGGCGGAAGCGAAGCTGGTGCTTTCCACGCGCGTGGTTTCGGGCGACCTCGCCACGCTGTTCTTTACGGTGAAGGACGAGCAGGTGGCGGATTATCACTACTTCCTGTTTGATGAGCTGGCGTCTCTGCTTTCGCAGAAGTGGCCGGACAACGTGCAGGACATCTGGCACGGGCTGCTGCGGGAGGAGTTGAGCGCCGAGGTGCATGGGGAAGTGGATGACCGGAGCTGGCGTTTAAAACAGGGTTTGCTGCGAAAGCCGATGGCGGCCCGCAAGGACGGGAAGCCGTTCCGGGATTATGCGCGGGAGAGCTTCCGGGATACGATGACGCTTTATTTGCACGGGCTCTGCTGTGACATTGATGTGGAGACGGGGCCCCGGCAGATTCCGAGCCGGTTTTTGCGCAAGCGGCTGGAGAGTTTGAAGCATTTGTTTCCTCCGCCGGACGGGCATGCGGTGTTCCCTGAGGATCTGCCGAGAAAACCGTAAGTCAAGGTTATGCGGTATCTGGAAGATTTCGAGGTTGGGCAGACGATTGAGACGCAGAGCGCCACGATTACGCAGGAGTCGCTGATCGGATTTGCGCGGGAATACGATCCTCAGCCGATGCATATGGATCCTGATCCGGTTGTGCCGGGGCCGGTGGGTGGGCTTTCGGCGAGCGGCTGGCAGACGGCGTGCGTGGTGATGCGTCTGATGGTGGATGCGGACCCGACGTGGGGCGCGCCGATGTTGGGGATGGGCGTGGATGAGCTGCGTTGGCCGGTGCCGGTGCGGGCGGGAGACACACTTCGGGTATGGCTGGAGATTGTGTCGGTGACGCCGTCGCGGTCGAAGCCGGATTTTGGCGTGGTAAAGATGCGGGCAACGGCGAGGAACCAGGATGGGGCGACGGTTCTGACGATGTATCCGAATCTTTGGGTGCCGCGACGGGTGGTTTGAGCCATTATGCGGCACGCCGGAGGGGTGGTCGCACGGTGGTTAGCCATTGTTTGAGGTGCAGCAGGCGGGTGAATTCTCCGACTGAAAATCCGAAGCCATTTTGGGTGTGGGTGAAGTCGGGCGCGGGGGTGGTAGGTTTCTCCTTTTTTTCGCGAGTTCAGGGAGGATAGCAGCCTCGCCGGCGTTTGATGCAGTCCCCGCATCTGGCCCTTCTGTAGTTTGGAACTGAAAACTATCACCACTTCCCGCTTCGCTCCGGCGACCGTCTGAATCCGGCGCGAGGCCTGTGGGCGGATCACCACGTAGTCGCCTTCGCTCAGATAGCGGCCGCGAATGTCCTGGCAGAGAAAGATGAACTTCTCGCGGGCGAACAGATCAGCCGGGCCGCTTGCAGCATCATGGGTTAGGTCTTGCTGTTCGTGAAGACTTCCTTTAGGTAGGCACGTACACGGATGTGAACAGTTTCACGCCGTCGCGCATCGGAGTGCGGTATTGAAAGTTTGTGAAGTTCTCACGGACATAGCTGCGATTGACCGTTCCAGGTGCGGCGGCGACCGGCGGCACTCCGCCACCTCGACCCTGAGCGAGCAGAAGTGCGGGCAGCATCAAGGCGAGGATAGTCACGATGCGAGGGCGCAAAAGCATGTTCACTACGATACTGCGAGTCGTGCAATCCTGTCGTACAATCCGGGAGAGGCATCTGACCATACATGAAACGTACCGCGCAAGCTCACTGGACAGGCGATCTGAAATCCGGCACCGGGAACATCACCACCGCCAGCCACACATTGAAAGAGACCCCCTATTCCTTCCACACCCGTTTTGAAGATGGACAGGGGACAAACCCGGAAGAACTTCTCGCCGCCGCCCATGCGGGCTGCTTCACCATGGCGCTTTCCGGCCAGCTGGGCGCGAAAGGTTTGACGGCCACCAGCCTCGACACGGTTTGCACCATCACGCTCGAAAAGCTGGAAAGCGGCTTCACCATCACCGAAAGCCACCTGGCGCTGAAGGCCGTGATCCCGGGCGCGGAGAAGGCCGCCTTCGATGAAGCGGTGAAGGCTGCGGAGACCGGTTGCCCGGTTTCGAAGCTCTATAAGACCACCATCACAGTCACCACGGAACTTTCAAAGTAAGCGTGCGGCGGACCCGGCGTCTGGCTCCGCTATTGGTCGGGTTCGCCATTGCTTTATCGTTACCGTAGTTATAGGATTGCGTGTTATGAGACACGCCGTCCGGCTGATGATCTTCAGTTGCACCACGTTGTGGGGTCAGCAGCAGTTCGCGCCCTACGACGACCCGCGCAACCTTCCCCATTCCCCTGAAGTCCACCCGGATCGCACTCTGACCCTGCGTCTTTATGCCCCGAATGCGCATGAAGTGCTGTTGGTGGGGCCCACCATGGTGGCTGCCCTGAAAGGCACGAAGTCGCTTGCGAAGGATGAGAAAGGGGTCTGGAGCATCACCGTAGGCCCGCTTGAACCGGCCATTTACAGCTATGGCTTCGCGGTCGATGGAGCGATTCGCATTCCGGACCCGGCCAATCCGAACGTGGAGGAGCGCCGCTGGGGTCATACCAGTTACGTGGAAGTCCCTGGCGACCCTCACACGCCCCGCGATTACCGCGCCGTGCCGCATGGCACTATTCACGAACATGCCTACGACCCGAAGTCTCTGAACACGCCCCGGCAGTTCCGGGTGTATACGCCGCCGGGCTATGAGAACGGCACCGCGAAGTATCCGGTGCTCTATCTGCTGCATGGATCAACCCAGACGGAAGAGTCGTGGTCCCGCGCGGGGGGAGCGCAAATCATTCTTGATAACCTGCTCGCTGATGGCAAGGTAAAGGAGATGATCGTCGTGATGCCCTACGGCCACATCGCACGGCAGATGATTCCGCAGCCTGCCGGTCAGGGGAGGGGAGCAGGCGCGGGTGGAGAAGCGGCCGGCTTTGAAAAAGACCTGCTGAGCGAAGTGCTGCCGGTGGTGGACGCCAAATATCGAGTGCTCACCGGCACGGCGAATCGGGCCATATTGGGCCTCTCGATGGGTGGAGGCGAGGCGATGATGACCGGCTTGCACCATCCTGAAATCTTCGGTTACATCGGGGCATTCAGCGGTGTCGCCAGCTACCGCGCGGAACTGGAAAAAGCGGGGGCGGCGGGCCTGAACAGGTATCGGATGATCTGGCTCGGGTGTGGCACGGAAGACTCCCTCTATGCAGCGAACAAGGCAATTGCGGACTGGATGGATCAGAATAAAGTGAAATACACGTTCCGCAGTATTCCGGGCGCGCATGTGTGGCCCGTGTGGCATAAGTTTCTGGCGGAAACCGCGCCGTTATTGTTTTCTGCAAAATGATGATCACGAAATCCATTTCGCTCTTTCTTGCCCTGTGCGTTGCGGCTGCGGGGCAGACCTTTGAGGCTTCCGTGCAGCCCTTTCTTGGCAGGAATTGCTACTCCTGCCACAACGCGAAGCTCAACTCCGGCGGGCTGAATCTGGAAGCTTATACTTCCACGCAGGGCGTGCTGAAAGACAGGGACCAGTGGGAAACCGTCCTCCGGAAACTGCAGTCCGGAGAGATGCCGCCAAAAGGTCTGCCGCGTCCGGTTGCCGCTGAAACCAGGGTGGTGGAAGCATGGATCACGCGTGAGTTCAACCGGGCGGACGCCGCCGCAAAACCGGTACCGGGGCGAGTGACGGCGCGGCGCCTGAACCGTGCGGAGTACAACAACACAGTGCGTGATCTGCTGGGCGTGGATTTCCGCCCCGCCGACGATTTTCCGCAGGATGATTCCGGATACGGTTTCGACAACATTGGCGACGCCCTTTCCCTGTCGCCGGTCCTGATGGAAAAGTATCTTGCCGCCGCCGAGAAGGTGGTCAACACTGCCATTTTCGGGATTGAAAAGCTCAAACCTACCGTGGTCCGGCACCAGCCTCCGTATCGGGAAGGTACGGATGGCGGCAACAACAGCCGGTTCCTTTCGAGCCTGAAATACACCATCACGGACTATGACGTGACGGGTCTGACGCTGGGCAGTTCCGTGCACACCCTGCACACGTTCCCCGCAGAAGGCGACTACGAATTCCGCATTAGTCCGGAGGGTAATCGGCCAAGGCCTTCGGAGCCGTTCCCGGTGGCGGTGTGGATTGACGGCAAGCAGGTGGGGGCACTCCATTTCGAATCAACCACTAACCCGACCGCCCTCGAAGGGATGGACCAGACCATCATGGTGCATGCCCCGGCCGGCGAGCACTGGGTTGCGGTTTCAGCGTTGCGACTGTATGAAGGACTGCCCGCGAAGTATGGCGGGCTGAATCCCACAAAACAGCCCGAACCGCCGCCCAATGCGGGACGAGGTGGCGGTGGGTTCCAGTTGCCGGAGGACGCCACGCCCGAACAGAAAGCCGCGTTTGAGGCCCGGTTGAAGGCTCGTGCCGCTGCGGGCGCAGGCGGGCGCGGGGCGGCCAAACCCCTGGCAATTACGGACGTCAGCTTTCGGGTGAACTTTCTGGAGATCGGCGGTCCGTTCAATCCGGTTACGAAACCCTCCGCCGAAAGCCTGAAGAAGATCTTTGTTTGCCGGGAACAGACGGCGGCCTGCGAACGACGCATTGTCACCGAGATGGCCCGGCGTGCCTATCGTCGCCCAGCCACTCAGCAGGAGGTCACGAAGCTGTTGGGTCTGGTGGCTGCGGACCGGCGGCGTGGAGCTTCGTTTGAACAATCCATCGCCGTTGCGCTGGAAGCGATGCTGGTTTCGCCGAACTTCCTGTTTCGCATGGAAAGCGATCCAAAGCCGGGTTCTAAGGGCAACCCGGAGCACGCGCTCAGCGATCTGGAACTGGCCTCGCGGCTTTCGTACTTCCTGTGGAGCAGTACGCCGGACGAAGAACTCCTCCGCGCCGCGGAGCAAAAGATTCTGCACAATCCGCAAATTCTGAGCGCGCAGGCGCGCCGCATGCTGAAAGACCAGAAAGCCAACGCGCTGGTCGAAAACTTCGGCGGGCAGTGGCTGCAGTTCCGCGCGCTCGAATCGGTAAAGCCGGATCCGGTTGCGTTTATGGCATTTGACGATTACCTCCGGCTTTCCATGCGGCAGGAAACGACGCTCTTCTTCCGGAATCTGCTGCAAACAGACGGCAGCGTGCTGGATTTCCTGAACGGTAAATACTCCTTTCTGAACGAAGAACTCGCCCGGTACTACGGAATCCCCGGCGTCAAAGGCCCCGAGTTTCGGAAGGTGGATCTGACCGGCACCAATCGCGGCGGCGTGCTCACGCAGGGCAGCGTGCTCACCACATCTTCTTACGCGACCCGCACGTCGGTGGTGATCCGCGGCAAGTGGGTGCTGGAGAATCTGATGAATGCGCCGGTGCCTCCGCCGCCTGCGAACGTGCCGCCGCTCGATGAAACATCTGTCGGGACATCGATGTCGCTGCGACAGCAGATGGAGAAGCACCGCACCAACGCCATCTGTGCGTCCTGCCATGCAAGGATGGACCCGCTGGGATTCGGGCTCGAAAACTTCGATGCGATTGGCCGGTGGCGCACTGAAGATGGCAAGTTTCCGATTGACGCTTCCGGCATCCTTCCGAACGGTAGAACTTTCAAAGGGCCGGAAGAACTGAAGGCCATTCTGATGGAAAATAAAGACGCCTTCGCGCAGGGACTTTCCGAAAAGATGCTGATTTACGCGCTTGGCCGGGGCCTGGATGCGAATGATCGGCCCACGGTAAGGGCAATCGCAAAGCAGGTGGCGGACAATCAATACAGGGTCAGCAGTCTGGTGTTGGGAATCGTCAACAGCGTGCCGTTTCTGAAGCGAAAGGGAGACAGGGGAGAATGAACATCGTCACAAAGAAGCACCTCGCGAGGCGGACCTTCCTGCGGGGCGTGGGGGCCGCGCTGGCCCTGCCGGTGCTCGACTCGATGACTCCTGCATTTG
>JBBQDH010000164.1:0-13084 GCA_038319515.1 Bryobacterales bacterium
CGCTGCGGATGCCGTTTCTGGTGCGCTGGGCAGGCACGATCCGGCCGGGGAGCGTTTCAAAGGCGATCGGGATCAATTGCGACTTTGCTCCGACGTTCCTTGATGCGGCGGGTCTGCCGGTGCCGCAGGATATGCAGGGAAGAAGCTTTGTTCCCATCTGGAAGGGGAAGACTCCGGGGGACTGGCGGGGCGCGATGTATTACCGGTATTATCACGATCCCGGGGACCACAATACTCGTGCGCATTACGGCGTTCGCACGGCCACCCATAAGCTGATTTATTTCTGGAAGAAGAACCAGTGGGAGTGTTACGACCTTGTGGCGGATCCGCATGAGATGCGGAACATTTACGGCGAGCCCGGGGCGCAGAAGACCGTGGCGGCGCTGAAGCGGGAGTTGGCGCGGCTTAGGAAAGAATTGAAGGACAATGACCAGTTTGCTGAGGAGCAGCCGAAGGAGTCGTCTTACGTGCAGGCTCCTGCGCCGAAGAGGCGATGAGGAACGCCGGGGCTTCGATGAACTCCCGGCTTGCGCGGGGTTTGAGGGAAAGTTTGAGAAGGACCGCCTGATTTTGGTCTGGTCAGTTCGAATCCACGAAGTGGATTTCAGAATTATCGCCGTGACCCTCTTGATCGATTACGGAGCCTGGAGCACGACCGGCAGAAGCATAAACCGCAAAGGATCGGGCTGGTTTCGAGGCGGGCGTGTGAAGAAACATTCGCGGAATTAGCAGATGGAGCAAGGGTGGTCGTGAAAGCCGACGCAATGCTTTTCGAGAAGGCGGCTTTGGATCTCGCGCAGAAAACTGCCCGGAAACTGGTCGCCGCCTTCGCCGCGCAGCGATAACAATTCCAGCCGGGTGTTTGGACCGGGATGTGTCAAAGCGGGCATCGCTGCGAGAACACGTCTGCCGGATATCCTTGCTACCTCCCTCAATGTGACCTCCCTCAATGTACAGATGACTGCGCACGTCCCAGTCGGAACTGGCGCGGCGACGGACGGGCTCCGCGTCCACTACGTGGCAATGTTCGACCGATGATCACCGACGATAGCGTCGCCGCAATAGCCCTTAATTTAACGGCCTTCCTCCAGCGGGCCGCTGCGTGAAAGACGCCCACGTATTCCGGGGGCGTTTTTTTCGCTGGATAGTAATCCAGCGGATATCTCGACATCCACCTGGTCAGAGTCAGAGATATTTCGGAGATCGTGAGCCGGAATACGTGGCGGATGCAGTGGATGGCATCGTGTCAACATTGACCAGGAGACTGATGAGAACAGGTAGCGTAGCGATCTTTTTGGGCTTATTGGCGTCTTTTGCGCCACTGGCATCGCCCAATGTGATTCAGGTGAAGGCGAGCGGAACCATTAGAGGTACCAACCTGAAAACGGCTTTTCCCGACAATCAGCTGGTGACGGTGACGTTCACTTTTGAATCGAGCGGGTTGCCGCAGGTCAACGCCGCGGGGGGGGCTTCGCGGGCCGTTTATGGGGATCACCTCTTGTCTCTCAGTGTGGTGAGTGGTGCCTACAACAGCTCTTATAACGCAGCGCCGTTCGGCCTGCTGTCGAAGGGCCTCAACGGCATAGACCTCGACTATCGCACCGATGGCAACTTATACCCGGTTGCCAATCCAAAGCCGCACGGAGTGCAACTGGCCACAGTTGTTGACGCGGGTGTCACCCAGACCTTCGTATCAGGGTCTTTTTCGCTGGGGAGCATATCGAACGTCTGGAACGACTACAATCTTCCGGTGACTTACAACCAGCCGGGGTTGATCTATAGCACCATTGTGCTCTATTTCAGTGGCGGAGCATTTAGCGCGACCAACGGGACAGTAGTGGTGACCGATCTGACCGCGTCGCGGGTGCCGGTGCTGACCAGCATTTCGCCCGCCAACGGCTTCGTCGGGCAGCCTTTGGCTCTGACCGTGAACGGGTCGGGATTTGCAGCCGGCGACAGCGTCTGCTTCTCACCTTTTCTTGGGACGGTCAATTGCACCTCGGCGACAACGCTTGTCAGCCCAACGCAGCTCACTGCCACCATTCCTGCCAGCCTGAATACCGCAGCCGGAACCGGAAGCGTGCAGGTGGCCACTGCACTAAATGTTTTTTCGGCGCCAGTCAGCGCCGCAATCACGGTCTTTCCAGCCATCGACCGCTTCACATACCTTCGAGCAGAGGGAGGCTCTTATTCCGTGAACGCGGGTGAACCGGCTTTTGGGCTCGGCGTCTATGGGAGCGGATTTACAGCAGGTGCGGTTGTCCTGTGGAACGGCAGTCCACGCCCCACCTTAGGGAAAGGGCAAGCACTTTTAGCTGATATTTCGGCAGCCGATATTGCTATGGCCGGGACAGTACAGATTACAGTTGCCAACCCGCCGCCCGGCGGGACATCCGCACCGGTCAGCCTTACTATCGGGCCCGCCAAGCCGCCGGCCAATCCAGCTCCTACAGTCACCAGCTTTGCACCATCAACTGTTCAGGCCCGGTCGGGAGCGTTCTCGTTGCTGGTTAGCGGCACCGGGTTCGTCGCCAGTTCCGTGGTGCAGTGGCAAGGCAATGCGCGTCCCACCAGTTTTGTCAGTGCGACTTTGCTGGCGGCAATCATCTCAGCTGACGACGTGTTCACCGCCACCACGCGGCCAGTCAGTGTGTTCAACCCGCCGCCGGGGGGTGGTACCACACCGTTTATCACCTTTACGATTACTAACCCCGCGCCCCTCATCACTTCCATCGCGCCGGCCGCAGGCACCGCCGGGGGCAACGGCGTCTCCCTGATCGTCAGCGGGCAGAATTTCGTTCCCTCCTCCAACGTGCAGTGGAATAACAACAGCAGGAGCACTTCCTACGTGAGCCCGACGCAGCTTACCGCCGTCATTGCGGCCAGCGATTTGTTGACCGCCGGAACCTATCAGGTCACCGTTGCGACTCCTACGCCCGGCGGGGGCAGGTCGAATGCTTTCGGCTTCTCCGTTGGCCCGGCGACCGGGGGGAACGGGATTCCCTCCATTACTTCCATTGCTCCCGCCACTAGTCCGGCGGGGAGTGCGGGTTTCAATCTGACCGTGAACGGCACCAATTTCACCATTGGCAGCGTCGTGCGCCGCAACGGAGTGAATCGCACCACGGTTTATGTGAACTCCACTCAACTGCTCGCCTTCCTCTACCCCGACGACTTTTCGGCAACCTTCACCGATCAGATTTCCGTCTTCACGCCGCCGCCTGGTGGCGGGGCGTCGAATCTGACTTCGTTCACGGTCAGCGCGGCGGTCGCCAATCCTCTGCCAGCCATCAGCGTCCCGCTGCCCTCCCTGGTGTATTCGGGAGTTGGCGGCTTCACGCTCACTCTGGCCGGCAACGGCTTCGTTCCTGGCAGCATTATTCGCTGGAACGGACTGGACCTGATCACTACCTACCTTTCCGCTCTGTCGGTATCGGCGTTGGTTCCCGCCAACCTGGTGACAGGCAACGGCAACATCAATGTTGTGGTGTTCAGTCCTGCGCCCGGGGGCGGGATATCGCAGACCTTCACAATAAGAATCGTCTCCGCGCCTTCATCGAATCCGCTTCCCGCAGTAACTTCGTTCTTTCCTGGAAGCTGGACGGCCAGCGCTCTGGATTTCATTTTGCAGGTCTCCGGCACCGGCTTCGTACCCGGATCCATCGTCTTCATCAATGGCAGTGCACACACGGCGACCTTCGTCAGCGACGTCCTGCTTTGGGTTAACATGACGTTGGCCGATTCGGCTTTCGTCGGGTCCCTGCAGGTGACGGTATCGAATCCATCACCGGGTGGCGGTGTCTCGCGCGCATTGCTGTTCTCCGTGCTGGGTGCTCCCGTCATCAACAGCGGCGGAATTAACAACGCCGCCAGTCTCGATCCCTCGCAGCTCAGCGCGGCGGCGGGCATCGGCACACTATACGGCTTGAATTTTTCGACGGGCACACTGCTGACGTCCATAGTCCCGTGGCCCACCACTTTGGGGGGGCTGACTCTGCGGATCAACGGGGTTCTTGCGCCACTGCTCTACGTGACGCCGCAACAGCTCGGCTTCCAGTTCCCGTCGGAAGTGACGGGCTTGTCGACAGTCACGGCTCAGGTTGTGCTCAATGGAGTCAGCAGCGCGGTGCAAACCATTTCGCTGAACCCATTCAGCCCGGGCATTTTCAGCATGACGCAGACGGGCAGCGGTCAGGGAGCGGTGCAGATTGCGGGAACGACAACTCTTGCGGCGGCACCCGGCAGCGTGGTTGGACAGGTTTGCCAACCCGTGCCGAAATCGGGATTCATTGCGATTTATGCGACCGGACTCGGTCCGGTCGAGAACCCTCCGGCTAACGGGGCCGCCGGTGGTGTGGACCCATTATCGAGAACCGTCACGCAGCCGACGCTGACGGTGGGTGGGCTGGACGCCGAGGTTGTGTTTTCCGGGCTGGCTCCATATCTGGTGGGCGTCTATCAGGTGAATGCAAAAATACCGGCGAACGCGCCTTCAGGAAATACCGTACCGCTTTCTCTGCGGATCGCCGGAGCCGTGTCGAATACCGTGACAATCGCGATTCAGTGATCGCTGCTGCCTCCGGTGGCTGAATGGTGAGCCCCTGGGGACAGCAGACCGTGGCGGCGTTCAAGCAGGAGTTGGTCAGGCTCAGGAAGCAACTGAACAGCCGAAGGAGTAGTCATACATGCAGGCGCTGCATGTATGACTACTCCAATTGGCAATGCCTGGGTCCCATCGCAAGCCTGGTGGTAACTGAGGAGCCGGCAATTCCCTGCTGTTTGAGATAGTCGCGAGCCGCAGAGCCGCGCTGTACACTTCGGGTTTCAGACCGGGTGGTCGGAGATGATGCCGGCAACCTTGGCGAGCTTCCCGCAGGCGCTCAGGTTCTCCCTAAAAAAGGCGGTTGTCGTCGCCGCGGAATCACATGCATCACATGGTTCTTGCCGATACCCTCTCTCCCCGAGTTCCAGGCAAAATCCATTTGTCGGGCCACACACTAGATTGGTACCCCGCGTGCAAAGACTCAGCCCGGATCAGGATGCTGAAAAAGAAAATAGAACTGCACCCGCGTGAAGGCGGGTCTGTGGTTAAATGTCCGACGGAAAGAGTCGTGACCGGGAATCTGGGAGCGCTGTATTTCGGAATCGCTCTGCGGGCTTCTCGTTGGGTTCCCTGTCTTTCGCCAGAACCGGGCGGGAGGCGCTGAGACATGTATAGCAATATTCACAATTCCCTCCCCGCCGGCGAGGCGCGCAAGGCGGAGGAGATTTTCGATGGCCCGGGTGACGAGGCCCTGCTTACAGCGGAGGCCTTGCAAAACGCGATATTTAACAGCGCCAACTTCTCCAGCATCGCCACCGACGCGAAAGGCGTCATCCAGATTTTCAACGTCGGCGCCGAGCGCATGTTGGGCTACGCAGCCGCCGAAGTAATGGATAAGATTACGCCGGCTGATATTTCCGATCCGCAGGAAGTGATCGCCCGCGCCAGGACATTGAGTATCGAACTGGGAACTCTGATTGAGCCGGGCTTCCAGGCGCTGGCCTTCAAAGCATCGCGCGGGATTGAAGATATCTACGAACTGACCTACATCCGCAAGGATGGCAGCCGCTTCCCGGCGGTGGTGTCGGTCACGGCACTGCGCGACGCGCAGGACGCAATCATCGGCTATCTGTTAATTGGCACCGACAATACCGCGCGAAAGCAGGCGGAAGAGGCTCTGCTTCGGGCAGGGGCGCTGCAGAATGCGATCTTCAACAGCGCCAATTTCTCCAGTATCGCTACCGACGCCAAGGGTGTCATTCAGATCTTCAACGTCGGTGCCGAGCGCATGTTGGGCTACGCGGCCGTCGAAGTAATGGACAAGATTACGCCCGCCGATATTTCCGATCCGCAGGAAGTAATCGCACGCGCACAGACATTGAGCCTCGAACTCGGCACCCCAATCGAACCCGGCTTCCAGGCGTTGGCGTTTAAAGCATCGCGCGGGATCGAAGACATCTACGAACTGACCTACATCCGCAAGGATGGCAGCCGCTTCCCGGCGGTGGTGTCGGTCACGGCACTGCGCGACGCGCAAAGCATAATCATCGGCTATCTGTTAATCGGCACCGACAATACCGCGCGAAAGCAGGCGGAAGAGGCTCTGCTTCGGGCAGGGGCGCTGCAGAATGCCATTTTCAACAGCGCCAATTTCTCCAGCATTGCCACCGATGCCAAGGGCGTCATTCAGATCTTCAACGTCGGTGCCGAGCGTATGCTGGGCTACACCGCCGCCGAAGTAATGGATAAGATCACACCGGCCGATATTTCCGACCCGCAGGAAGTAATCGCACGCGCACAAACATTGAGCCTCGAACTCGGTACCCCGATTGAACCGGGCTTCCAGGCCTTGGCGTTTAAAGCATCGCGCGGGATCGAAGACATCTACGAACTGACCTACATCCGCAAGGATGGCAGCCGCTTCCCGGCGGTGGTGTCGGTCACGGCACTGCGCGACGCGCAAAGCATAATCATCGGCTATCTGCTAATCGGCACCGACAATACCGCGCGAAAGCAGGCGGAAGAGGCTCTGCTTCGGGCAGGGGCGCTGCAGAATGCGATTTTTAACAGCGCCAATTTCTCCAGCATTGCCACCGACGCCAAGGGTGTCATTCAGATCTTTAACGTCGGTGCCGAGCGTATGCTGGGCTACACTGCCGCCGAAGTAATGGACAAGATTACGCCGGCTGATATTTCCGATCCGCAGGAAGTAATCGCGCGCGCAAAAACGTTGAGCATTGAACTGGGAACGCCTATCGAACCGGGCTTCCAGGCGCTGGCCTTCAAGGCGTCGCGCGGGATCGAGGACATTTACGAACTGACTTACATCCGCAAGGATGGCAGCCGTTTTTCGGCAGTCGTGTCTGTAACGGCCCTGCGAGACCCGCAGGACGCAATCATCGGCTATCTGTTGATCGGCACCGACAACACGGCGCGTCAGGAGGTTGAGGTCGAGCGGAAGAAGCTCGATCAGCGCCTGCGCGATCAGCAGTTCTACACCCGGTCTCTTATCGAATCGAACATCGACGCGCTCATGACGACCGACCCGCAGGGCATCATCACGGATGTCAACAAACAGATGGAGGCACTGACGGGTTGTACTCGCGATGAACTGATCGGCGCACCGTTCAAGAACTACTTCACCGATCCGGATCGTGCCGAGTGGGGCATTAAGCAGGTCCTGACGGATGGCAAGGTGACCAACTACGAACTGACCGCCCGTACCAGGGCGGGCAAGGAAACGGTGGTGTCCTACAATGCGACCACTTTCTATGACCGGGATAGAAAGTTGCAGGGCGTGTTCGCCGCGGCGCGCGACTTCACGGAACGCAAACGTCTCGATCAGATTCTGGAGGAGCGGAATGTTGAGCTCCAGAACGCAAAAGTGGTGGCAGAACAAGCGAACCGCTCAAAGTCGGACTTTCTTTCCAGCATGAGCCACGAGCTTCGCTCACCGCTCAATGCGATCCTCGGTTTCGCACAGTTGATGGAGTCCGATTCCCCCCCACCGACGCCCGGCCAGAAAGCAAGCATCGATCTGATCCTCCAGGCGGGATGGCATCTGCTGAAGCTGATCAACGAAATCCTCGATCTCGCAAAAATCGAGTCGGGGACGGTTTCGCTGTCGTCGGAATCGGTATCGCTGGAAGAGGTCATGGTCGAGTGCCATCGGATGATTGAAGGGCAGGCGCAAAAGCGCGGAATCCAAATGAGCTTCCCCCGGTTTGACTTCCCCTGTTTTGTGCACGCCGATCAAACCCGATTGAAGCAGGTTCTGATCAACTTTCTTTCGAATGCGATCAAGTACAATCGCGAGCGCGGAACGGTGGAGGTGACTTACGTTGGGATCGCCCCCGGACGCGTTCGTATTGCCATCAGGGACAGCGGCGCTGGATTACCGCCGGAAAAGCTGGCGCAACTGTTCCAGCCATTTAACCGGCTCGGACAGGAGGCCAGCGGCGAGGAAGGCACAGGTATCGGCCTGGTGGTGGCCAGGCAGTTGATCGAATTGATGGGCGGTGTCATGGGCGTAGAGAGCGTTGTTGGCGCGGGAAGCGTTTTCTGGTTCGAACTGATGGCCGCAGCGGAACCGCAATTTGCCATTGAAGCTCATGAACCTCAGACGCCTGCCCAAACGCAGCACCAGAGAACGCAGCCCCGGATGCGGGTAGTGCTTTATGTGGAAGACAACGCGGCCAATCTCAAGTTAGTCCAGCAACTGATCGCTCGCCGCTCCGATCTCCAACTGCTGACCGCAATGACCGGGAATCTCGGCGTTGAGATTGCGCGCGCGAACCGGCCGGAGGTGATTTTGATGGACATCAATTTGCCCGACATCAGCGGCATCGAAGCTCTTGCAATCCTGCGTCAGGATCCGACCACGGCGCACATCCCCGTCGTCGCCATCAGCGCCAATGCAATGCGACACGACATCGAGAAGGGGCTGCAGGCGGGGTTCTTCCGATATCTCACCAAGCCCATTGTGGTCAGTGAGTTCATGGAGACGCTCAACTCGGCGCTGGAGTTTGCGGAAGATGTGGCTACGCTCCGCAGGTGACAGGGGATTGATACTTCGTTTTTCCAGGGGGATGCGGCGGTCTAATATTACTTACTGCCGACCGAGACGGGCAGGCTTGGGGCAAATGGCCGATGCCGAACCCGGTCGTCCCCCGGTCGTCGTCCCTCCCGGTCGCATGCCCATGGGAAAAGACGGCTTTCTCCCAATTCCCGCAGGCGGCGCCGGCCGCGGCATGCGCATGATGATGATGAACGGTCGCGCTAAGCTGGCCGGAGCCACCACCATGTCGGAGCTTTAAAAACCCCCGCTCTACAGCTCGACAAAGCCATCATTGATGAGACTGGCCTCACTGCCAAATACGACATCGAACTGACCTTCGAACCCGAACAGAGCCGCCTGATGACCGGTCTTGTGCGCGGTACCAACGGTGAAGGCGCACCCCCGCCTCCCCCGTCCGACGATGCCGCCCCCAACATCTTCACCGCCTTTCAGGAACAGCTCGGCCTCAAACTCGACCCCCAAAAAGCTCCCACCGACATCCCCGTCATCGACCACGTCGAAAAAACACCCATCGAAAACTGATTAATCTCCCGCATCCGGTGTTTCACTTGCTATCGTCAGGTCAAGCCCCCTGTATGCGCCACCTTCTCGCCCTCACTATCCTCGTCACCACGCTCTTCGCCCAGAAACCCGAATGGGACAACCCCGCCATCATCCATGTCGGCACCGAACGCCCGCACGCCACGATGATGACTTATCCCTCCGCATCCTTAGCCAAATCCGGTGACCGCGCGGCATCGCCATGGTTCCGGCTCCTCAACGGCAACTGGAAATTCCACGGCTCCCTCCGCCCCGCCGAACGCCCCATCGATTTCTATCGCCCGGACTACTCCGACGCCTCCTGGCGCTCCATGCCCGTTCCCGCCAGCTGGCAAATGAACGGCTTTGACATCCCCATATACACCAACATCATTTACCCCTTCCCCCAGGACCCCAAAGCTGCCCCCGCCCCACCCTACGACTTCAACCCCGTTGGCAGCTACCGCCTCAACTTCACCGTTCCCCAAAACTGGTCCGCCCGCCGCACCGTCATCCATTTCGACGGCGTGGATTCCGCCTTCTACATCTGGCTCAACGGCCACAAGCTCGGCTACCACGAAGATAGCCGCACCCCCGCCGAATTCGACCTCACCCCCTATCTGCAAAACGGCTCCAACCTCCTCGCTGTGGAGGTCTACCGCTTCGGTGACGGTGCCTATCTCGAAGACCAGGACATGTGGCGCATGAGCGGCATCTTCCGCGATGTCTACCTCTGGTCCACCGCCCCCCAGCACATCCGCGACTTCGAAATCCACACCGATCTCGACCCGCAATACCGCGACTCCCAACTCACCATCAAAGCCTCCGTCGCAAACGCAGCCAACGCCGGCAAACCCGTCACCGTCACCGCCGAACTCTTTGATGCCAATGGCGCGACGGTTAACCCGCCCGTCTCAACAACTGCTGCCCTCCCGGCTTCCGGCGAACTCAGCATCCAACTCGCCGAAACCATCGCCAACCCGCGCAAATGGACCGCTGAGACCCCCAATCTCTACAAGCTCCTGCTCACCCTCAAAGACCAGACCGGCAACACCATCGAAGTCATCCCCGCCACCGTCGGCTTCCGCAAAATCGAAATCAAAGGCGGTCGCTACCTCGTCAACGGTCAGCCCGTTCTCATCAAGGGCGTCAATCGTCATGAGCACGATGAAGTCACCGCCAAAGTCGTCTCCCCCGAAAGCATGTTGCGCGACCTCCGCCTCATGAAGCAGTTCAACATCAACGCCGTCCGCACCAGCCACTACCCCAACGACCCCGCCTTCTACGAACTAACCGACCGCCTGGGTCTCTACGTCATGGATGAAGCCAACCTCGAGTGCCACCACTACGGCAACGACCGCCGCAACCGCCTCACCAATGACCCCGCCTGGCTTCCCGCCTACCTCGACCGCCAACAAAGCATGGTCGAGCGCGATAAAAACCACCCCTCCGTCGCCTTTTGGTCCTTCGGCAACGAATCCGGCGACGGCCCCAACGCCGAAGCTGTCTACCAATGGACCAAAAAGCGCGACCCTTCCCGCCCCTTCCACTACGAAGGCACCACGTCCGCCGGAGGCTCCAGCGCCGACATTAATTCGTACATGTACCCCACCCCCGCCGAGGTCGTGAAACACGCCGCCGAGCGCCCCAACATGCCCCTCATCCTCTGCGAATATGCCCACTCCATGGGCAACAGCGACGGCGGTCTCAAGGAATATTGGGACATCTTCTACTCCGGCACCAACGCCCAGGGTGCCTTCGTCTGGGACTGGGTCGATCAGGGCATCCGCCTCCAGGTCCCCGCCGAATACCGCGCCAATACGCCCAACCCCGAGTTCTACGCCTACGGTGGCTGGTGGGAAAACAAGAACGGCATCCGCAACGATAACGACTTCAATAACAACGGCCTCGTCGCCGCAGACCGCACCCCGCACCCCGGCCTTTGGGCCCTGAAGTACGTTCTGCGTAACCTGCACACCACGCCGGTCGATCTCAAATCCGGCAAAGTGCGCGTTAAAAACTGGTTCTTCTTCACCAACGCGCAGGACGTCGCGGAAGGATTCTGGGAAATCAAATCCGGTTCACGTACGGTGGCATCCGGTCGCTTCCCCGCGCTCGATATCGCCCCCGGAGCCGACCGCGAATTCCAGCTGCAAATTCCCGCCATTACGCCCGAACCAGGAGCCGAATATTTCCTCAACGTGAGCTTCGTCCTGAAGCAGGACACCGCATGGGCGTCCAAAGGTCACGAACTCGCCTGGGATCAGTTCGCCCTCTCACTCACCGCGCCCGCGCCCGCGTTCATCAGTACCGCCAAACTCCAAATCGCCGAGACCCCGGACGCCGCCACGTTCACAGGCCCTGATTTCTCCCTCCGCCTCGACCGCCAAACCGGCCTGATCGAAAGCTACAAATTCCAGGGCGTCAATCTCCTCGAACGTGGACCCCGTCCCGATTTCTGGCGCGCCCCCACCAACAATGATCGCGAAGTGTGGAAGGTTTTCGAAAACCGCGCCCGTACCGATAAAAGCCTCGACATCAAAATCTGGAAGGATGCCGGCCCCCGCTGGCAGGTGAGCAACGTCCGCATCGAAAAACTCACCGACACGTCAGCCCGGGCCACCGTGTCCGCCACGCTGCCCACCGTCAAAGCGACGTACACCGTCACCTACACAATCCACGGCACCGGCGACGTAATCGTAGAAAATACCTTCAAACCTGGCCCCGACAATCTCTCGATGCTCCCCCGCTTCGGCAGCGAACTCCTCGCCTCCCCCGGCCTCGAAAACATCACCTGGTATGGGCGCGGTCCCAAAGAAACTATGCAGGATCGCAATTTCGAAAAGATCGGCGTTTTCGAAAGCACCGTAGACCGCGAGTGGGTCGAGTACATGCGCCCACAGGAGAACGGCAACAAAGTCGAAGTGCGCTGGGTCGCCCTCACTAACCCGCAAGGTATCGGCCTGCTGGCCGTAGGCGCCCAACCCCTCTCCATCGCCGCCCGCCACTATTCGAAGGAAGAAATCGAGCATGCAGCCTACACCTTCCAAATGCAGCGCCAGCCCGAAATCTACCTAAACCTGGACCTCAAGCAAATGGGGGCCGGAGGCATCGACAGCTGGAGCCCCAACGCCTACCCCATGGAGCAGTACCGCATCCCCTCCGGAGTCGAACGAACCTACCGCTACCGCCTCACCCCGGTCGATTCCCCTGCCGCCATCGAAACCAAAGGCCGGGAAAAATGGTAGTACCGGCGGTCTTGCCGCCGGTCTCCGCGTTGTTCTCCCGGTGCCGGCTGCCATAAACAACTTCCCGATCCCTTGCCGGCATTAAGAGTGCCGTGTCCACCGCAGCACTCACTCACGACACCCTTGAGCCCATGCTGCGGAAGCGCTTCACCCGAACCGAACTGCGGCGTCTCGAAGACATCAGCTTGTTCGTCAATCAGCGACTGGAACTCATCGAAGGGGACCTCCTCGAAAAAAATGGGCCAAAAACCCGCCCAAGCGTGGACCGTATCCCTGCTGCTGGTGACGACCAGGCTTACAGCGAGCCCGAACCGGATCTCGCTGTCCTTCAAGCTCCAGACCCCCCATATGCCAACCGCCATCCCCGCGGAGACGAGCTCAGACTGGTCGTCGAAGTTGCCGACACCTCAGCCGCCTTCGACCGAAACATCAAAGCGGCGCTCTATGCACGCGCCGGCGTACCCGAATACTGGGTTGTGGATTTTCAGGGCCGCGCGATCTTCGTATACCGGGGTTCGCGTGATGGCGTCTGGCATAGCGTTGTCCGCCTCGCGGAACCAGACACACTCTCGCCCGATTCGCAGCCTGACTCAACTGCCCAGGTGAGTAGCCTGCTGCCTCCGGCCCCGAAATCAAACTGAGGTTTGCCATCTTGGAGTACTTAGTCCCAGCCCGATTTCGAAGTAGCCAAAGCCT
>JBBQDH010000165.1:0-12991 GCA_038319515.1 Bryobacterales bacterium
GAAGAGCCTGGGCGTAGAAAAAACTGGGGCGGGGATCGGCTGGTTTGGCGTCCAGGGCTTCTTTGAGGACGACGACGGCATCGCCCGGCAGCTTGTTGCGGAGGAGAAGAATGCCGAGATTGAGGTTAGCTTCGTAGAGACCGGGCTTGAGTTCGAGGGTTTTGCGGAGCTCGGTGATGGCTTCGGGGTCTTTATTTTGGAGGCTGAGGGCAAGGGCGAGGTTGAAGTGGGCGCCGAAGTCAGTTGGTTCCGCCTCAATGGCCTTGCGGAGCAGGGGTTCGGCCACGGCAGGCTGGTTGGCGTCGAGCGCTTTGAGGGCGTCGGCCAGGTAGTCCTGTGCGAGCAGAAGAACGAAGAGAAGCGCGGCTGGGCCTGCCATGGCTTTCAGTTTAGCGGTTTTGGGCCAGGCAGGCTCAAGCCTGGTCGCACGGGCGGCAGTGGTTAGTGCCGGAAGTGGCGCACGCCGGTGAAGACCATGGCGACGCCGAGGCGGTTGGCGGCGGCGATGACCGCGGCATCTTTAACGGACCCGCCGGGCTGGATGAAGGCGGTGGCACCGTGCTTCACAGCTTGTTCCAGGCCGTCCGGGAAAGGGAAAAAGGCATCTGATGCCACGACGCTGCCGGGGACGGGGAGATGGGCTTTCATCGCGGCGATGTTGACAGAATCTACGCGGCTCATCTGGCCCGCGCCGACGGCCACGGTCTGGCCGGCGCGGGTATAGACGATGGCATTGGATTTGACGTGTTTGACGACTTTCCAGCCGAATTCGAGGGCGATCCACTCCTCGGCGGTGGGCTGGCGTTCTGTCTGCACGAGGGCAGTTTCGCGGCGGAAAGTTTCGGTGTCGTTGGTTTGGGCGAGGTATCCGCCGGAGATGCTTTTGACGACGATGGGGTCGACGGGCGCAGAGGCAACGACGAGGCGCAGATTCTTCTTCGCAGTGAGGATTTTGAGGGCCGCTACGGAATAGGCGGGGGCGGCGATGGCTTCGGCGAAAAGCTTCGAGACTTCGATGGCGGTTTCTTCGTCTACTTCGCGATTGAAACCGATGACGCCGCCGAACGCGGAAACGGGGTCGCATTCGTAAGCTTTGCGGTAGGCTTCGGCGAGCGTTGCCTGCTCGGCGCAGCCTGCGGGATTGGTGTGTTTGATGATGGCGGCGGCCGGGCCGGAGAACTCGCAGACGAGTTGCCAGCAGGCGTCAAGATCGACCAGATTGTTGTAGGACAGTTCTTTGCCGTGAAGCTGTTCGGCCCCGGCAATGCCGGGTGCGCCGGTCGAGTAGAGGGCGGCCTGCTGATGGGGATTTTCGCCGTAGCGGAGGCTCATGCGGCGGGAGGCGCGGATATCGAGAGTGGCGGGGAGAAGTTCGGTGACGCGCTCTTCGGGCTCGGCCAGATTGACCTGGGCGAGCCGGTTGCTGATGGCGCGGTCGTAGGCGGCGGTGGTGTGGAAGGCGGCGACGGCGAGACGCCATTTGGTTTCGCGGGAGAGTTTCCCGGTGGCCTGGAGTTCTTCGAGCAGGGGCGTGTAGTCAGAGGCGGCGGTGACAATGGCGACGTCCTGCCAGTTTTTGGCGGCGGAACGGATCATAGTCGGGCCGCCAATATCGATATTTTCAATGAGTTCTTCGAGTTTGGCGTCTTTGCGGGCGGCGATCTTTTCGAACTGGTAGAGGTTGACGACCACCATATCGATGGGCTCAATGCCGTGTTCGAGGAGTGCGGCTGCATGCTCCGGGTTGTCACGAACGGCGAGGATGCCGCCGGTGATTTTCGGGTGCATGGTTTTGACACGGCCATCGAGCATTTCCGGGAAGCCGGTGACTTCGCTCACGTCGCGAACGGGGATGTCGGCGTCGCGGAGAAGGCGGGCGGTGCCGCCGGTGGAAATCAATTCGGCGCCGAGGGCGGCAAGGCCACGTGCAAAGTCGGCCACACCGGTTTTATCGGTGACGCTGATCAGAACTTTCATAGGGGGAAATACCAGGATAACAGGAGGGGCGGAATAACACGAAGGGACGGAACGGCGGGACGGACAGAGGTGCCGGTCCCGCCGGGTTAGAGATTAATTGCCGGTGCCGCCACCCTCAGCGCCGCTGCCGGTCTGACCGGAGTCGGGAGTGGGTACGTTGTCTTTGGGTTCCAGTTCTTCGGGAAGTTCTTCCGGGATAGGCATAGGAATCAGGTTATCACTATTTTCTAAAGATTCTGCTTCGCAGGAAATTCGGCAGGCGCTACTTCAAAAGCGACTGGTAGACGGAATTGTAAAACTTTGGCTGAATATCGGTGGTATTTGGCATCAGCTGAAGCATGAGCACCAGGACCAGGTGGCTTTCACGGTCCACCTGGTAAGTGGTGCCATAGGCTCCGCCCCAGCCGAAGGCCCCAACGGCGGCCATGCCGCTGGCTCCGTAGCGATCAACAGTTTCAAAACCGAGGCCAAAGCCGAGGCCGGTGGTGGAGTGCAGGGTGCCGGACTGGTTGGTAGTCATGAGCTGCACACTGCGGGGGGAAAGGATGCGGACGCCGTCGAGCGCACCGTTATTGCGGATCATTTCGAGAAAACGCGCGTAATCGTGCGCGGTGGAGGTGAGGCCTGCTCCTCCGGCATAGCTCTTGCGCGGACCGTCGACGTAGGAGCCCTGGCCTTTGGAGCCATCGGCGGCGCGAACGGCGGTGCCTTCGGGACCGCTGGAATAGACGGCGGCAAGGCGGGCGGCTTCGGCAGGCGGGATGAAAAAGCGGGTGTCTTTGAGGCCGAGGGGCTGGGTGATGCGGGTGCGAATGAATTCGGCGAGAGACATGCCGGATGCCTTTTCGACGACGCAGCCGAGGACGTCTGTGTTGTAACCGTAGACGAAAGCCTCGCCGGGCTGGGAGACGAAGGGCAGGGTGCCAAGACGCTCCATGGTGTCGCAGATGGGCTCGTCTTTATCGGCGGTGTACCAGCCGTTGCCGGCGGCGGGGCCCAGACCCTTTTCCTGATAGAGGGCGGCAACGTGGCGTTCGGTGCCGTAGGAGATGCCGGCGGTGTGGGTGAGGAGGTCCTGAATGGTGATGGCTCGTTTAGCGGGGACGGTGGTGGTGGGGCCGGAATCGGCACGGACGGCGACGGTGGTTTTGGTGAAGGTGGGGATGAAGTGCCCGACGGGTTCGTTGAGGCCGATTTTGCCTTCTTCCACCAGGGCCATGACGGCGGTGCTGGTGAGGGCCTTGGTTTGGGAGGCGATGCGGAAAAGGGTGTCGGTGGTCATCTTGCGACCGGATTCCTTGTCGCTGAGACCGACGGCGCGTTCGTAGACGGGTTTTCCGTCGCGAAGGACGAGGGCTACGGCGCCGGCGATCTTTTTCTGATCAACGTATTGTTGCAGGAGGTTATCAAGGCGGGTGAGGCGTTTGGCGTCAAGGCCTGCGGAAGTTTGAGCGGGGAGCTGCAGGGCAAGCAGGAGTAGTGCGATGGGGGTGAGGAGTTTTTTCATTTGGACAGTTCGTATTTTATGCGATCTAGAATGACAGCTTGCCGCCGACTTCCATGGTGCGGGGATTGCTGTTGACGCCACCGGCGGAGCCGAAGTTGTTGCTGTTGACGGAGATGACGGACGGGCCTGCGAAGGTGACCTGGTTGAGTATGTTGTAGAACTTGCCCTGTAGAGACATGCGGAAGCGTTCGGTGATTTTGACGTTCTTGGTCATGGTGAGGTCCCAGGAGCGGGGGCGGCCCTGGCGGACGTCGGGGAGGAAGCGCGGGCCGTTGGGGATGACGAACTGTGGGGTGACGGAGAAAGCGGCGGGGTTGAACCAGGGGCCGGTGCAGCCGCAGTTGGGATTGTAGTCCCGGGCGTTGGCGACGGAGGTGGCGTAGGGAAAGGAATCTTTGACGCCTGCGACGACGGAGGCGCGGCTGGGGCTGGCTCCGGCGATGCGGGAGAGGTCTGGTCCGCCGACGTTGACGGGAAGACCACTTTGGAACTGGTGGAAGCCGGTGAGTTGCCAGCCGCTGAAGGCGCGGTCGGCCCATTTGGGGCCTTTAAGAAGCGCTTTACCGAACATACGGTTTTTGCCGAAGGGCAGGTCGAGTGCATAGATGACGACGAAGCGGTGGGGGACATCGAAGGATCCGAGGGAGCGTTCGAGGCGGGTGTTGTAGATGTCGCGAAGGGCGGAGGGGTCAGTGAAGGCGGCACCGTTGCCGACGCCGCCGACATCGACGAGTTTGGACCAGGTGTAGTGGGCATCGAGGCTGAGGCCGCGGGTGAAGCGGCGTTCGAATTTCAAAGTGGCAGCGTGGTAAACGCTGTCGCCCACCGGGGGCCGGGAGTAGTTGAGGCTGCCCCCGAAGGCGTCGGCGGAGGAGGCTGCGGCGAAGGTGGGGAAGGGTTTGAGCAACTGCTCGCGGGGAATCATCTGCTGAGCGAGCAGGCCGGTGGTGAATTTGCCGTAGTAAGGGTTGGGTACCAGTTGGGTGAGGTAGGCTCCGCCATTGGCCAGCGCGGAGGGATTGATCTGGTTGAGCTCTTCGGACGGGATGGGGAGGTGGACGCCGCGGCTGCCGGTGTAGGTGAGAGTCAGGAGGGTTGTGCGGGCGAGTTGGCGGGAGAAAGCCAGATTCCACTCCTGCATGTATCCGGCGGGCTGGTCGCGGAGGACGATGTTGACGTTGGAGCCGAGGCGGTAAGTGCCGTCGTTGACCGGGTTCGAGGCGCCGGGCTTTGGCAGACCGGCGGGGAATGGATTGCTGAGGGTGACTTTCGGGGTGTAGTCAGAATTCAGGTTGTCAGCCGTGAGGGTGTAGTTGAAAGGCGTGGTGGTAAGGCCGGGTTCCAGGCCAAGGGGCAGGTAGAAAAGCCCGTAGCCACCGCGCACCACGAACTTGTCGCCAATGGGGCGCCAGGCGAAACCGATGCGGGGGCCGAGATTGGTCCAGTTGGTGGCGCGGATGGAGCGGGGGTTGCCGTTGCCGGTGAACTGAATGGCCCCTTTGGAGCCGACGGGATTGGTGATGTTGGGGTCGAAGTAGCTGAGACGGTCATGCGATTCGGCGGTACCGGTTTCGACGTCCCAGCGGAGTCCCAGATTGAGGGTGAGCCGTTTGGAAACCTTCCAGTCGTCCTGGATGTAGCCGGCGGTGTAGTGGTGGAAAGCGCTGAGGGCTTCCACGTGATCGAAGCTGAAGCTGCCGGTGCCTAGCAGGAGGCTGGCGAGGCCGTAGCCCTGGGTGGGGGAACCTGCGCCCAGTTGATCGTTCTGTGTGTAGTTAGCGGTGAAGCTGAAGCCTCCGGTGGGGTTGAAGACCTGGAAGGGATAGAAGCGGTAGAGGCGGTATTCGGCACCCAGCTTGATGCTCTGGCGACCTTTGATCCAGATCACGTTATCCTGCACGCCCTGGGTATCGCGCGGCTGCTTGTTGTAAGCGGTACCGCCGAGATTGGGGAAGGGGCCGCTGATGTTGAAGTTGGGGAAGAAGAGGACGTTGGAGGAATCGCGGAAGTAAGAGGGCAGGCCGAGAGTGGTGGGGTCGAAACCGAGAGAGTTGGAAATCAGGTTAGCGGTGAAGCGGGTGTAGCTGTAGCGGAAAACGTTGTTGAGGTTGTTGCGGAGTTGCCAGGTGTGGTCGAGAGCGTAGTTGTAGAAGTGGTCCCAGGTGGAAGTGCTGTCGACGAAGCGGACGACTTTGGTGGGGCTGAGGTCGAGATTTTCCTGGATATTGAAGCGCGCGAAAAGGCGTTGGCGGGGGTTGATGAACTGGTCGATACGGTTACTGATCAGGTCCTTCGAATAGCGCCTTTGGGAGTGGTAGCGGTAGTTGAAAAGGCCGGTGATGGAGCTGCCAGGGAGGTTGGGTTGGGGGTAGTAAGAGAGCGCGGCTTTGGCGATGGGGCTGAGGCGGTTGGGTGGGATGACGTTGCCGGGGAAGGGGGTGCGGGAGCGGACGCCGTTGAGGACGCGGCTGGTGGCGGGGTCGAAGATCTGTACCTGCTGGTATTGGCCGTTGACGAGGGCGACGGTGTTGGAGAAATCACCGGACGTTTGGGCGGTGGTGGGGACGCTGGTGAGCTGGTCAATGGGATTTGATTCGCGGCGGCCTTCGAAACTGGAGAAGAAGAAAGTACGATTTTCTCCTTTATAGAGGCGGGGAATGTTGACGGGGCCGCCGAGGCTGTAACCGTACTGGTGTCGGCGCAGGAAGGGCTTGACGATGCTGTTGCGGTTGTTGGTGAAGCTGTTGGCGTTGAAGGCGTCGTTCTGATGGTAGTAATAAGCGCTGCCGTGATATTGATTGGTGCCGGCTTTGGTGACGATGTTGACGGTGCCGCCGCCGCTGCGGCCGAATTCGGCTGAGTAAGAGGATGTCTCAACGCGGAATTCCTGGACGGAATCCTGCGGGGGAGAGATGACGACGCCGTTGAAATCGCCAATGGTGTTGGCGGAGCCGTCGAGGAGAACTTCGTTGGTGGAGGAGCGACCGCCAGAGACGGAGAACTGGGAATCGAAGACGTTGCGGCTGCCGCGCGACTGGCCGACGGTGGGGTTGGCGATGACGCCGGGGATGAGGCGGACGAGGCTCATAATGTCGCGTTCAATGAGGGGGAAGTCTTCGATGACGCGGGTTTCAATGGTGGAGCCAACGCCGCTCGATTCGGTCTGGAGCATGGGGGCTTCGGCGGTGACGTCGACGGAGGTGGCGACGGACCCGACTTTGAGGCTGAAATCGATGGTGAGGGCGGAGCCGACTTCGAGGCGAATATCGCGGGCGATTTCGGTAGCAAGACCGATAGCTTCGACAGAGAGTTCGTAGGTGCCGGGAAGGAGCAGCGGGGCGTCATAGGTGCCGGAGGCTGAGGTCTTAATTTTTTTGGAGATATTGGTTTGCAGTTGCCGGACGGTGATGGAGGCCTTGGGCAGGGGCGCTCCGGAGGCATCCGTTACGGTGCCGGCGATGCGGCCATTCGACATCTGGGCGACGCAGCTACCGGCGAGAATAACGACAAGCGAAATAACTCTCATCCGGATATGATAGTGCGTCAGGAGATCAGAAATGAAATTAAGCATTGTTTTCTTAGTTGGCGCTTTCTTTGCCGCAAGTGCGCTTGTGATGGGTGCCGATCCGGTTACTTTTGTGGGGCATGAAAAAGTGAATGCCGCGCTGAAAAAGAGCACCACCCTTGTGGTGGCGAAAGACCTGCTGGTTTCGGTCAGCTATCGCGACAAGGCGGGCCAGGTGGAAGTGCATGAGAAGGAGACGGACGTCATCCATGTGCTGGAGGGAACGGCGACGTTCGTGACCGGCGGCAAGATGCTGGGTGGCAAGCAGACGAAGCCGGGGCAGATGCTGGGCACGGAAATCGAGGGCGGCGAGACGCACAAGCTGGTGAAGGGCGATGTGATTGTGGTGCCTGCCGGGAACCCCCACTGGTTCAAAGAGGTCCCGGCGACAGGGGTTAGCTATTACGTGGTGAAAGTGCTGAAGCAGTAAGCGCGCTATTTCCGGGCGGCAAGGGCCGGTTTCCAGTCGCGGGCGGACTGTTTTACCTGGGAAGCCTGGTCGGCGGTGAGCCGGGCGGCCATAGCGGCGAGATGGCGTTCGGCATTCTTCGTGTTCTGCTTTGCGGCCAGGGTGGACCAGAAGTATGCCTGGGCGGGATCGGCTGTTACGCCGGTGCCTGCGGCGTAGAGAGAGCCGAGTTTTTCCTGGGCGGGCGCGTAGCCCTGCTCAGCGGCTTTGCGGCAGAGTGCGAAGGCCTCGGCAGGATCGCGCGTTGTCCCCTTGCCTTTTTCGGTAAGCAGAGAAAGATCATACTGCGCTTCGGCAACGCCTTGATCCGCAGCCAGACGGTAGTAGGCAATGGCTTTGCGATTATCCTGCTGAACGCCGAAGCCTTCCTCATATAGGTTGCCGATGCCGGTTTGGGCCCTGCCATCACCCTGGTCGGCGGCCATTTGGTACCAGCGCGAGGCTTCGGCGTAATCCTGCTGGACACCCCAGCCGTGCGCATAGCGGAAGCCGAGCCGGTATTGGGCCATGGCGTTACCCTGCAAGGCGGACTCGTGGTAGAGACGCATGGCTTCCTGAAGATCCTGCTTGACACCGACGCCGCGGGCAAACATTAGCCCCAAATTGAACTGGGCTGCGGCGTCGCCCTGATCGGAGGCCGCCTTGAATTCCTTGTAAGCTGTGGCGTAGTCCTTTGCGCGGAAGGCTTTCAGGCCGGATTCGGTGTCGCCGTACAGGAAGGTGACGGCGGAAAACGCAGCGGCGAGGATTACGGTGGTTCTCTTTAGTCCGGGCATGGCTTAAGCTCCTTTACGATAATTTACAGTAGTCCTCTGCTTTGCCAAAAGCAAGGCCCGGTTTTGTCCAACGCCGGATGAGCGTGAAGTGAAGGAGGTCTGCTGGCTGCCAAAGAGCCCGCAGCGTCCGATGCCCTGAAAGACTCAGCGGCGTTTGTCTCGATTGTGCAACTGGAAGGTTCGGCGAGAGTTTGCGCTACGCTTGGCGCCACTCATCTGGTACGTACCGGAAAGAGACCGGTGCGAATACTTCCTTCTTGCTGAGGAGTACTCGGCGCTCAAGCAGCACATTAAAGATTGCCCGGATTTAGGCATTTTATTACGACATGTTTCGAGCGGATCCCCGGTTTGCCGGTCTGACCCGCCGCCTGGGTATTACTTTTCCGGTACCTGGCGGTCGCTGACATTCGGGAGATGACTGACACGAAATTCCCGGCACTAAGGCGGACTCATGAGACGAGCCGGAATTCGACCGGATGGCGAAGCTTGATGCCGAGGACCTCGACGATGCGAGTGACCCGTTCCAGACTGGCCGACTGATAGTTAGTGGCCTCGTAACGCTGGAGTTGCTGGGGTTTCATGCCGAGTTTGGCGGCGAGGTCCTCCTGGCTGAGGCCCGACGCGATACGGGCCTGGATGAGGGCTGCAGGGAAATCGCCGATGGAGGTGAACTGCAGCGTTTGTCGTTTGCCGGAGCGCAGGTTTTCGTAGTCTCGGAGCTCGGTCTTGAGGTCTTCGAGCTGGCTGGACAAGCCGTCCAGTTCGGCTCGGCGGAGCAGAGGATGGAGGTTGCCGGGTCCGGCGGCGACGCGCTGTGCCACGGTCACCTCGAACTTTGCGGCCTGCGAACGGGTGATGCGATACTGACGTTCGTTTTTGATCATAGTTTCCACTTTTTGAGACTGATTGAAAGAATTCCCTTCGCGGTGCCAGTCTCCTTGTCGAGTTGGAAGAATTCGAGGAAGGTCTTTCCTGACGCGCCTTCGGGAAGTTCCGCCGGGAAGAATTCTCCGAGGAACCTTTGCTTCTGACGGGCGCGTGAGTTTGAGAAGTCGAGGAAGACCGGATCGAGGTTTTCGGGGTTCACGCCGAAGATTCCCCAGCAGGCATCGAAATCGCCGGGTTCCGGTTTGGTGGTAGCGAAGCTTCCGTCGAGATAGACCATGGCGCAGCCGGCAGTTTTGAGGAGGCCGAGGGCTTCGATGAGACCCTGCAGAAGCGCAATTCGCCTGGCGGTAAAACTGAAGCGCTTCTCAAGCTGTTTCAGGGTGGCCGGATGGATACCGGGCGGGAGATTGCTTCGTGCGTCGAAGGCGGGGATCACTGAGACAATTATATTGTTGTGTCAGGAGGAGGTCAAGAAGGGGCGTATTGAAGAAAATGTTTGTTAACACTTGCACCATTTGGTATGTGTGGTACACCTGCATGAATAAAACTTTGTACATTCGAGACGAAGATGCTGGTCTCTGGGACCGGGCACGCGAGTTAGCTGATGACAAGCTTTCTCCCTTTATCGTTTCGGCAGTGAAGCAATTCGTCGCAGAGAGGGAATCTGAGTTGAAGGGATTCGAAAGGATAGTTGTGAAATACCGGGACAACTCTTCCGGTGGGATTCCAAAAGCAAAAGGGTTTTACGGTAAGTGGATTATCGCTCCAAATGAGATGGACCTGAGTGCCGATGATCACCTTGGACGCTTTGAGGCGCTGGCTATCACGTTGAAGGGAAAGGTGGTTGTCTTTTCCTACATCACGAACGGGCTGGAGAGGCTCAACGAGTGCTTTGAAATATTTGATTCGCTGGAAAGTGCGGTTAGCCAGTTCCCAGATTCTGCTTGTATCGCAATGGAGCGCCTTGGCGTGCCGGTCGAAGAGTTAGATATCTAAGGAACTATAGTCATGCCGCATCTACCGCCTGAAGAATCGCTCCTTCGCAAGATCCACACGGTGAAAGTGATCGTTATCGAGCTGACATGCCTCATCCTCCTTGGGATTACTGTATTTCAGCTGATCGTGGCCAAGTTGTAGAGGTTGAACTTTCGTTCGAAGGTCGGGTGCCGGCCTGATGGTGCCCGCTGAATTGGGAATCCTGAGCCTGCACGGTCGAGCGGCGTTTTGAATCTGATGAAATCCAGCCGGGTCATATCCGTCTGCGGGAATCAAACGGAAGCTTTGAAACCGAACTGGTATGGCAGCTTCGTGCGATACCATAACGAAGGGTTCCGCCGTCTGAGAACCCCACGCGAAACAGCCTTCAGGGCCGATTTGTTCACCTGTTTTTAACTCACTTTGACGACACTGGAAATGCTGGATCTTCTCGAAGCTGGTCTTGCCGGATTGCGCCTGGATTCGGCGGCGGTCGGTGCGCCCGAGGCACCTGTGCCGGTGGGCAGCCTGGAGAATTTGGCTGAGCCTGAGGCGTTACGGGCGGAATTGCAGGCTTGCGGGTTGACTCTGCACGAGGTGGCGGAGAGCCTGGGGGTGGCGACTACTACACTGGAAGACTGGCTGGCGGGGCGGGCGGCGGCTCCGGCTTTGGTACTAACCGCTATTCAACTGCTGCGGCGGGTGACGTTTTCCGAGCGGCGGAAACTGCAAAAGAACGGCGCGGCTCCGGGGGTGAAGCAGGAGCCGGCTGCGAAAGATTCTGTACTGCGACATCCATTTTCACGAATCGAGGAACTCTAAATCATCATGAGCACTACTACTGCAAACGACAAGTCCACGGCGACCGGCAATACGCCGGGCAACACACTATTTGATAAGCCGCGCCTGATCCTGACGCATGGCGAGAAGGGCGGCGTGGGGAAGACAACGGTTGCCCGTATTCTGGCCGACTATCTGAACTCACGGAAAACCTCGTTCAAGGCGTTTGACGCGGAAGGCACGACGGGGCAGTTGCTGCGCTTCCATAAGGACGAAACGTCGTCTGTGGATGTGGGCGATGCGGCCAATATCGCACCGGTGCTGGATTATGTGATGGACGGGTCGGGTCGTCGGATTGCGCTGGTGGATTTGGGCGCGCGTTCGGGTGAGGACCTGAAGAACTGGCTGTATCGCGGCGGCGCGCTGGAAGAAGCGGAAGCCGGACATCTGGGAATCACGGTTGTTTATGTGCTGGGCGGCGCGGTGGACAGTGTCGGGCATCTGAAAGAGTGCTTTCAGGCTCTGGGCAAGGATGTCAGCTATGTGATTGTGAAGAACTTCGGGGTGGCGGCGAAGTTCGAGATCTACGACGGGTCGAATGTGCGGAAGGAACTGCTGGCGATCGGGGCGAAAGAGATTTCGATTCCGGCGCTGGACGGATCTGTGTACCAGTCTGTGGACAGGTCGAGCCTGCCCTTTTCGTCGTTTGCGGATGCGCAGGGGCCGAACTTCGGGTTCACGGAGCGGCGGTATGCGCGGACGTGGCTGCGGGAGTGTTTTGCTGCACTGCAGGAAGTGAATTCGTTTTTGCAGTAGCGGTGGAAGCGGGCCGGCGACAAGATCGCCGGCTCTACCTGTCAGTTGGTAAGTCCTTTGACCAGTGCTTTGGTCATGATTGATTCGAGTTGTTCGGCTGTGGACATGGGGAAGTCGGGGCAGGTGAGCTTCAGGCTGACGATACCGTGGACCCCTGCCCAGAGGGTTTCGGCGATCTGTTGGGGCGTGGCGTCGGCGCGGGTTGGCAATGCGGCAGCCGTTTCCATGAGCAGATTGAATGCGCCCCGGCTGGCGTCGTCTGCGGCTTCCTGACTATCGCCGCCAAAGACGGCGGCAAGGTAGTTGTAATCCATGAAAATCAGGCGGTAGGTTTCGGGGTTCTCCATGCCGAAACGCACGTAAGCCCTGCCAATTTCGCTGAGACGTTCGCGCGGGTCGTTGATGGCCGCCGCGGGCTTGAGGGCTTCATATAGCTGGGCGTAACCCTCGCGGCTCAGTTCCTTTGCGATTTCATCGCGATCCCGGAAGTGCAGATATATAGCGGCGGGAGAGTATTCGATCTCGCTCGCGATATTGCGCATGGTGAGGGCGGCGAAACCGTCGCGCATGATGAGGGCGCGGGCGGCATCGAGAATCCTCTGGCGGAGCGCTTCTTTGTGACGGGCGCGGCGCTCGTTGCTTCCCATGTCAGTATTTTGCCACTTGACAAAGACTGAACAACGTTTATTGATTGAGGTATGGTCACCGGGAGGATTGCATTGTGGGGCGCGGCTGGCGCTGTGGGGAAAATGATTGCGAATGCGCTGGAAGCGGAAGGTCTGAATTACCGGGTGGTGGGGCGGGACAGCTTACATGATCGGGCCGATTCAGACTCCGCATTAGTTTGTGTATGTGCCGGATATCGGGCCGGCGGTGACGGGGCTGATGGCGAACGAGTGCGCCTTGGGGGAAGACCTGGCATTTTGGCGGGTCCGGTATAGCGACGCAGAAGGAGTTGGCGGAGCGGATTTTCGCGGTCGGCAAGACCGGGTTGCGGGTGAGCCTCGGGGCCGCACTACAGTAGAGACGTGGGCAGAATCCGGGTACTTTCTGACAATGTCGCGAATAAGATCGCGGCGGGCGAGGTGGTGGAACGTCCGGCTTCGGTGGTGAAGGAGCTGCTGGAGAATTCGCTGGATGCCGGGTCGACGAGCATTCGGGTGGAGATTGAGAACGGTGGCCGGAGGCTGATCCGGATTGTGGATGACGGCAGCGGGATGTTGCGGGATGACGCGCTG
>JBBQDH010000166.1:0-12957 GCA_038319515.1 Bryobacterales bacterium
GTGCGCAAGCTTCCTTTCGCGCACACCTGGCAATCCGGAGAAATCGATTTCTCCGATTCCGGGACGACACAATCCGGTCCGCTCATCGCTGCGGGAGAAGCGGAACTGTTGCCGCATACCGGCGGCGAAGTCAATGTAAAAGGGCGGGTGCAAGCCACGCTCGAAACGGAATGTGACCGTTGTCTGGGTAAAGCAACCTATCCGGTGGACGCACCATTCGACCTGTACTATAAGCTCTTGGACCCTACCGCCCCCGTTGAAGATGAAATTGCTCTCGACGCAGGGGAGGCGGAAATGGGATTCTATGAATTGCCCGGCCTTGTGCTGGAAGAAATTTTGCGGGAGCAGGTTCTGCTACAGCTCCCCATGCAGCGTGTGTGCGGCGAATCCTGTAAAGGGATTTGCCCGGTGTGCGGCGGTAACCGGAATGAAACCGGCTGCCAGTGCAACGAAGCCCCACCGGAAAGCGGTCGTCCCGATGACGAACGCTGGAGCGCACTGAAGACGGTCCATATTGGACACAGAGCCTGACCAGAAATCTGCGAAGGCCGGAAATTAATTAAGGGAAGTAACTGCAATGCCGAATCCGAAACGACGCCACTCCCACCAGCGCACACAGACACGCCGCGCACACGATGCCCTCAGCAAGCCGTCCCACTCCGAGTGCCCCAATTGCCACGAGCCCAAGATCCCGCATCGGGTTTGCCCGAAGTGCGGCCAGTATAAAGGGCGCGAAATCATTGAGACTGCTGCCGAATAAAGCATTTCAATTCCGATACAGACGCGATAACCTGAGCGCATGATCACCATTGCAGTAGACGCGATGGGGGGCGACAAAGCCCCGGTTCCCGAGGTGGAAGGTGCTATTCAGGCAGCCCGGCAGTTTGGTCACCGGATCATTCTGGTGGGTGATCGCGACGAAATCAGTCAGAGAATGGATGCACACGGCGAGAGCTGCCGTGAGCTCCCCATAGAGATTGTCCACGCCACGGAGCGGATCACCATGGATGATCATGCGGCAAAAGCTGCCCGCAGCAAGAAGGGCAGTTCGATGCACACTTGCGCCCGGTTGGTGGCCGATGGAAAAGCCGATGGTTACCTCTCCGCCGGCAACACAGGCGCGTGCATGGCCATCGCCAAGATGGTGCTGGGCAAGGTGCCAGGCGTGGATCGGCCCGCACTGTCCGGCGTATTTCCATCCCTGAAAGGCACTCCCGTGGTGGTTGTGGATGTTGGCGCCAACGTGGATTGTGAACCCGCCATGATGGCGCAGTTCGGCCTGATGGGCCAGATCTATTCCCGCCTGGTACTGAAAGTGAAGAATCCCCGCGTCGGCCTGCTCTCTATCGGAGAAGAAGAGCACAAAGGCAACGCTCTCACTCGTGACGCCACGCCCCTTCTAAAGGACATGGCCTTCAACTTTATTGGCAATGTGGAAGGCGGCGATCTGTTCTCAGGGCACGCCGATGTGATCATCTGCGACGGCTTTGTGGGCAATGTGGCACTTAAGGTTGCTGAAGGCCTGGCGGAAATGATGAGCAAGATGCTGAAAGAATCGCTCACCGCGACCATTTCGAGCAAGATCGGCTACGCGCTCTCCCGTTCCGCGTTCAAAGATTTCAAGAAACGCATCGACTACTCCGAGATTGGTGGAGCGCCGCTGCTTGGGGTCAAAGGCGTCTGCATTATCTGCCACGGACGTTCCGATGCCAACGCAATAAAAAATGCCATCCGGGTTGCTGCGGAGTTTGCATCCAGCAATATGAACCAACGCATCGAAGAAGAGTTGCGTGAATTCGCACGAGCAGGTTAACTATGCGCGCTTTGGTTCTGGCGGTCCTCTGCGGCCTGACGGTTTTCGGACAAACTGAGAGTTTTAACCACGTTCAGTGGACTTTCACGCTCGACCATGCCGCAGCGGCACCCGGTCAGACCGTGACCGCGAAACTCCGTGCGCAGATCGATCCCGAGTGGCACATGTATTCGCTCTCCACTCCGCCGGGACCGATTCCAACGACGATAAAAATCATCGACAGCCCCGCTGTTGCGGCATTTAGGATCTTCCAACCCGCACCAACGCGTAAATTCGACCCCAACTTCAAAGCCGACACCGAAACTTACGAAGGCGGCCAGACCTTTCTGGCGCGCATCGAACTGAAGAAAGATCTACCCGCCGGAACCCCGGTGACGATTACTTTTGAACCCCGCTACCAGACCTGCAGTGGAAACTCCTGCATTCCTCCACGCACGCGGCGGGTGACGGCTACGCTGAATATCGACGCGACCGCAGCCGCCATCGCTTTCGCAGCCCCCGCCGGATACACCGAAGTGAAACCGGGTGCACGTCCCGGAGTGCGTGCCGGCGCTGCGGCAGAAGTCAGCGCTGTGGCACAAGGCACGGACTCCGGGTGGCCCAGCTTCATGGCGCTCGCTTTCGGATTCGGCCTCGCATCCGTCTTTACGCCCTGCGTGTTCCCGATGATTCCGATCACCATGTCGTATTTCGTCGGCCAGAAGGGCGGCTTCGGTCAGGCCTTCACGTTCTGCATGGGCATCATCGTGTTGTTCACAGGCCTGGGCCTGATCGCCACCCTGACGCTCGGCCCCGCCGGCGTGAATCACGTGGGCGCCAACGTCTGGGTAAATGCTTTTATTACCCTGGTCTTTTTTATCTTTGGCCTCAGCCTGCTTGGCGCGTTTGAAATCACCATTCCCTCCGGTATTCTCACCAAACTGAACAAGGCGTCCGGCCAGGGCGGCGTGATCGGCTCCCTGCTGATGGGACTGACCTTCGCGCTCGCCTCGTTCGCCTGTGTCGGCCCCTTCATGGGAACCCTGCTGGCCGCTTCTGTAACCGGAGGTGCACTACGCCCTGTGGTCGGCATGGCCACTTTCGCCGGCGGCCTTTCCTTCCCGTTCTTTCTGCTTGCGCTGTTCCCGGCCTGGCTGAAAAAGCTCCCCCGCTCCGGTGAATGGCTGGCCCGCGTGAAGGTCGTGATGGGATTCCTGGTCATGGCGGCCATGCTGAAGTATCTCCACAACGTGGACGAGGCACTCCGCTGGAACTTCCTGACGCGGGAGCGATTCCTGGCACTATGGGTAGTCCTCGCCGTCATGACAGGGTTGTATTTACTGGGTTATCTGCGGCTGCCGGGCATTTCACAGGACACTGAGCTCGGTGCCTCACGACTCCTCATCGGCATGGTTGCCATCGCCGGTGGCCTCAGTCTGATTCCGGGCATGTTCGGAGCACGGCTTGGGGAGATTGAAGCCTATGTGCCCCCGCCCACCGGAAACCTCTTCGGCGGCGGGGCGAATTCGAATTCCGACCAACTGGTCTGGATGGAGAATGACCTCGAAGGCGCCTTCGCCAAAGCGAAAGCCGAAAATAAGAAAGTTCTGGTCGATTTCACCGGTGATGCCTGCACCAACTGCAAATGGATGAAGGCCAACATGTTCATCCGGCCCGAAATCAGTTCGGTGATGAGGAACATGGTGCTGGTGGAACTCTATACAGATCGTTCGGACCCGCTGTCGGAATCATTCCAGAAATTGGAAGCCGAGCAGTTCAAGACCGTCGCAATTCCGTTCTATGTGGTCTACGACCCGGCCCGCAAAGTCCTCGCGACTTTTCCGGACCGTACCGATGATTCCGCCAAATTCCTGGCATTTCTGAATGCCGGACCCAAAATGGAAGCGGCCATAGCACCCCAGGGCACCACGCTGGAAGGCATGCCGTTCAGGAATATTGACGGAACACCGCTCTCGACCGCTGCATGGAAGGGCAAAGTCGTCGTCCTGAACTACTGGGCGACATGGTGCATTCCCTGCCGCCAGGAGATCCCCGAATTCAACCGCATGCAGGCGGACCTGAAGGCGAACGGTGTCGAAGTCGTCGGCATTTCGATGGATGAAGATGGCGCAGAAGCGGTAAAGCCGTTCCTGCAACAGGTCCCGGTTCATTACACCATCGGCCTCGGCTCCGGCCAGCTTGGTCAATTGCCCGTCACCGTGGTGATCGACCGCGAGGGCAAGACCGTTCAGCGTTTCGAAGGTTTCACAAAACCGGAAACCATCCGCGCTGCGGTCGCGAAGGCGCTCGGAACGGCGTAGAGCGGGAGAATGAGGGCTTCCGCACCGCCCCGTATTTCGCCTAAGCAATACCAGTCGGACATTCGTGCCTCGACTCCCGGCTCCTCCGAAAAGTCTTTGAAGTCCCTTCAAAATCGAGCGAGGGGTATGACAGTGGTTACAAGTTCGCGCAATATCGGACGGCGTTTGCCCGCTGCGCTCCATCGGCATGGAAATTCCACTTGCCCGGCTCTATAGCGGCATCACGCTGGAAGCCGACTGACTTTCTGCCATCAGCTTCGCCAAAATCTCCCGCGCCACCTGTTTGCCCTTGTCCCCGATCTCTCCCACCGGCCCCACACACGCCGGACAACCCGCCTCGCAGGCGCAGCCGTGGATCAGTTCCGCGGTCTGGCGGAATAGCTGTCTGCTCATCCGATAGAGCGGCGCACTCAGCCCAATTCCACCGGAATAGCTGTCATAGAGATAAAGATTTGGCTCCCACATCATCAGGCTTCCGGCGATATCCTCCGTCAATGCCACCCCCAGATCGCGTGGATCGCACATCAGCAGCAGCGAAGCAATCGTCTGGAATGCGTTCCCCAGACCGGTCAATCCGTTCTGCCGTTCCGTCGGCGTATACTCCTCAAGAGCCGCAAGAAACGGGGCTTCGAAGTGCAGCCAAAAAGCCGTCGTATGCATCTCCTGTTCCGGCATGGAGAGCTGGCCCGCCCCCACGTTCTCGCCCGTATAGAATTTGATCTTCTTGAACCCTACAATCTGCCGGTTCACCCGCACATCGCCGTGGACCTGCCCGGCATACTCCACCACCGGCGCCGTCTCAAACTCCCGCAGCGACTTCACCTGCGTATAGTCGATGGCGTCCGTGTAGTAGTCCGAATCCACGCTCTTCACATACGCCTTGCGCTCTTTGTAGTCGAAGCGCTCCACATGAAATTGCTTCGCTTCATGCAGATAAATCGCTTTCTCATGTAGTGTCGTGAGCGCGGTAGTGAATGAAACTTCGCCGATGATCCTGGCTTCACCAGTGATATCCACCACCACAAAATTGTCGCTCGAAACCGACCGCAAACTCACCGCGTCAGCGGGGTAACTATCCGAAGTCCAGTGCCACGCATCACCCGACTGGTGCAACAACCCCGACTCCGCCACGAACGAACAAAGCTGCGTCGATTCATGCGGACCGAACTTCTCGCCATCACGAACCGGCAATTCAAAAGCCGCGCATTTCAGATGGCTCAGCAGCACTTCCAGGTTATCCGGATTCACATACGCATGTTCCGGTGAGCGACCGAACATATACTCCGGATGCTCCACAACATACTGATCCACCGGCGCGCTGGACGCCACCATCACGGCCAGCGACGCCGTATTCCGCCGCCCCGCACGCCCCGCACGTTGCCAGGTGGAAGCAATGGTCCCCGGATATCCCGCCATCACGACGGCATCGAGCGACCCCACATCAATCCCCAACTCCAGAGCATTCGTCGCCACCACTGCCCGGATCTGCCCCAGCCGCAGGCGCTTTTCAATTTCGCGCCGTTCACGCGGCAAATACCCGCCACGATACCCGCGCACCGAATCGGTCGGCACGCGCCCCTTGTCACAGGCGTCTTTCAGATACGTCAGCAGCAGTTCGGTCGCCAGACGATTATTGGTAAACACAAGGGTCTGCTGGCCATGATCGAGCAGTTCCAGCGCGAGCCGACGGCTTTCATTGATATAGCTCCGGCGAATCCCCAACTGCCGGTTCACAATTGGCGGGTTGTAGCAGACGAACACCTTCTCGCCCGCCGGGGCCCCGTTCTTGTCGATCAGCGAAAACGGCGCTTCCATCAGCGTTTCCGCCAGTTCCTTCGGATTCGCAATGGTTGCCGAACAAGCCACAAACCGGGGCTTCGAACCGTAGAATTCGCACAGACGCCGCAGACGCCGCATGATATTCCCCAGATGGCTGCCGTACACCCCGCGGTAGTAATGCAGTTCGTCTACAACGATGTACCGCAGATTCTCAAACAGCTTCGCCCACTTGGTATGGTGCGGCAGAATCCCGGTGTGCAGCATGTCCGGGTTCGTCAGCACAATATTCGCCCGCTGCCGAATGGCCCGCCGCGCGTCCTGCGGGGTGTCGCCATCATAAGTGAACGCGCACAAATCCGAACCCATTTCCTCGATGATGCCGTGCAGTTCTTCCAGTTGATCTTCGCCGAGCGCCTTGGTGGGAAACAGATACATGGCCCGCGCCCCAGGCTCGGCGGTCAACCGGTCCAGTACCGGCAGGTTGTAGCACAAAGTCTTACCGCTCGCCGTCGGCGTTACGATCACCACATTCTCGCCCGCCGAAATCCGCGCATACGCCTCGCTCTGGTGCGAATACGGCCGCGTAATCCCCCGCGCCTGCAACACCGCGCGCAGCTTCGGATTCATCCCCTCCGGAAAGTCGCCATATTCGGCTAACCGGGGTGGCGTGCGATGAATCGCGCGAACAGGGCTGTCTGCTGCCAGCGCCATCTGTTCGAACTTCCGCACTACCGGCGTCAGATCGCCCTTTTGAGGCGGCAACGGCAGTTCAGGAAACATCAATGAAAGAGAGTCGGACATTCGCCTTTTCTTTGCCTAATCTACCACGGGGCCGAATCCAGCACAGGCGGCGTTCACCGACTCCATGGCGGCATTCACCGATTAACCCGTGCGTCTTCCCCGCCCCGCCGCTTACCATCGCAATCAAGGACAAACCATGCGCATCTATTACCCCGGAGTACTGATGATCCCGATCCTGCTGCTCCTGCTGGGTACTCTTTCGGCGATGAACAGTTTCGGTATCATTCAAGTCGCGCGCGTCTGGAGTTTCTGGCCCGTTACACTGATCGCAACCGGCCTTGAGGAGGTTTACTTATGGGCAACGTCGAAGAACGTCCAATAAAGTTTCGTGTCGGAGGCTCGTATGGCGGGCGCTCCATGAGCACCGGTTTCCTTGCCGGAATTCTGCTGATCACAGGCGGCACGGTTCTCTTCATCGACAACCTGCAGATCCTGCCGGTTGATCTTTCCGGCGCATTCTGGTGGTTTGTCCTGCTGATCTACAGTGCGCTCAGCTTCTATCGCACCAAAAGCACACCCATCCGGATCTGGGCCGCCGCCGGCATGCTGGCCGGGGTTCTGCTCATCCTCGGAAACTTCCACATCATCCGTGCCACCAGCGACATCATCTGGCCCCTGATCCTGATCGCCGTGGGTATTTCCATGCTGATCTACCGCTTCCGGTGGATCGATTTCAAGCAAAGGGTGATGGTTGGCAGCAGTTCCAGAAGCAGCAGTTCCGCCAATGCTCTGGATGAGTTCGCGATCTTCAGTGGAGTCAAGCGGCGAATCGACTCCACTGGATTTGAGGGTGGCACGCTCAACAGTATGTTTGGAAGCATTGAACTCGACCTGCGCTGGGCGGGCATAACCAACGCCGGTCGCGTAGTGGAAATTGAAGCCAACACGGCCTTCGGCTCAGTGGAGATCCGCATTCCGGAAAACTGGAAACTCAACATGCAGGGCCAGGCCATCTTCGGCAACTATGAGGACAAGACCATCCCGATGCGCCCTGAGCCCGGCGTGCAAATGCCGGTGCTGATTATTCGCGGCAACTCCGTCTTTGGTGCGGTCACCGTCCGGAACTAGCCATGGAGCTGAAACCTCAGAAGGTGCCAGTTGCTTCAGCCTGTCTGTCATTCAAAAAGCCCGACAGGGTCGAGGTGCTTTCGAACCTGTCGCACCCCGGACACTGATGCACCCGATTCTGCAAAGCTGGCGACGGTTCGCCGCCTGGATGTCCGCCTGGATTCCTCTGGGCGGCATCCTGATCCTGATCGCTCACCTCTCCGGTGGCCTCACCTACCTCGAAGCGACCGCTGTCCTGGCACCCTCCATCGGCCTGTTTGCCTTCATCTGCCTGTCCCCGTATTACGTCTGCAAGGGACTGCCGCTGCGCACCACGCCACCCGGCAAGTTACTTATGAATCACCTGGCAGCTGCGGTGTTGCTCACCGGCGGCGTCCTGCTGTTCGGGCGTTTCACGGCCACCCTTCTCGCGACGGCCTTCCCCATCATCGAGCGAAACTTCCTGGCCGCAGTGCCTGTCCTTTCCGTCATTCTCATCCTTTTTTACGAAATGTCCGTCGCTCTGCACTACGCCGCGCTGGAGCTGGAATCCTCCCGCCGATCAGAAATCCTGGCCCGCGATGCGCAGCTGAAAGCTCTCAAAGCCCAGGTCAACCCGCACTTCCTCTTCAACAGCCTCAATTCCATCAGCGCGCTCACTGCTATTAATCCCGTTGAAGCCCGCGAGATGTGCATCCGTCTTGCCGACTTCCTGCGCACCTCTTTGCGGCTCGGCGAACGCATCACCATCCCGCTTGCCGAAGAACTGGCGCTCACCCGCATGTATCTCGACGTGGAGCAGGTGCGCTTCGGAGGGAAGCTCCGCGTCGTGCAGGACATCAACCCCGGCTGTGCGAACTGCTCCGTACCCGCGCTGGTTATCCAGCCGCTGGTGGAAAACGCCGTCAAACACGGCATCGCCATGATGGACGAAGGCGGCGAGATTCGCATGTCCGTCGAACATAGTCATGACCGCATGCGCTTCACCATCAGCAACCCGTTCGACCCCGACGCCCCTTCCACCGGGCGCAATGGCATCGGGCTCCGCAACATTCGCGAGCGCCTGGAATCCTTCTACGGCAACGCCGCCCGCCTTGAGATCCACGCCGAAGAACGTTCGTACCAGGTGACCATGACAATCCCCGTGAGGATGCACAAATGAAGCTCCGCGCCGTGATGGCCGACGACGAAGATCTGGCGCGCCGGCTGCTGCGCGAGCATCTCTCGAAGGAGCCGGATATCGAGATCGTGGCCGAGTGTTCGAACGGTTTTGAAGCCGTGAAGGCGATTAACGAGACGAAGCCGGACCTGGTGTTTCTCGATATTCAAATGCCGAAGCTGGACGGGTTTGAAGTGCTGGAACTCATTGATGAAAATGTGGCGGTGGTCTTCGTCACGGCCTTTGATCAATACGCCATGAAGGCCTTTGATGCGGCTGCCGTGGATTACTTACTGAAGCCGTTTCCGGTGGAACGCCTCCGTTCCGCGCTGAGCAAAGTTCGCGACCGCAAGCCTGTTGCGCTCCCGTCAGACCTGCGCCACTCCGCGCGCCCGCCCGGAGAATATCTGGAACGCATCGTCGTGAAAGACGGGCCTCGGGTACACGTCATCGGGGCCGGCAAACTCGACTATGCCGAGGCACAGGACGACTACGTTTCTCTCCGCAGCGATGGCAAACACTGGCTGAAACAGCAGACCATCACCAGCCTCGAAAGCGCACTCGATCCGCGCCGCTTCCTGCGCCTGCACCGATCGTATCTGGTGAACCTGGAACGCATTTCCCGTATCGACGCGAACACGAAAGACACCTGGCTTGCGGTGCTTACTGATGGCACGAAGATCCCCGTCAGCCGGGCGGGCTATGGCAAGTTCAGGGAGATAGTGGGAGGGGAGTAATTCGGCTTCTCTGCCAGTTGTAAATAGTAATATCCCGCTATGAATGGCAATGTGACGCTATTAAACGTATCTCACTGCCGTACATCGCGGCAATCCGCAGGTAGCGCGATGAGGCGCTGGTTTAACGGAATGGACAACAGGGCGAGTAATCCTAAGGAATACGATCACTCGCCCCGTAGCGGACCCAAAATCAACGGCAGGCACTGCCGTGGCAGCAGTCCTGAAAGCGCCCGCTGACTACTTGTTGACCGTCGCGCGGGTGGCACCGGTGGAAATACCGCCATCCACCAGCATGGTTTGGCCGGTGAAGTATTCACTCGCATCCGAAGCGAGGAAAACAACCGCGCCGTCCAGATCCTTCGGGGCACCGGGGCGCTTCATCGGGATGCGGTCGACGATGTATTCCAGCCACTCTTTGTTCTCATAAAGGACTGCGTTCTGCGAGGTTTTGAACCAGCCAGGAGCCAGGCAGTTCACGGTAATTCCGTGCTTACCCCAATCGTCAGCCAGGCTCATAGTCATTTGTTTGACGCCGCCGCGGCTTGCGGAATAAGGGGTCAGGCCCGCATAGCCGAATACGCTGGTGACGGAACCGATGTTGATGATACGCCCGTATTGATTGGGGATCATGGTATCCCGCGCCACCGCCTGGGCGACAAAAAACTCACCGCGCAGGTTGGTTTCGAGCACCAGATTCCAGTCGTCCCAGGTGATGTCGACGGCAGGCTTTCGAACATTGAGGCCTGCGTTGTTCACCAGAATATCGATCTTGCCGTAATGCTCCACAGCAGACTTCACGGCAGCCTGAATGCTGTCGTAATTGCGCACGTCAAGCTCAACGGGGAAAGCTTTGCGGCCCATCGCTTCCACTTCCGCTTTGAACGGTTCGAGGTCAGCGATTTTGCGGCTGGTGATGACGAGATCCGCACCGGCGCGGGCGAGTGCGCGGCCCATGTACTGGCCAAGGCCGCGGCTGGTGCCGGTGACGAGGGCAACTTTTCCCGTCAGGTCGAAAAGTTTGTTATCGCTCATTAAGGAACAAGCACCACTTTCATGAGATTCGGTTCATGGTTGTATAGACGGTTGAACCAGGACGCGCCTTCGGAGAGGGGGGCGACCGCGGAGATGAGCGGGGCCACCTTGATAATGCCGCGCGCCATCATGTCAATGCACTGCGGATACTCGCCGTTTGACGCGCAGGAGCCCTGCAAACGAATCTGGCGGGTGACCACGTATTGCAGCGGGATTTCGATGTTTGGCTGCAGATTGCCCACCAGGGTCACCGTGCCGCCCTTGCGAACCGAGTGGATCGCGCTGACAACCGGAACCGTGTAGCCGACGCATTCGAAGGCGACATCCGCACCACGACCGCCGGTGAGAGCCTTCACCGCGTCCGGCACGTTCGCGGTCTTCGGATTAATCGTATCCGTCGCGCCCATGGAGAGAGCCGCTTCGAGCTTGTTGTCTTCCATATCCACAACAATGATGCGGGTGCAACCGGCGGCCTTGGCGGCCTGCAGGGTAACGAGTCCGATCATGCCGGCACCGATCACGACAGCCGTGTCGCCCAGTTTGACAGGCGTGATGGAAACCGCGTGCACACCGATGGAAACCGCTTCAATCAGCGCGGCCTGTTCGAACGGGAAAGTATCCGGCAGGCGATACATGATGCGGCGCGGGATGGAGACGAATTCCGCGAACGCGCCATGGCGTTTGAATTCCTTGGGAGCCACGCCCACCACTTGGCGGTTGTCGCAGAGGTTCACGTCGCCGGCAACGCAGAAGGCGCACTTGCCGCAATAGACGGTGGAGTCAAAAGTGACGCGGTCGCCGATGTTTAAGTCGGTGACGTTGGCGCCGAGTCTGGCCACTTCGCCGGCGGCTTCGTGACCCATGATGAGGGGAGGATTCCGGCGACCGGAAGAGCCGTCGAAGCCGTGGACGTCGCTGCCGCAGATGCCACAGGCGCGGACCCGGACGAGGACGTCGTCGGGGCCGATTTCGGGCTCGGGAAAGTCGACCATCTCGAGCTTCATGTATTCGGTGAGGAGAAGCGCGTTCATATATATTCCATGACTAGTCTATCGGATGGGTTGAGGGGGCCGGATTGGGGGTGGGCCAGCCGTATTTCGGGGCGGGTTTGAGTCCCGCAGACACGGTCTGTTCCGAGGGGGAGTTGGAGGGGGTGCGCCTGTGAGGCAAAAGGAGCGTAAGGTGAATGGCGCGGACGCAGAAATATTCAATTGAGAAAGATCAGAGGGCCGGAGCGCCTTCTCAGGGACGGCCTGAAGAGCGGTGACTTCACGTCGGGTTTTCGCAGGTTTTATGCGGGTATTTCCCGGGTTTTCCCGGGTTTTTTGGGCAAAAGCTCAGGTATCCTGGGCCGGCTTGTTAAGGCTCTATCCAGTTGATTCTATTAAATAACAGGGGTAGCCGCTCAGGTTCGTTTGTGCAAAAATGCTTTTTGGCCGATTGCGTCGTCCGAGTGGGCGGGACAGGTCGTGCCGTTGGCCTTCGGGAAGCAGGGCGATTGACGCGGTTTTGTGCTTTGTTTGGTTGTTCATGCGATTTCAGTTTGCACTACGGTAGGCGGGACTGGGCTTGGCCGAGCGAGCCGGGCTGTTTGTTTTCAATGTGTTGCGAATGTTCTTTTTTGAAAAACAGTTGTGACTGATAAAGTTCTCATCGCCTGGGGCACCGCGCGGCAAACTCCGGCGCCTCGATAGCCGGCCGTTCGGATCCCGAAAGACGTCGTGTGCCCGGAACGGCGGACATCCAAATTGGCCGTCGAGCCCGGGGGCGATACCGCAGGGGGGAACGACAGCGTGATCGGAGACAACTAGAGAGCTTACGGATGTTAGGAAGGTCAATGATATCCACAGGCGAAAGATTTGCCTCCCCGTCGTGGACGCGTTTCGAACTTTTTGGGTCTGTGCGCCGCCGACGATTCGAGTGGCTTTCCAACAAGTTCAGGGGCCTGTGAGTTCGTCGGCTTTGGCAACGACCGGCTTCGCGGCTGGGACTGACTGTCTTTCCCGTTTGGGTGGGGGATCGCAAACCCGATGTCGCCTATTCGATAGCTGAGGGCGGGAGCAATTCACGGACTGCCGCCCGAACTTCCGAGGCCAATAACAGAGCTCGCCTGGCGTCACTCAAGCGCGGTTCCCGCCAGTCATCGGCGTACGACGAAAGATCGGTTTTGATGTGCCTCCCCTTCGTGGACACATTTCAAACTTTTGCGGTCTGCCCCCGGCCAGAGGTTCGCACCGTTTTCGAACAGATCAGCCAGATGGGGTGGGGGTGATGCAGTTGGACGAGCAT
>JBBQDH010000167.1:0-12948 GCA_038319515.1 Bryobacterales bacterium
GGATGGGTTCGGAAGGATGGCAGGTGCGCGCCCGGAGCAGCAACTCCAGTTCCTTTGGACCGTTTTGCGCGAGCCAGGCGTCTTGTGGGCGCGGTACCGAAGAGCGCATTGGTGTCCTTTCTCCTCGCCCCGTCGATCCCCTTCGCCGACTTTGGCTGAAAACATGTGGGAATCAAACGCCGACGGCGCTTTCCGTTTCAATCGGGCCAACCTGACCTATTTGCTGAGTATACGCGTACAGCCTCTGTCGGCGAAAAGCTGTAGCCTTTTCCGAATGTTGGCGTATATCTTAAGAGGCCGAGGTCCGCGCCAACGAACGCGAGGTCATTTAAAATGCCTTTTCCGCGCATGCCGCGATCAGAGCATCGTAGATGCCGCCTCCCCTGAGGCCTGAGGCGAGACTTTGATCGAGGGTAGCCTGACAAGTCCGCTGCATTGAGGAGAAAGACGTTGAGACGCGCCCGGACGTCATGGAGGAACAGCTTCGTTTCATCGGGTGTCGGACGGTCTTTTCCCGGCATTCTGTCACGACGGTACAGACCTCCGCCAGACAATGCGCAGCGGTGCAGCCGGTTGACGCGCCGGTTGCGGTGCGAAGCTGTTCGGGAAGAAAGCGGAAACCGGCGTCGTGCCGTTCGTGGTCTTTGTAGACAGCGGCCACGAAAACGGAAGTGGCAAGGAAGACGCTGAACCGCGCTGGCCCCGATTCAAAGTATCGCGCGAATGGTGCAGTTCTTCGGGGACAGGATCGGTCGGTCATGTACTACGACGATTTCTTCCCCAACCTGGGCGATCCGGTTCGGGCTGAGAAGGCCGCACAACGATATCTGGAACTGGCGCAGGGCCTGGCGGACGCGGACAGCCTGAATACTGCCGCGCGATTCAGCGTAGCCATTGCCTGGGCACTCCTGTCGACAGCCGCCAGGTTCCGGAATCCGGTAGAGGGTGTGAGCGCTGGGGCGGGCTGCGGTGGAAACCATGCAGCGCCTGCACTGACCGCTTCCAGACTGCCCCGGGTGATGCGGGCGCGGGCGTAAGCTCTGATTGCAAACAGGGAAAACCGAGAAGCGGTGCGCGTAGCCGAAGACGCCTCAGAGAGACAGAGAGCGCAGATGGGCAGGGACGTCACCTACGAAACCCCGACCGCGGGATTTGAACATCCTGAACCCGTGGCGAAAGACAACGCTGCTTTGGCTGAGAATGCCGGGAAACAGGGCGAGAAAGCGGAATCGACAGCGTGGGCAGCGAAGGCGGCAACAGCCTGGGACCAGTACGGTGGGCCGCCGAATGAATTTGTGGGTCGAAGTACTGAGCAGGATGAGCTGCTGGTCCACGTGCGGAAGAAGGCTTCGCCGCCTGTGATGCTTTTCACGGGGATGGGAGAATAAAGTAGTGAATCGGGAGAGAGCGAAATGACAGCGAAGGGAACATTTACCGTAAAATTGACGCCGCAGGCTTCGGATGATGCGGCGCATCCAGTGCCGGGCAGGATGTCGATTGACAAGCAGTTTCAAGGTGACCTGGCAGGCAGCAGCAAAGGACAAATGCTGGCGGCGCAGACAGGCGTGAAGGGGTCAGCGGGTTATGTGGCGATGGAGATGGTAACCGGAACTCTGGCAGGGCGCAGCGGAACTTTCTGCCTGCAGCACAGCGGGACGATGAACCGCGGTGAGCCTCAACTGAGTGTCACGGTGGTGCCGGATTCCGGGACGGAGGAATTGACGGGGCTTTCGGGGAGAATGGCGATTGTGATCGCGAACGGCAGCCACTCTTACGAATTTCAGTATTTGATTGCGACTCCGTAACGAAGGCGGGTAACCGCAACCGGCATCTCAATTTCAGGGCACCCGACGAATACTGTCGATGACTTTATCAAGCTGGCCGGGAGTGGCGATCCATGCGCGCTGCACTACGGGGGCAATTTCTCTTTCTCCTGGTTTGGCGGGGTGCTCCGGCAACTGGCGCGCCGCCTGAGGAACTCGGGTTTATCCAACAGCACGGTGGCATGGCACCGGAACCCGGTGACCTGCATGCGGCGGCGCGTGTTATGTCGCTGGTCCTGCGAAAGCAGTTGGGGTTAAGGTGGGAGCCGGCCAAAGTCGAGGTGGAATTTATAGTGGTCGGGCACATTGACCGAACTCCACGGCAGAACAAATAGGTATAGGCTCCAGCATCCACTATTTCGCGGCCTTCGCAATCTCCACCGCGAACACATGCGTCGGTCCCAGCATGTTCGACCGGAAAACAATCCATTTCATATCCGGCGAAAAAGTCACGTTCGGCTCCAGTTTGTAATCATGCTTCGCCAGATTTACCAGCCGTTCCGACTTGAAGTACCCGATATCAATCAGGTCAGTCTTATCCCGGAATGAACTGCCCTTCACCATCGACGGACGGAAAAGATAAATCCATTGGCCATTGCCCGGCGGATTCAGTGTTTCTCCGTCAGGCGAATGCGCCGCCACGCTGGAAGGCCCGCCGCCATCACCGGCAAACAACTTGCCGTCCGCCGATACATTGAAGTGCACGCTCCATTCCTGCCGCTGCAGGTTGTACCAGGTGCGGTGGCCACTTGCAAGATCGACACCCGCCAGCCAGAACACGGTACTTTTCGGCGTCTGCAGGTCGTACCAGACGGTCTTGCCATCGGCACTGAAAAACTCATGCCCTGCGATCTCCATATTCTGCGTCCGCGCGTGCATCAGCTTCAGCCCGGTGCCATCGGTGCGAATGGTCCAGACGCGGTCGTTGAAATGCCAGGGGCCTTCATGGCAAAACATGATCAGATTCGGATCGGTGGGGGACATCTGCAGATGATTCGTCCAATCGTTTTCCGCGTAGATTTTGCGGAATTTTCCGGTTGCGATCTCAATGGTGTAAAGCATCTTCGGCGTCCCGGCTGCCCAGTTACGTTCGAGGTTGCCGCCCCCGCCATTCGGAGGCGCGACACGCGGCACAGTCTTGCCATCGGGGTCGGCCGCCACGCCCACCAGCATAGTCTCGTCCGCGTTCACCGCAATAGCTCCGCCGCGCCCTGCCTGCGCCGGTACCTTTGCAATTCCCCTTGTCTCTTTGGTGTCCAGATCCGTCGCGAAAATCGCCCCGTCGCGGGTGTAGTAAATACGACCTGTCTTATGCCCGGTCACCAGAATATTCACGCGGCCTTCCACTATCTGCTCGATGGCCCGCGTTTCCAGGTTGATGGTCGCGATGCCATGAGGGTTGGTGACCACCAGCTTCTTTCCGTCCGCGGAGTATGCGTTCTGGTGAAAGTAGAGCGATGCTGTGCCCGGTTCCTCTGAAAGCCGGATCACCCGATGCCCGGTATCCGGGTCGATCCATTCGGTCGGTAGTTCCTGGGCGGTGGCGCAGCGCAATGCGCATGCCGTCAGCAAAAGTAGTCTTCGCATGAACTCACATTCTACGTGCGATACTCGCAGCGTGAAGCTCCTCTGCGCCCTGCTGCTGCCTGCGATGCTGTTTGCTCAGAACAGCACCCTCTTGATTCAAACCAGTCTGGGCAACATTGAAATTGAAGTGGATTCTGCTCATGCGCCCGCTACGGTCGGGAACTTTCTTCGCTATGTGGATGCCGGGCTTTACGAAGGCGGCCAGTTCCACCGGACGGTTCGGGCCGATAACCAGCCGGGCAATAAAATCAAAATCGAAGTGATTCAGGCTGGCCGAACAACCGAAGCCAAAGGCTTCGCGCCTATTGCGCTGGAGCGAACGTCAATCACCGGATTGCGTCATCTCGACGGCACGCTTTCCATGGCGCGCAGCGGACCCGACTCTGCAACTTCTGACTTCTTCATCTGCATCGGCGACCAGCCTTCGCTGGATTTTGGCGGCCGGCGCAATCCGGACGGGCAGGGCTTCGCGGCGTTCGGGCGCGTGACGAAAGGTATGGAGACCGTGCGGAAGATTCAATCACTGTCTGCCGATGACAAACAAAAGCTCACGCCGCCCGTGAAGATTGTGAAGATTTCCCGAATTTCGAAATAGCAAAAATACCGAATCCGATTGCCAGAACGTCAGCAGAGTCGAAAGAGCCGTTATCACGACTCCACCTGCGGCCTACGCGCGCCGCCGGAGCACCGCCACGGCGGCCCACGTGCTTACGTAGGTGCTGAAAAGTGACCAGCGAGCAGAAATGCTCGCCATAAAGCTCGTTCAGAATTACCCGCGGTTTATTACTGCCCCGCCTGATTCACCGTAACCACCTGGCCCTGAATCGAAATCGCCTCGCTCCGCAAGCCGCCCGGATTCGCGGCGACATTCAGGGTCAACGCGCCCGACCCGCTACTCCCCGCAGGCGACCCGATATTCACAAAGTTCGGGCCGGGCCGGGCGGTCCAGCCGCATCCGGTGCCTGTCGTAACCGTCAGCATGAAACTGCCTCCGGCGGCGGGAATCGCCACGGTGCTGTCCGATACTGCGTAAGTGCAGGCGGTCCCCGAGTTGGGGAAGGTCACCCGCCAGGCGCCGCGCCCGTAGGTGAAAGCGAAGAGATTCGTCACACCTGTCGAACGGTCCAGAGTCATCGAACTGACCGCTGTGTTGGCGAAGTTATTGGCGTCGCGAGACCAGGTAGCACCGGCGTCCGTCGAGACGAAAACGCCCAGGTCGGTCCCCGCATAGAGACTGGAACGGTTCAGCGGATCGACAATCAGCGAAGACACCGGAATATCCGGAATCCCGTCGTTGCCGACACCATCGATCGCCTGCCACGTTGAGCCTCCATCTGCGGTCCGGTAGATATGGCTGTCGTTCGGGCTCTGTTTAAAAGATGTGTAAGTCGCGTAGACCAGTTGAGGATTGCCCGGGTCCACAGTCAGGGACTGCAGGTTCGCTCCATCGCGCGGGGTCGATTTTGTCCACGCGGTGCTTCCATCCGCCTTCAGAGCCGACGAAGACGCATAGACGGAGCCGCGTTCAGAGGCAAAATAGACGGTGTTCGGATCTGACGGCGCGACCGCAATCGCGGTGACTTTGGCCTCTCCGATGGGCGCGCTGACGGGCGACCAGTTCTGTGCGCCGTCCTCCGTCTTCCACAACTGTTTCCCGCCCATGTAAAGACGCGTTGAATTCGAAGGATCCATGACGAACTGTTTAATAAACAGGAAATTATCTTTCGGTTCCATGATGCCGTTGGTGGCGTCCAGTTTGGTCCTGCCTCCATCCGTGGACCGGGAAGTCGACTTGTTGGTGTATTCGAAGTAGATGTTGTTGGGGTCTTTCGGATCGATCGCCACCCAGCCGCCGTCGCCGCCATCCACCTGCGCCCACCCATCGATGCCGGTCTTGTCCTGGCCCGCCTGAACGCCGTTATCTTGCGAACCACCAAAATAGGCCGCTCCCCCCGGAAACGGCAAACCGTGGTAGAACTGAAACGCCACGTACTTGTGGTTCAGCGAAGTCCACGTCAGCTGACCTTTTGAGCCTGCGCAGGCGGCTTTCGCGCCAGTGGCAACCGAGGCGCGCGCATTGTCCGTGCGATATATTCCTCCGTCGTTGCTCACAAACAGCGTCTGATTCGCGCCGCCGTCATAACCGGGATGGAAGACAAACGCGTGCTGGTCGGCGTGGCTGTACTCAGGGTTACCGGAGCGCTCCCAGTACGACGCGAGCCCCCAGTTGCGTCCGCCATCGTCGGAGCGGTACAAGTCGATGCCGCCGGCCCACAGACGGGCCGGGTCGAGCGGGTCCACGGCGAGAACGTTGTTCGACCAGCCCTGACCGGAGAAATCGGCAGCTGTGTCGGGGCCGCTGCACACCGGCCCTAAGACCCCGTCTTTATAGCTCAAAATCGCGGTGTTCAGCAGGTTGGGATCCTGATTGGACGTCTGGGTCGTCCAGCTGCCCGAATCGCCCGAGGACAGGGACTGAAAGACGCCGATCAGGCCGGTGCGGTCCTTCGGCTGGGGATCGGTGCTCCAGGACATCGCGTACATGGTGGAAGGGCTGGAGGGTGCGATGGCAAGCGAGGTGCGGGCCATATTCGGTGCGGTGAAAACGTTCACCCATTGGCCCGCGCCTGCGGCGTCCTGGTTTCGGAGGATTGCGCGCTGCGGGCTGTTCGGGTCCGGCGTGCAGACGGCAAACAGATAATCGGTCGGCTGATCAGTCCGAACCGCGATGTCTTCGCAGTTGGGCGAGGTCACCGATGCGTTCCACGTCATGCCCTTGTCCCGGCTCTGAAAGACCCCGGTCGGCGTCGCGGCATAGAGGTTGCCGGAGGGCGTGATGGCCATCTTATTGATGAACCAGAAATCTGATGTTGTGGTCGCGGGGAGCACGGTCCATGTCACGCCCGCGTCCGTGGTTCGGAGAACTCCTCCGCCGCGCTTGTCGCTGAGGGCCGCGCCGGTCCCGACGTAGAGAGTATCCTGGCTGGCGGGGTCCATCACCATCGTGTTGGCGTAAATATTCGGGGTCAGGTCGGCGACGGCGTTCCACGTCGCTCCTGCATCGGTCGATTTCCAGATTCCGCCCGTTTCAGCGGCGGCGTACATCAGAGACGGGTTTTTGGGATTGATGACCAGCGCCCGCGTGCGACCACCGAGATTGCCTGGACCGAGTGGCGTCCATGAGCCCAGCGGGACCGGAGCGCCGCGGGGGTCGAGTGAACCGGTATGGGCAGGCGTGTTAACAGACCGACCGGCGGCCAGGGAATACACCCGCATGGATTCGGCGCGTGTCCGGGCAGCTTCGTACCGATCCGTGAGCCTGACGTCGCTCCCGGCCGGCACTCTCTGGGCCAGCCAGAACTCTGAAGCCTCACGGGCGGAATCGGCATGCAGTTCGCGCTCTTTCTCGCTCTCGGCGGCGTGTGCGGGGGCTCTCAGGGTCGCGCTTTTGGGTCCCTTCATACCGGCACAGCCGGCGAGGAGGAAGGGGACCGTTATGACCGTGAGAAATCTTAACCGCATTAGCCCAGTGTAGCGGTCGGCAAAAGCCATCGATGTCGTTCGCTCCGGTTGGCAGGTCTGAAGAAGTAAGTCAGGCCCGAAGCTCTCATGCAGTACTGCTGAACCAAGCCGGCAAGCTCCCTTTCTTGCCGCCGGCGGGTTCTTACAGCACCAACCGGAGCAGCGTCGAAGATCGCCGGTTCCGCCTGTACTTGCGTATAGGTACGGTCGGTCATGATTCCGGGTGCAAAGGCATCACCGCGAAGAGCCCTGCACCCTCACAAATCTCTCATCATGGCCTTGATCTGGCCCACCGCATAGCCCCAGCCGCCATGCTGACCCACATCGCCCGGAAATTCCGGTACGTGATCCGGATGCAGCAGGCGCGGATACCCCGTTGCGTGCAGCGCCCGCAGACAGGCCATCATGTCGTTGTCGCCCGCATCGATAAAGGTTTCCGTATACTTCTGCCGCGGGACTTTCATGAGCACATTGCGGAAATGCACGTGATTGATCTGATCGCGTTGACCGAACCACCTGATGTTTTCGATCACGTCATAGCCCATCTCACGCGTCACGCCGGTATCAAAGGTGATCCCGTTCGCCGGGCTCTTCACCGTTTCGCAAACGCGCCGCAGCCCGTCCACCGACCCCAGGATCTGTTCGATTCCCCGATACTTCGGCGGAGGCGGGTCGTTCGGGTGCACTGCCAATCGCACGCCCGCGCGCTCTGCCACCGGCACCACCGCCTTCAGAAACCGCTCATACCGCTCCCACAACTGTTTTGCCGTATGCTCGCCAACGTCCGGCAGCACGGGCAGCTCGCGACTCCGGTCATAGTCGTGCGCCGCCAACTGCGACCCGCCACGGCCGGGTACTTTGTAGTACCCGCCCATCGCCCGTAACGCATACCAGTTGTACTCGACGACCGGAATCCCCACTTTGCCCGCCACGCGGATTGACTCCGAAACCTTCTCGATGTCCTTGTCCCCACCAGGGCGGCCCAGAATCACATCGCGGAAGTCATGGAGCATCAGGTTTCCGACCTTCAGCCCAAAGTTCTCCACGCGTTCTTTGATGCGCCGGATGTCCGCCTCCTTCCAGGGCGCCTCGGGGTCAGGATGCGTGACCGGGTCGCCATTGCCCCGGACCACGCGCCCTTCGTCCGTATAGGTGGGCCCGCCCGGCCCGCTGGTGGTGACCCATTCCACGCCCATCAGGGAAATGAAGTTCAGCGTCTCGTCGGAAAGGTTCGCTGCGGGCATCGTCAGCTTCATGCGCCCTTTGAGTTCTTCGGCGAAGCCCTTTTCCGCGAGGCATAAGGGGATGGTGGCGGCTGACGCAGCCAGAAAGGCTCGTCTCGACAAAGAGGGTTTCATCGCCCGAAGACTATCATGCCTGAACCGGTTCGCGACGCCGGTTCCGCCAGCCCATCCATCAGTCCAAAACCCTGGATCATCAGGGCACTCTGCCATGCCATCTCCAGCGCCTGCACGTAGTCGACTTCCAGCTGGAACAGGGTTCGCTGCGAAATGAGAGCCTGCGGATACGCGCCGGCCATATTCTGATAGTTCCTTTGGTAGAGCGCATACGCCTGCTGTGCGCGCGGTAACATCTCGGTCTTGTACTGCTGCGTCGTGATCCGTGCCGAGTCATAGTCCCGCCAGGCGCCCGCGAGTTCGCGCTCCAGCCGCAACTTCACGCGCGCCATATTCTGTCGTGCGCTCTCAATTTCCCCGTGCGCCGCCGAGATGCCTCCCTGATTCCGATTGAAAATCGGGATCTGCACGCCGATCTGCACGCCGCCCTGCAGGCCCGTGGGTCTGCCTGTGGAGTCCATGATCTCGAAATTGTTAGCCAGCGTGCCGCTCAACTGCAGATCAGGCACCGGAGCCTTTCGCGCCAGCCCGAGCGACGCCTCTGCGCTTGCCACTGCCTGTTGTGAAAGCTTCACCTCCGGGCTGTCACGCAGCGTGTTGGATAGCCACTCGGCATACTCCAGTTGCGGAACGGCCTCCAGATCACCCGCCAGCCGACCCGGCGGCAACCCGGGTTTCCCCGCCACCGCTGCCAGCATCCTCCATGCCCCATCCAGATTTCGCTCGGCCACACGGACTCCCACCGCCGCCTGCTGCCGCTCCACTTCTGCCTGCAGGGCGTCCGGGCGATCCGCCTGCCCCACGTTGCTCAGCTGATGCGTTGTCTCCGCTGTGTCCGCAGCCAGGGCATCCAGTTTGCGGCGCACCTCCACCATCCTCTGCGCCGCCAGTGCGCGGTAGTAGAGCGCACGCACGTTGTTCACAATTCGGGTGCGCTGGATCTCACTGCCGGTGGCCACCTGGTTTGCCTCAGCGCCTGCCACGCGTCTTGCCGCACTCAGTTTTCCGGCAGTCACAATCGTCTGGCTCACGAAGCCGCCCTGTTTGCCTCCGCCGGAATGACCACCGCGAATCTCATCGCCGTAATAGCCGACGGTTGGATTGGGATACTGCCCTGCCTGTCGCTGCATCCCCTTTGCCGCCCTCATGTTGGCTTCCGCCTGGGCAATGGTTGGATTATTGGTCAGAGCCATGCGCTCCAGGTCTTCGAGGCGCACCTCCTGAGCGGCGCCCGGCGACGTTACCACCGGAACAACCTTCACTTCATGCAGACTGAAATCCCCGTCGTAAACCTTTGCCGTAATCTGGTCTCCCACTTTAATTCCACTCACCGAATCAGCGGGATAGCCCATCGTCATCGCGCCCATCCAGCCTTCAATCGGCTCGTTGGCCACGGTCAGCCGGTTGTTTGCCGCATCCACGGCAGTTACCTTGCCGTGAAATACGAACGACTTCTTCTGCTGCGCCGGGCACAACGATGCAAGCATTGCGATGCAGATCACCAGGTTCCTCATCGGGCTTTCTCCTTCAGCTCCATTACCTTCCGATATTGCTCCGGTTTCATTACCCGCACCAGCGTCATCATGCCGCCGACATAGCCGCTCCATCCCTTCGGCAAACCCAGATTCTCCGGCTTTTCCACGTCCTGATCCATCGCCATCATGGGGCCTTCCATGAACGCATCCTGCGGGAAAAGCGGCACGCGCCCTGCGTTCGCGCTCAGCGCGCCGGTTTGCATCGCCGCGTGATCCATCGTTGCCATTCCGGCCATACCCGCCATTCCGGCCATACCCGCCATTCCTTCCATGGCTTTCCCTGCTGCTTCGGGAGTCAACGGCCCGTTAGTCATCGGCATGGTGGGTCGTCCGGTCCGCGTCATCGGCCCCACGGAGGAGGCCATTTGGTTCATCATGTGGTGCGGCAGGTGGCAGTGCAACATCCAGTCGCCCGTGCGGTCCGCCACGAACTCAATATCGCGGGCCTGCGCCACCCCCACCAGCACCGTGTTTCCCCGTGGCCAGATCGCTTCCGGTTGCCGAGCACCTTCCCGGCCTGTCTCCCAGAACGTGAAGCCATGCAGATGGATCGGGTGATGGTCCATCCCCATATTGATGATCCGCACCCGAACCCGCTCCCCTTCGCGCACCACCAGGGGTGTGGACGCCGGCCCCGCCTTGCCATTGAACGTGAGCCAGTTGAATTCCATCGCCATGCTGTTGGGAATTGTGCTGTTTGGCAGCACCGCGTATTCCTGCAGGGCGATGAGGAAATCCCGGTCCACGTGCGGCGTGTAAGCCGTTTTCGGGTGGATGATGAAGCCCCCCAACATCCCCACCATCTCCTGCATTGCCATATGCGGGTGGTAAAAGAATGTCCCGTTTTGGTGGAGCGGAAACTCGTAGACGAACTTCCCGCCCGGCATGACTGGTGGCTGGCCCACGCCTGGAACGCCATCCATTTCAATCGGCAATTCCAGCCCGTGCCAATGGATGCCCGTCGGTTCCGGCAGGTGATTCTCGAAAATAATTCGAACCCGGTCGCCCTCGTTTGCCTGGATGGTGGGGCCGGGCGCGGTGCCGTTAAAGCCCCATAAGTCAAACGTCCTTCCCATACTGCCGGGCAGGATCACCTGCTTCACCGGTTCTGCGATCAGGCGAAAAACCTTCACGCCGTTGTCCAGTGTGAACGGTAAATCGGCGATGTCCGTGGTAACCACCGGCATCGGCGCGGGGCCCTGTGCGGCCGCACTCTTCTGCCATGCGGTGGCTGCGGCTGCCCAGCCCAGGGCGCCGCGAAAGAAACTTCTGCGTTGATTCATGAAACAGCTCTCCTGTTCGAATTCCAAAACGACGGGTGTTCCGGTCAGCGCCATGCTGATCCGGTCCAATAGTCATGCGATGGGACGAACGAGAGCCTCTAGATCCGGAGGATACGGAAGCTACTGCTGTATCGGACAAGTGGCGGGGAGTCACCGGCAAACCATTGGTGGTGTTCGAAATGGTGGTTCTGGCTGATGGCTGCCGGGACTACGCCGGCCGGCATGTCCAGGGACAAATGAAATACGGGTCCGGCATGGGGTGTGCCCGCTGTTGCCAGTTGCGCATGGGGCTGTTCGCAACCGCCTGATTCCTGAGACGCAGGTTTGTGAAGCGGGCATTTCGGCGCGCTGCTCTTCGCTGTTTCCCTTGTAACGGTCGCACAGTTATCCAGACAATGCGCGTTGCTGAGTACTGCCGCCACGGCAGTCAGCACAAGCACGCGGGTCCACAAGGCCACTGTTGTCACTGGATCCAGATTAGCAGAATTGTCGGGTGGCCTAATGTTGCGAGGCGCAAATGCCGATCATCGCAATGCTTACTATTGACAGGTTCTGGTACCGGAATTCCGCCCACCAGTAGCGGAACCGTTCGCGCTTGCATCACACTATTCAAATGAAGCGACAAAAGAGAACCCGATTTGTTTCAGCGGCAGTGACCGGAACCTTGCTGGTTCTGTTGGCGGCATCACCGGTGCGGGCGAATTCAACCACTGCATTGCTCGGGGCCACTGGTTTTAACATCTTTACACTGAGTGATTTCACCGTTTCCAATACCGATGTTGCCGGACGCATCGGCGTTGGCGGTAACTTTAATCCGGGCAACGCGAACGGTTCGCAGGGCTTCACCGTAGTCTCAAACCAAAGCGGCACTGCGATCAACGACCCCATCTCAGCCTACGATTTTGTGGTGGCCGGGAATCTTTATAACAATGGCACGCAGATGAGCGGCGGCGGCAGCGTGTGGGTGGGCGGGAACGCCACCTGGAACAGTCCGACGCTTCCGGGAAATCTGGTCGTGAAGGGTACTTTCACCGATAACGGCGGTGGCAGCGTTGGCGGAACCATCTATTCCGGCTCGTACGCGGGTCCGTCGTACCTGTCCCACAGCGCGATTACCGCGCCTCAGCTCACCAGCCCGATCGATTTCTACACAGCGTCAACACAGTTGCCGGCCTTTGCCACGCAACTCTCCACCAACGCGGCCAGCCAGGTCAACAAGACGGTCAACGTCTACAACAAGGGTGTGACGCTGGTGGCTGGTTCGTGCACGCTCTGCGTCATCAATCTGACGAGTGCTGAAGTGGGGAATGCCCTGGCAGGTGGCGGCGGCGGTATCAACATCACGGCTCCTTCGGGCTCCACGGTCGTGGTCAACGTGAACGGAGCGACCGTGAATATCTCCGGCAGTTCCATTACCATCAACGGGATCGAGAAAAATCAGGTACTTTGGAATTTTTACAACGCCACCCAGATCAACTACTCCACAGTCGGCTGGCAGGGCAGCATACTGGCTCCCATCGCGACGTTTACAGGAAGCGGCGGAAACATCGACGGCCAGTTGATTGTCTCCAGGGACAGCGCCTCAACCGAGGTGCACAACTATCTTTTTACAGGGGATCTTCCGGCGCTTGCTTCGTCCACACCGGAGCCTGCCACGTGGCTGATCTCGCTGAGCGGCCTGTGTGTTTTCGCCGCCCGCAGAAAGTACCGTGCGTAGAGCCCGGAAGGTCTGAAATGGTTTGTTTGGCTGGGACGCACGGATTCGAACCGCGATACGCAGATCCAGAGTCTGCAGTCTTACCGTTAGACGACGTCCCAGCAGGGGAAGGGAACTACAAGG
>JBBQDH010000168.1:0-12913 GCA_038319515.1 Bryobacterales bacterium
CGGGTCGCCGGAAGTCCAGATCGCACTGTTGACCACGCGGATCGCGGAATTGACAGAGCACTTCAAGACACACAAAAAAGATCATTCTTCGCGGCGGGGTCTTTTGATCCTTGTAGCGAAGCGCCGGCGGTTGCTGACTTATCTAAAGAACAGCGGCCCTGAGCGTTACAAGAGCGTTCTCACGAAACTCTCTATCCGTCACTAGCTCCAGGGTTCATACTCAAGCAGTGGAATTTTCATACGCGTCTGAGCGCCCAGCATCGCAAAGATCGCCGTGGTGCAGGTCGTTTCGTTGGGCACATATGTTGCCGACGGTCGATCGCCATAGCAAGCCAGATGAAGCCGGGAACTTTCGGGTCGATACCCGAAAATCGGCGATGGAACACAAACCGCCTCCTGATGGTCCGCTCCCCACTTTCACACAGCCGGGAGCGGGCCATATCCCTCCTGTAGTTTCCCCCCTCGTTCAATCAAACCGCCGATTCGTCGGCAAACACAAGGATGTCCAGGGAACGTAACCTGGCACTAGGACAAATGAATATACATACTTTTGAAGTCGAACTTGACGGCAAAAAGCTGACGCTTGAAACCGGTAAGATCGCAAAGCAGTCCAGCGGCTCTGTCGTCGTCCGGATGGGCGATTCCGTGGTGCTCGTTTCGGCGTGTACTGCCCCCAAGCCGAAGCCCAATCAGGGCTTCTTCCCCCTCACCTGCGACTATCGTGAATATACGTATGCGGCCGGCAAGATCCCCGGCGGCTACATTAAACGCGAAGGCCGGCTTTCCGAAAAGGAAGTGCTGACCAGCCGCATGATTGACCGCCCGATGCGGCCGCTCTTTCCCGAAGGGTACCTGAACGAAACCCAGATCATCGCGATGGTTCTGTCCGCTGATCCGGAGACCGACCCCAGCGTACTTGCCATTATTGGCGCAGGCGCTGCTTTGGCAATTTCCGATATCCCGTTTCACCACCTGGTCAGCGCGGTGCGCGTCGGCATGGTGGATGGTAAGTACGTCGCGAACCCCACTTACACGGAAACCCGCGCCTCGAAGCTCAACATCATTGTTGCCGCCACCGAGCAGGGCATTGTGATGGTGGAAGCCGGTGCGCAACAGGTTTCTGAAGAAGAAGTCCTGGGCGCGCTGGAGCATGGCTACGAATGCTGCAAAAAAATCACCGACGTGTTGAAGCAACTGGTCGCCGCCGCCGGTAAGGTCAAGAAGGAATTCAAGGCCCCCGCCGTCAACGCCGAACTCGAAGCTGCCATCGACGGCAAGTTCCGCGTGGAACTGACCGACGCCATGGATACCAAGAAGTACTCCAAGCTGGACAGCTACGCCAGGATTGACGCACTCCATGCCCGCGCTCTTGAAGAAGCCACGGACGAGCAGAAGTCGGAATCCGGCAAGCTCTTCAGCGCTCTCAAGGAAAAAATCTTCCGCGACCAGATGCTGGATATCCGCCGCCGTCCGGACGGTCGTGGTTTCGAAGAAATCCGCGCGATCTGGGGCGAGGCTGGTCTGCTGCCGCGCACCCACGGTTCGGCCCTCTTTACCCGTGGCGAGACGCAGGCGCTGGTTACCTGCACACTTGGTACCAAGGACGACGAACAGCGCGTGGAACTGCTCGAAGCGGGCGAAAGCTTCAAGCGCTTCATGCTGCACTACAACTTCCCGCCGTTCAGCGTCGGTGAAGTCGGGTTCATGCGTGGCGCCGGTCGTCGCGAAATCGGCCACGGTGCTCTGGCGGAACGCGCCGTCAGTGCCGTTCTGCCCGATGAGTCGGTATTCCCCTACACACTCCGTATTGTCAGCGACATTCTGGAATCGAATGGTTCCAGCTCGATGGCGAGCATTTGCGGCGCCAGCCTCGCGATGATGGACGCCGGTGTGCCGATCACGGCTCCGGTTGGCGGCGTTGCCATGGGTCTGGTGAAGGAAGGCGACAAGTACGCCATTCTGACCGATATTGCAGGCGCGGAAGATCACTACGGCGACATGGACTTCAAGGTTGCAGGCACCCGGACGGGTATCACTGCTCTCCAGATGGACATCAAGGTTCCGAACGTTACGACGGAACTGATGAAGGAAGCGCTTGATCAGGCGAAGCGCGGCCGTTTGCACATCCTCGACAAGATGGATGAGGTCATCGGTACCACTCGTGAAGAGATGAGCCCGTACGCTCCTCGTATTTACACGACGAAGATCCCGCAGGATAAGATCCGTGATGTCATCGGACCGGGCGGTAAGGTGATTCGTGGAATCATCGAGCAGACCGGTGTGAAGATTGACGTTGAAGACGATGGCACCATCCACGTGGCGTCGAACGATCCGGTGGCAGCCAAGAAGGCCCTGCAGATTATCGCGGACCTGACGGCGACGGCGGAAATCGGCAAGACTTATCTGGGCAAGGTTGTTCGCCTGGTGGACTTCGGCGCGTTTGTCGAAATCTTCCCTGGTACCGATGGCCTGCTGCACATCAGTGAAATCTCGGAAAACCGTATCAAGGAAGTCCGGGATGAACTGAAAGAAGGCGACCAGATTCTGGTGAAGGTGCTGGGTCTGGAAGGCAACAAGATCAAGCTGAGCCGGAAAGCGGTTTTGAAGGAACAGCGGGAAAAGCTGGCAAAGGCGTAATTCAGAAAGCCTTCAGGATTGGGATGAAGGGGGGCGGGCCGAAAGGCTCGCCCCTTTTTCTTGCCGGGCCTCAGCAGCAATCCCGCTTTTTAGGCAACCGCCCGCAATCCGTTTCTCCCGACCTGAGTGAGCAACCTGAGTGACGCCCCCCGCGGATGCTTTTGTCCCCGCTCCCACTGGCTCCCCAGCCCGGTTGTCAGATTTAGATACCGTGCAAATATTGCCGGCTCGCGCCTTCGCGCAGCCGAAGCTCACGAACCGATGCCATGAGCGGGCTACGATATCCTCTCTTCATCGCACATCACCTCTTCCAGGATTTGGGATCTGACGGCCCAATTCAACTCCTCACCGTCCAATGCCAACAACTCCGGGGGCGCGCGATTAGTTGCGTGATCGCTTGCTCATTCCGCCGCCAGGGTTTGCCCGGATTAATCCGGAATCTGCCCGCCGAACCGCGTCTTGTATTACTCAGTGCTCAGGCGTGGGCGGCAGCTTCGGCGCGTTTGCACTGTACCTTCCCCTGGTCCGCCGTTATTCTGTATAGGTATGGCCCGCGCACGCATCATCCATTGGAGGCCTGAAGAAGCTGAACGGCTGCTGGAAGTGGTTCGGAGCTGCGGATTCACGGCGGACTACACGGAATCCACACGCGGCGCAGATATCACTCGCGCGATACAGGAGTGCGTGCCCGAAGTGGTGGTGATCGATCTGAGCCGCCTGCCCAGCCATGGCAAGGAAATCGGCGTCTGGCTGCGCGGCCGGAAAGCCACGCGCCATGTGCCGCTGATTTTTGTGGACGGTGAGCCGGAGAAGGTCGCGAAGGTTCGGGATCTGCTGCCGGATGCGGCGTTCGTCGCCCGGCAGGATTTGGCAGGCGCGCTCGGCACGGCCACGCCCAATACGCAGGCCCTGGTTCCGCCGCCGATCATGGAGCGCTATGGGGGCCGGACGGTGGCGCAGAAAATCGGTATGAAGCCGAACAGTCAGGCGACTGTGATGGATCCGCCACGCGACTATCGAAAGGTGATTGGCGAGTTACCGGACGGGGCGGAACTGGTGGAAGATCCGGACGCTCCCGAAGCCGTGACCCTCTGGTTTATTCATGAGCCAGAGGGCTTTCTCGCGGCGCTGCCCCGCATGCGGACGATCGCCACGAAAACGAAGCTCTGGGTGCTGTGGCGCAAGGGCCGGAAGAACGGCCTCAACCAGAACTTCGTGCGGGAGGCGGGGATTGATTCGGGGCTGGTTGATTATAAAATCTGTTCGGTGAGCGACGTCTGGAGCGGCATGGCCTTCGCCCGCAAGAAGACATGACGGGCGCGATTCTGCCGAGATTATTCTATATCCGCGATACAGTGGCGGTGGCGCGCGGGCTGCTGGGCAAGGTTTTGGTTCACGGCCCAACGGCGGGGATCATCATCGAAACAGAAGCCTATTTGGGCGGCGACGATCTGGCGGCGCACTCGGCGGCCGGGATGACGGATCGCACCCGCGTGATCTTCGGGCCTCCTGGCCACGCCTACGTGTATCTCTCATATGGAATGCACGACTGCCTGAATATTGTGGCTGAACCGGACGGGCACCCCGGTTGCGTTCTGATTCGTGCCTTGCTGCCCGTGGGCGGCATTGAAATCATGCGGGCCCGGCGTCCGGCGGCAAAGTCTGATGGTGATCTTACGTCCGGCCCGGGCAAGCTGACCAAAGCCATGGGGATCACGCGGGCTTACTACGGAGCAGACCTGACGCACGGCGACCTGGTGGTTCGGGAACCGATCAATCCGGCACCGGTTGCAATCGAAGTGACCCCGCGCATCGGCATTACAAAGTGCGCGGACTGGCCGCTGCGGTTCGTTATTTCACGCTGACGCTATTTCAAACTAATGGTGACGACGTTGGCGGTCTGGCCGTCGACCGTGAGTACGACGGGTACCTCGCCCGCACCTGCAAGGCTGGCCGGGATAATCAGGTTCACCTGGTCAAGCCCCGGGTTTCCGGCGACTCCGCCAATGTACTGTATGTTCACCGCCATCCCTCCCACCTGGGCCGTTGCGTTCTTCGCGGAACTCAGGTTTCGAAAGCCGGTGCCGAAGAGTGAAACAATCAGTGCGTCGGCAGGCCCGCCGAAGGTGAGCGGCGCGGCCATGCATGTCGATGGGCATTGGAAGAGGGGTTGCGGAATGACGCCGCCGCTCACTGTGTAGACTGCCGCCAAAGCTGCAGCCACGCCGACCCCGCTCGAATTCGCGGAGTAGATACTGGGCGCAACTGTATCGATCTGGGCCAACCCGGAAGAGCTGCCGATGGTAACCGTCGCCATGCCTGCCGCCGTGCCCTCCGGAACGACATACGCCACCTGGGTGGGCGACGTATAGTACAGGGGGGCGGCGCGCGTGACACCTGCGCTGTCGGTCACCTGGACACTGAGGCCGCCCAGCGTCGTGGGGAACGGAACCGTGGTTGCGATGGCCGTTGGCCCCAGTTTCGTGCCATAAGCAACCACCCAGGAATTGACTGCCACGCGAGGAAAGCCGCTGGCGCTCGAGACGTTTGCGATGACGTTGTTGCTGTCGGCCACAGACGTATTCCCGGAGACGGTCAGCAGGCTGTTTGTCGTCAGCACAGGCTGGGCGAAATCGCTGAGAAATTGCCCCATGGTTTCGCAGCAGGGCGGAATCAGCCAGACATTCGAGGCAGCGTTCAGACCATAGCCGTGGATGGTGTTGCCGGTGATCTCGCCGCCGGCGACATTTTGCAGCCGGATGCCTGTGCGCGGGGAGTTGGTGACGCGGTTGTTCGTAACGAAAATGCTGGAAAACGGGCGGGTAGTGACCTGTCCCCGGGTGTTGCTCTCAGCTACCGTGTGGATGGAAGCGGCTGCCTCTATCGGCCCGGCGGAAACTCCTCCATAACTGAGGGCGCTGTCGATTAAATTATTACGAATGGTGATCGCCGAAGACGGGCCGGAGACGCCTGTTGGCTGCTGCAACAGGATGCCCGCGCTGTTGGTTCGCTGCACCAGATTATCCCGCACGGTAGTCCCCTGCAGGCCCGCCAGCCAGATGCCGCTGGCATAAAGGATCTCCTGGACCGTGTTGTTGGCGATCAGGGACCCCGTGCCTCGCTTTTGTGAGTCGTTATCGGTCATGCCGAAGCCCGTCGCGAGGCCGGTGACAGCTCGATCCAGAGTCAGGGTCACGATCTCGCCATCCGTGAGGTTTTGTGAACTGACCGCAGTGATGTTCGCACTGCCAACCACAGATGCGTCCGTGGTGTTGATGAATGAGACGGGCGCGCCCACCGGGAACGGGGCGGATCCGATACGAGCGACCTGCACGGTTGCGCCGGCCGGCGGCTGAGAGACAGCCGCGATCCAGCCTGCAGAAACCGCGATGCCGTTGTCTGCAGTGCGTCTCACGATATCGTTCGTGATCGTGCTGTTCGCCAGAGCGGCGCTGATGCGGATGCCCTCGGCATTGGTGCTGATCAGCCGCGCTGTGCCGGGGCGGGGGATTACCTGAACGCGGTCTATTGTGGGGCTGCCTGTGCGTGTAAATGCCAGCCCCGCCTGGCCGGATGAATAGATCGAAACACCACGAACTGCAACTCGTTGCCCACCGACGATATTGATGGCGGGCACGCCGCCACGATCCGTGATCACCAGGGTATCGCCGGGTTGGATGCTGCCGACCTGTGCCCAGGGGTCGTTGTTGGTTACCTGAATCGTTGCGCCAGTGATCGGTTTGGCCGCCTCGAGCCGACCGACCTGGGGAAGCGGCGTTCCGTTTCGGAAAACGAACATTCGCACGTCACTGGTGAACTCACCCGGCGCACGCCAGCCCGGGGGAATCTGGAAGTTGAGTTTCCGGTTGGCCGAATCAACCGCGGTTACGCTGACCTGGGTAAACGGCAACTGGAGCGCATCGAGAGTGAAGTTCTGGAAGGTGACCGAACTACAGTTCTGACATTCAAACGCGCCGGATGCGGCGTAGAGATCTGAGTAGCGGAGGTCGATGTTCAGATTGGCGGTGCCGTTCAGGAGTACTCGTTGCGAAGGGAAGTAGTAACTGCCGGGATCGGCCGTCAAGGTGGTGATCCCGTTCTTCGTCGCGTAGGCCACCGCCGCTTCCACCAGCGGTTTCGCATCCAGCGCCGGCGTGTTCGGCGTCAGGTTGGAGGCCGCGATTCCGCGTGCCACCAGATCCTGTGACATGTTCAGTTGTGCCGCCATCGAAACCGGAAACAATAAAAAAACGATGAATTTCGACATGTCGGGTGACCTGACGCTCAGGATAGCTCAAGATAGGGAAATGCTCTGGCTGATTCGACACGGTGAAACGGAATGGAGCCTCTCCGGCCAACACACGGGAATGACCGACATCCCGTTGACAAAGGCGGGCGAGGAGAAGGCGTTGACTTTGCGTGACAGGCTTGCGGGAAAGCAGTTTGTGCTGGTTTTATCCAGCCCGCTGCAGCGCGCCCGCAGAACCTGCGAACTGGCGGGCCTCGGGGACCAGATGCAACTGGACCCCAACCTGGTGGAATGGGATTACGGCAACTACGAGGGTCTCTCGACGCCCGACATCCGCAACGATCGGCCGGGTTGGTACCTGTTTCGCGATGGTGTTCCCGGCGGGGAAACGGCGGAGCAGGTTGGCGCCCGTGCCTGTGCGGTGATTGAACGTGCCGTGGCGGCGGGTGGCGATGTGGCGTTGTTTGGCCACGGTCACATCCTCCGCGTGCTCGCCGCCTGCTGGCTGGGGCTGCCGCCGGAAGAAGGCAAGCGCCTGGTGCTGGGAACCGCGGGTATCGCGCTGCTGGGCTTTGAACATGGCACGCGGGTGATTGACAAGTGGAACTGCTGACGCAGGCAGCTACACTTGGATTATGAATTTCACACGACCCGCACTTGCTCTCGTGTTCGCCGGCGCCCTGTTCGCCGCCGATCCTGCCGTTGTTGCGCAAGCCAAAAAACAGATCGCTGAAAAAAAGTATGACGCCGCAATAACTGCTCTGGAAACTGCCGGGAAGGCTGATCCGAAGTCGGTTGCGATCAAGGCGACGCTCGCCGATGCACTGCTCGGCAAGGCTGATTCCATCATGTACGATGACTCGCTGCCGCCGCGCTCGAAGTACCCTGACGCTCTGCGGACTTACCGCAGGGTTTTGACCGTGGATAAGGACAACCCGAAGGCGAAGAGCAATATCGAAACCATCGAGAAGATCTACAAGTCGATGGGCCGCCCGGTTCCGCAGTAGCTTGGACAGCGCCGGCGGTCATTGTGATCGCCGGCGCGTCGCCCCGTCTAAACCCGCGTCTTAAACCAGAGCCGATGGTCGTTTCGTCCAGGCCACGCCGGCCGCTTCGCCGATCCCTTCCATGTCCTTCACGTAAGCGCCTGCCTGCGTCAGAAGGTGGTGCAGGTCGTTGCCCACGGAGATGAACCGGAACCCCTTTCCGAGGAACTCGCCGACCCGGGACGTGCCAAACAGGAAGACGCCCAGGATCACATTGTTCTTATTCGCCGTTTCGATCAGCCGGTCGGTCGCCGCGCCCAGTTCGGGAGACGTGTACATGTGGGGGAACTCATACTTCTCATAGAGCCCCATCGACATGCACAGGTCGTTCTGGCCGAGGAACAGCATGTCCAGGCCCGGAACTGCTGCAATCTCTTCGATATTCGTGATGCAGTCCGCTGTTTCCACCTGCAGCGCAATAATGATGTTCCTGTTGGCATTGCCAACGTAGCCGAGCAGCCCTGCCTTGTTCGTGCTGCGCTGAGGGAAGTACACTGACCGTGTGCCATCCATGGGATAACGGCAACAGCTCACTGCCTGGCGAGCTTCTTCCACTGTATTGATGTAGGGCACCAGCACGCCGTCCGCACCCAGATCGAGCGCCTGCTGAATGCCGCCGCGGTCATGATAACCCGCTACGCGCACCATGGACTTCGCACCGCCACTGGCAATTGCAGCCAGCATGGTGGAGAGCTTTTCGAAACCCATCGGTCCGTGTTGAGAATCCACCAACAGCCAGTCGTAGCCGCTGTGGGCCAGTTGTTCGGCGACCGTGGTGCTGTGTGAGTTGACGAACAGGCCCATCTTGGGCGTGCCGTCCCGCATTTGTTGCTTGAATTCCGCACCGCTGAGAATATTTGACATATGACTCTTCAAAATATACAGGACGCGAACGCGTGAAGGGTATGCTTTGGAAGAGCTTATGAGACGGCAATTCGCAGGACTGGTCGCAATTCTGACCCTGATGGTGATCGCATCGGGGTCCGTGGTCACCACACTGCGCAGCAGCAGCCCGATGTTTCAGCTGGTTCACGCGCGGGCAGGCGTTTTGCTGGGCGTCCTGACCTTGATTCTGGGTATTGGGTGTCTGTTCGACAGGCAGCCCCTCATACGGTCGCTGGGAGTGCTGATTGCACTCGCAACAGGCCTTGAGGCCATGCCGCGTGAGGCATTCGTGCATGCCTGTTTCGCACCGGTCCTGTTCACGGCGGTGACGGTGGTCTTCATGACCCGTCCTGTCAGCGGCATTGCCGGGCCCACCTCTCTGCGTTGGCTGGTAACCGCGATGCCGCCGCTGGTATTCGTGCAGATCGCCCTCGGGGCGGCGCACCGGCACAGACTGGTCAGCGTGATGCTGCATATGGCCGGGGCCATGGTGGTGGCAGGTGTAATCCTGGTGGTTTGTGTCTTGCTGCTGCAGCGATTTCCGCAGCATCCGACGTTTCGAAAATCCGCCACAACCCTGATCTGGATCGTTGTGGTACAGGTTTCCCTGGGGATTACGGTCTTCATTCTGCGGCTGTCGGATATGGATACCCATCCTGCACTGGTGGTCTCGACCGCGGCACATGTATCGGGTGGAGCGCTGATGCTGGCCACCAGCACGGTTCTCGCGCTGCAGTATCAGCGTTCCGTCAGCTGAGTGGTCTGTGCGGTCTTCGGCGGTTCGTAGTAGGCGATCCAGCGGCCCATTGAAAGAATTCCCAGCCAGAGCGCCATGGACAGGCAGGCTGCCAGCTTTGCGTGTAGGTGCTTTGCGGGGGCGGGCGGCGCGGTCGCGCCATAGACACTGTTTCGGAAGACCAGCGCATGCAGGATGGCCAGAAAAAGCAAACCCATTTTCACCCGGAAGTACGGATTAGGGTAGTAGGTGTCCGCCTTCGAAGCCGCCAGCAGAACTCCGCAGGTCACCATGATCGCGAAACCCGCCCATTTCCAGGGGCGCAGCTGTTTCACCAGATCCGCAATGCTGATTTCTGTCATCGCGAGGCCCAGCAAGCGCATGTTTGTCACCAGAATCATGCCCCCGAAGAACGCAATCGAGCTCAGGTGCAGGCTCATGATGATCGGGTAGGTCAGGCCCGACTCGCGGATTTGGGTGGCCCAGCCGGTTTCCTGGATCCAGTGGAAAATTTGAGCGATTGTCATGGCTGCTGCTTCCTATACGAACGCGATGAAGATCCCGGCGAACACGAGAGAGAGCCAAAGCAGCATGGAAACTGCGCCTGTCACGGCGCGAATGGGTGTAGAAACGCCGGCTTGCGCCACCCGCCGGTGAATCGTGTAGTTGAACAGAATCCCGACCAGTAAAGCGGCCATTTTGAACTGAAACGGCCCGTTGTTCAGATAGTGGACAGGGTCAGAGGAAAAAATTACCAGGCCGGAGGTGATGACAACGACCAGACCGCTCAGTGTCCAGAGCTCGGTATCCCGAACCAATTGCGCGCTGGTCTGTTTTGTCATCCCCACACCGAGAAGGCGAAGGTCAACTAAGGTTATCGTCCCGATCGACATCGCCATGGCGGCCACATGGAAACACTCCGTCAGGGGGAACGCCCACTCGTTGCTGTTCAGCGGGTTGGAGGAGGGATCGTAGACGAGCATGAGTAGCGGCAACGGTGATACTACCACTTCGGAAAATACCGCGCGGCCAAATGTTTTGTATCGGCCATCGAATTGCTTACACTACCTGCCTACAGGTACCGTTAGAACACTGTAGGGTGAGGTTTAGCACGCTCGTAATAATCCTGGGAAACTTGTGAATCAAAGGGGTGTTAACCTCGGTATGTGTTACTTAGCACTGGTACTAATGGTACTGATTTGCGGTAGACTCTAAAGTTAAGGAGGAGTGACAAAGATGGGAACAGCACCAGCACCGGCACTTGCGCTTAAAACGCTTGAGGATCCGCTGGCTCACTTACCCTGCTCGACGATCGTGGAATATCGTCGCGGACAGGTTGTTTACGATCAGGAGAAGCCCTCGGAGAGCCTGCTTCTGGTCATTGATGGCAAGGTGAAGGTCTGCCGGCTGACCGATGACAATCGTCAGGTGGTAGTGGATATTTACCAGGCGGATGAGTTTTTCGGGGAGTCCGCGTTTCTGGGGACTTCAGATCGCGCGGAGATGGCGGTGGCGATTGAATCCACCAAGGTGATGGCGTGGACAATCGACGAAATTGAAGACTTGTCGACCCGGCGCCCCAAGCTCGCCATTGCATTGCTGCAGTTATTGGTGCAGCGCTCAATGGAGTTTGGCAGCCGCATTGAGAGCTTCTCTGTCGATAACATTGCGCGGCGTTTGGCGCGTTCGCTGATTCGATTTTCCGAACGGCTGGGCAAGCAGACGGACGATGGCTCCGTGCAGATGATTCCGTTCACCCATGAGTTGCTGTCGCAGTATGTTGGCACTTCGCGGGAAATCGTCACGCACTACATGAATCAGTTCCGCCGCCAGGGCTATCTGGGCTACTCACGAAAGGGCATTCTGTTGCACCGGGATGCGCTGAAGGACTGGCTGCGCCACGAGAGTTCGTCCGCGGCAGTTTAGCCGTACGATTTGCGTCTGATTCTGACCTGACCGGTCAGAATCAGGCTGCGATTCGGATCAGGACGACGGTGACATTGTCGGGGCTCCCTGACGCGTGTGCGGCCGCAATCAACTGGTCGCATTTTCCGGTAATCGAACTTTCGTTATCCTTCAAAATCTCTTCAATCACCGTGTTTTCAACAACGCCATGCAGACCGTCACTGCAGAGCATCATGACGTCGCCCGGTCGCAGTTCCATTGCGTAGTAGCGAATTCTGATAGCCGCCCCGACCCCGACTGCCATTGTCAGAACGTGGCGCATCGGGTGGGTGCGGAGAGTTTCTTCATCAAGTCCCAGCGGCCTGCCTACTTCCTGCACCCAGGTCTGGTCCTCGGTAATCGCCCGAAGCACGCCGCCCTTCATCATGTAAGCGCGGCTGTCCCCAACGCTTGCAATGGCGACGTCGTTTTCGCTTGTCTCCAGCGCAGCCACCAGCGTGGTGCCCATGCCTTCCAGGCGTGGATCCCGCATGGCTTCCCCCAGTACTTTCAGGTTGGCATCTTCCACCGCTCCAAGAAGCGCGGCGGCGTCCCGGTGCGGTGAGCGAGTCAGAATGTCAGCGACGCATTCCACGGCGAGTTGCGAAGCGCGTTCGCCACCCTTTGCGCCGCCCATGCCGTCTGCGAGCAGAAACAGACCCAGTTCCGGCAAAAGGCGGAAAGAGTCCTGATTGGATGTGCGGACCCTGCCCGGGTCAGTTATTGCGTAAGCCTCAAGCATCTAACACGACAATGTTCCACTATAGAACAACTCCTCTTCATTTTCCCGGCGATGTTTGGGTGACCATCTTCGATTAGGACTGGCCGGGACGATACACTGAGGTAAATTGAACCTCGTACCAGCATCCTCCGCGTTGAATTATCGCTCCGTTTTGGAGAAAGGAGACATCCTGTTTTTTCCGGACGGAGGGTTTTCAATCCCATCACAAGTTCTTCCTGCATTGACAGGGGCAACCCAGGATGCCCGCAGCATTCATAAGAACATCGCATACAAACCAAATATAGACAAAGTTTCGGGGCTGGTGGATCGTTCCGAGGCGGAAATGGTCCGCAGCGGTATGCGCGAATACTCACAGTCTGCCCTCGCCTTCATGACCCAAATTCTGCCGGATTATGCAAAGTCGTGGAAAGTCGACTATGCCAGTTTCCGTTCCATTGAAGAACGTGGCCGTGACTTGCCGCAAACCAAACGCAATGACCTGCTGCACGTGGACGCCTTCCCCACGCGTCCGGTTTTTGGCGATCTGATTCTGCGTTGCTTCACGAATGTGAATCCTTCGCAATCGCGCGAATGGCTGACGTCAGATCCCTTTGCTGTTCTGGCGGAACGGGAAGCCATGAAAGCGGGTTTGGCCGGGTATGCAGCCCGTGCCGATTCCGGGCTCTACAGCCTGC
>JBBQDH010000169.1:0-12879 GCA_038319515.1 Bryobacterales bacterium
AAGGCAGCAATCGCTGCGTCATCGTCCCCGAAATCTCCGTCGACCCCTACAAAGCCCGGCCCTTCAATCGGCCGCATATCCTTGCCACGTTTGTTCTGTTTCGCGTAGTCAATGAAGAGATCACGTACCTGGCGAGGAACCACCGGGCTGACCGAAACGGGGAACGCCAGGATGCCAGCGGTGCGGCGACCGCTCCTGGGAGCCTTAACGCGTTCAGCAGCCAATGCGGTGCGGACCTGATCGGCGCGCCAGGAGATTTCAGCTGCACCGGCCTTGGGGCTCGCCACCGTTATCATCAGGGCGGCTGTTTCACCGAAATCTCTTAAAAACGTTACAGGGCCGGCGCCATCCGGCAGGTCGTTAATTGTATTCAGCCGCAGCGCGATATCGTCCCACTGCTTGCCGACGTCGTTCACGGTGCTCTCTTCCAGAGCAATCAAAATAATCGCGAGGTTGCTGCGGGAAACGGATTCGATCTTTTCGACCTTCACGTTGCCCGCGATTTTGGCCTCAATCTTCTTCGTAATCAGCTGCTCGATCTTGTCGACCGAGACACCGGGCCATGCACACACAACGGCGGCGCGCGTGGAGCCGAACTTCGGATCCTTGCGCTTGGGCATCTGGATGTAGCCGTAGATGCCCCACAGGATGGTTCCGATCATCAGAACCCAGCTGATCTGCCTGTTTTCGACACAAAACCGGGGAGTGTTTTGGTCGTTCAGAATTCGTTCTTCGTCGCTTTTGTGGTGAGCCATTCTGCCAGTTCTCTCGCTGTCTGTCTGCTTACGTTCAGGGCCGCGATCAGGGGACGATCTGGACGGTCTCGCCGTCGCTGATCAGGGTGGCGCCGGTGACGACAATGCGGTCTCCCGCCTTCACGCCGGAGTTGACGATAATACTGTCGTTAAGTGCACCACCAAGAGTAACGGTGCGGCTGTGTGTGACAGCTTTGCCGCCGGCCTGCTCGTCCACCACAAAGACCGAGTAGCCTTCCGAACTGGATTTAGAGCGGACGATGGCGCTGAGCGGCAGCACCGGAGCGGGAGCGGTGACCTTCGCGCCCGGCAGTTGAATCGCAACGATCATACCCGGCTTGAGTCTGAGGCCTGGGTTGGCAAAACTGATTTCGACGTCAAATACACGGCTGCGGGGGTCCGCAGCGGAAGCGATCGAAGTGATTCTGCCGCTGAAGTTACCGGGGTAGGCCTCGGTCGAAAGCGCGATGGACATGCCAACGTGCAGCTTGGAAAGCAGGACGTCCGGCGCACCGAAAACGGCCTTCATGGTGGTCAGATTTGCCAGCACGTACGCGGGAGTTCCGGGTCCGGTCAGCGAGCCAGGTTCCACCAGGCGCTTGATCACCACGCAGTCGCACGGGGCGGTGAGCGCGGAATCTTTCAGTGCCAGATTCGCTTCATCCACCAAGCCCTGGGCTCCGGCGATCCGGGCGCGCGCCAAAGGTAACTGCGCCTTCGCGCCGCCGAGCACAGCGTTCGCATTGTCCAGCTGGGCGGTGGCACCCTCCATGTCGATTTTGGTCAGGCTCTGCTTCTTAAACAGCGCATCGGCACGGTTGAAATCCTGCGTAGCTTTCGATACCCCAACCTGCGCCTGCTTCACACCTTCTTCGGTCTGGACCAGAGCCGCCTTCGCCTGATCCAGCTGACTGGTCGCCTGATCCACTTTGACCTTGTAGTCCGTGTCGCGAAGTTTGACCATGACAGTCCCCTTCGTCACTACATCGCCTTCATGCACCAGGCGGGTGGAGGAGCCTTCCTTCACGGTGAGGATTGATTCCACGTACCCTCCCAGACGGAACGCCATATCTGTTCGGGAGGCAGGCTCAATACTGCCGGAATACCGCGGCCCTTCCGCCGACGACTGCAACTCGACCGTCTGCACCTTAACAGGCGTGATGGGCTTCACATAGGGCTGCTCTTTGGCACAGCCAACGGCACTCAGCGCAAGACCTGCCAGCGCGAGCGCCTGAGGGATCGACTTCAATAGGGTGGAATTCTTCACGGAGTTATTTTTCACCACTGGCCTTCTCCAGATCTGCCCGCGCCGACCAGAAAGCTGTCAGGGTTTCCTGATACTTGTAGGTCTTTTCTGCCAGCGAGGCTTTTAGCTGCAGCACGTCCTTTAGCAGTACCGCGTTCTGTTCGTATTTGTTGAGAGCAACACGCACTTTTTCCTGATCGGCTTCCAGCGCCAGGTTCGCGACCTTGAGCTGTGCCCGGGCGTCCTCCAGCTTACGGAAATGCAGGCCCACTTCCACCTGAATCTGAGAGGTGGCCTCATCTACTGCGGTTTTGGCCTGCGTGATCACTTCTGACTTCGAGACCAGTTCCTGCTTCTTCCTGCCCCAGTCGAACACGTCCCAACTTAACGTCAGGCCAACGGCCGTGACATTCAGAGGCAGAAACTGAATATTGAGCGGTGAGATGTACGTCATGTTCAAATTCACATCGGGAATGTACTCCGCTTTCTTGGCCTTGCGGTCGATCTCAGCCCTCTCCACCTGGAGCCGGGCTTCACGCAGTTCCGGTCGTTGTGCCAGGGCCTTCGCGCGTGTCTGAGCCAGATCCAGCTCCCAGGGTTTCACCTCGGCGCCGCCAGTGACCGTGAACTCCGCCAGAATATCCCGGGCCATCAGTGAGTTCAGTTTTTCTTTCAACGTGGCTGCCGTGTTTTTTAGCGACACGGCCTGCGATTCTGCCTTTGCCAGGCCCGCCTGGGCGTCGAGCAGGTCGCCCTTCAATATCGCCTGCGATTCCACCGCGTTGGTGGCCACTCTTTCGAGCTCCTTCAGCAGTTTGACGGTTTCTTCCGTCGCTACCAGAGCGCCCTGCGCCTGCACGATGTTGTAGTAGGTTTTTTTGATGTCATTCACGATCACCTGTTCCTGAAGGTTCAGCTTCGCTCTCTGAATCTCCGTGTTCAGGCGTTCGGCATCGATTCCGAGCCGGATACGGTACTGCTGAGAGAGCGGCTGATTCGCCGTCGCCAGAACGGCGAGGAAAGGGCGCCGGGCTGTCGTGATCTTCGCATCGTCCGGCGGGAAAGCTCCCAGCCCGGGCAGGCTCCCGAACAGGCCTTTCGGTAAGGTGAAGTCGACCTTGGTCAGCAGTTGCCCGCCAATCATGTTGAGGTTGAACTGGGGCAGCCGATACGTCTTGACAACGTTGACCTGGGCTTCCGATTTGTTAATTTCCAGCTGCGCGACTTTGACCAGTCGGTTCTTCTGCAGCGCCATGGATATGGCCTGATCCAGCGTTAGCTGCTCCTGTCCCCACGCAGCGAGGGGCAAAAAAACGAGCAAACACGCACCCAATTTCGTTAAACGCAACAGCGCAGCCCTCCGTCCAGGAATGGAATGTTTGTGAACTGGTGGGAAAATTATAACACAGGAAACGGGCATATTTCGACGATTTTGTCCTGACTAAACACGGCGCCGGACCGCCTCCAGGACGCTTTCCCACAGAATCAAAAAACTTCCCCGAACGCTCACCGCGAACCCTTGCTCCTGAAGGATTACTACGTAACTAAGCTACCTGGAAGCCGTACTAAATGTTAAGCTTGACATCGCGGCAAAACGGCCGATCAGGAGGGCGTTTCTCACCTTGACTAGCGAAGAACCGGAACTGTATAAGGAGTATCCGCAACCAAACGAGGCGGAGGTCGCTCAAGCCATTATTTCCCTGATGGAAGCCCAGATGGAGAAGAACTCCGCGCCGGGCAAGACATTGCGGGACGTCCACAGCAAGACGCACGGCTGCATCAAGGGCTATTTCGAAATCTCCCCGGACGTGCCCGCAGACTTCCGCGTGGGCGTCTTCAGCCAGCCCCGCCGCTACTCCGCCTGGATGCGGTTTTCCAACGCAGGAGGCTTTGCCCCGGTTGGCGGCACAGTCGCCGACAAGGTGCGCGATGTTCGGGGCCTGGCGATCAAGCTGCTTGATGTTCCCGGCGAAAAGCTCCTTGCAGGCGAAGAGACCGCCACTACCCAGGACTTCCTGTTGTTTACCGCAAAAGAGTTTCTTGGAGCCCGGCCCGTTGATTTTCTCGACCTCATGAAGGCGGTCACCGCGAACAAACTGATGCTGATGTGGTTCCTCATCACGCATCCGGCCATGACCCTGGTACTTTTAAAGTCACTGAAGATTCACACGAATCTTTTTGATTTGCAGTATTACAGTTCCGTTCCCTATGCACTCGGTAAACTGGCGGTGAAATATACGGTCAAACCGCAAGTCCCGCTCACTATGCCGTTCCCCAGGCCCGCCACGCCCAACTATCTGCGGGAACGCATGGCGCAGCAACTCGCGGAAGGGGAGATTCGGTTTGACTTCCTGATTCAGGTACAGACCGATCCCTGCACCATGCCGATTGAAGATGGTTTCGCGGTCTGGGACGAAAATGAATCGCCGTTTCGCAAGGTCGCCACGCTCATCCTGCCGAAGCAGCAGTTCGACTCGCCGGAACAGATGAAGTGTTGCGAAAACTCCTCCTTTAATCCATGGCACTGCCTTCCGGAACACCGCCCGATGGGCGCCATCAACCGCACCCGGAGGATTGTCTACCAGGCGATTTCAGAATTTCGCCACAAGAGGAATCAGCTACAACGGAAGGAACCTGTCGGGACAGATCCGTGCTCCTGAAGCGCGCGCGTTTTGGAACGCGACACAATACTGAGATCTGTGTATAATGAAGCGTTTTCGCGGGCCTTGTCCGCGTTGAGGGAGGTTGTATATGGCCAGGTTATCCAGTCCGCTGCGTCAAATCGGGAAGCACTATGAAATCGTAGTGGTCGGCTCCGGCTACGGCGGTGGTGTGGCGGCTTCAAGGCTGGCGCGCGCCGGCAGACAGGTGTGTCTCCTCGAAAGAGGGCGCGAAATGCAGCCCTCGGAATACCCCAATAATCCGTGGAAAATGGCGACGGAGACGCAGCTCGATCTGCCGCAGCGCCATATTGGTTCCGAAATCGGCCTGTTCGACCTCCGCATTAACGACGATATTAACGTCTTTCAGGCTTGCGGCCTGGGCGGCACGTCTCTCATTAATGGCGGCGTCAGCCTCCGCGTGCTGCCGCGCATCCTCGACGATGACCGCTGGCCCGAAGCAATCCGTCATGAGGTGAACAACGGTGCCGATAGCCCGTTCGGCCTGCTGGACCACTACTACGGACTGGCGGAGGAAATGCTGCAGCCACGAACCTGGCCGGAGAGCTATCCCATCACGAAAAAGATGGAGGCCATGCAGCAGATCGCCGCGGCACAGAAGCTTCCCTGGGCCCGCGTCCCGATCAACGTAAACTTTGAAACTTTCCGGAATGGCCTCAACCGGTTTGGCGCACCCCAGAAGCCCTGCATCGCGTGCGGGGATTGTGCGGCCGGATGCAATCACGGGGCAAAAAATACACCGCTCGCGAATTATTTGCCCGACGCGAAAAACCACGGCGCGGAGATCTATACCGGGCTGGCAGTAAAGTACCTTGAACAAAAAGGTGACCAGTGGGTGGTCCACTGCCGCACCACCGATCATTCGCCGACGGAAGTGACCATCACGGCGGATAAAGTCGTGTTGGGTGCAGGAACACTGGGCACGAACGAGATTCTGATGCGGTCGCGCGAACGCGGATTACCGCTCTCTGACTCGCTGGGCAGCATGTTCTCCGGCAATGGTGATGTGGTGGGCTGGTCGTACAACACCAATCAAACCATTAACAATATCGGATTTGGCAATCGCTCCCCGGAAGGTCGTACACCGGTCGGCACCTTCGCCGGCAGCATCATCGACGCCCGCGAAGAGCACGACTTCCTGATTATCGAAGGCTCGCTGCCGGGGGGTATGGCTTACGGCATTGCCGCGATCCTCGCGCTGCTGAACATGCAGGGTGTCGATACTCGCGGACCGCGCGGCTTCTCTGAAAAACTCGGAGAGTCTCTGCGAATTCTGTCCTCGCTGGTGAATCCGTTCTCCGGCGCCACCGCCAGAAGCCAGGCCTACCTTGTTGTCAACCAGGACGATGGTAAAGGCATGATGCACCTGAAGAACGACCGCATCCGGATCAGCTGGCCGAATATTGGCCGGGCTCCGATTTTCGATCAGACGCGAGCAACCCTGACCGAAGCCACGAAACTGCTGGGCGGCAGCTTCCTCACCGATCTCAGAGGCAAGGATAAAAAGTCGCAGGGTCTGCTGACCGGACACCCTACAGGTGGAGCCATCATGTCCGAGACGGCCGAGACCGGCGTTACGAACCACAAGGGGCAGCCGTATCGGTCCACATCCGGAGCCGAGACGCACAAGGGCCTGTATTGCATGGATGCCGCTATCATCCCGCGCTGCATCGGAGTGAACCCTTTGCTGACAATCTCGGCTCTGGCCGAGCGGTGCTGCGAACACATGGCGAAAGACGAAGGCTGGAAAATCGACTATGCGTTGCCGGCAGCTTAGAGCCCCGGCTTAGAGCATTTTCAGGATTTGCGCAGACCGGATCGGCAAGCCCGAAATTGCCGGTGACAAGATCGCCGGCACCGCGATAGCACTGGCGGTCTTCGCCGCCGGTGGGTCTATGCACAATTCGGAAGACTGCGTCGATTTGGTCTACGAAACTCCTGAAAATGCGCTAGCCGGGGCTTAGGCGAGGGCTAACCAGGGCCGCTGGCCGGGATCTTCGGCGCTCTACCCAGTCCATCAGTGGCATCGTCATGGCGGTCGTCGCCAGAGCCATGCAGACCATCATCGAAAACAGCGGGGGTGACAGGATCCCGGTATCCAGCCCCACGTTGAGGACGATCAACTCGACCAAGCCCCGTGTGTTCATCATCAAACCCAGCTGGCAGGCGTCTGACCAGCCCATTCCGGAGGCTTTCGCGCCCACCATGGTGCCGCCCCACTTGCCGCCGACTGCGACCAGCATGATCAGAGCGAAATCGAGATAGCTCCCGGCACCGTTGGTAAAGATGAGGTTGGTTCGCACACCGGTGAGCGCAAAAAACAGAGGCATCAGCAACAGGATTGTCACCGTTTCGAGCTTGTCGATGAGTTGGGAACGGAACTTGCGCGGCGTTACGAGGCCAGCCACAAACGCGCCCACCAGCGCATGAACCCCCACAATTTCCCCGACCGCGCCCGAGACGAGCGCGAGCACGGAAAAGACTAAAATGGCATTGAGGGGCAGCGACTTCTCATCGAAGCGCGTTGCCCATTCGTCGAGAATTTTTCGGACCAACAGCATGGCCAAACCGTAGGCCACCAGGATCAGAATGGTCAGCCACCACGGTCGTGCGGAGCTGTCATTCTTCACAAGCGCAACCACTACCGCAAGCAGAATCCACGCCGTTACGTCTGCCACACCGGCACACATAATCGCCACAGAACCGAGCGGGGTACCCAGCAGCTTACGCTCCAGGAGGATTCGGGCCAGTACCGGGAATGCCGTGGCACACATGGCAGTCCCCAGAAACAGTGCGAAATGCGACTCTTTGCCGTGACCATAGACGGGATACAGGTAGAATGCAAGCGCAAGTCCCATCAGGAGCGGCACGGTAACACTCACGATACTGGTGATAAGCGCGACCCGGCTTTGCGCGCGCAGTTCCTCAAAATCCACCCGAACGCCGACGAGGAACACGAACATGACCAGCCCCGACTGGCTGAGGGCATTAAGGAATCCGAGCGATGCGGGAGGGAACAGGGCGCTGTAAGCCGCGGGTGCGATCCAGCCCAACAGAGTTGGACCAAGCGCGATTCCAGCAGCCATTTCCCCCACCACGCGCGGCTGTCCGAAGCGCCGGAACATCGTCGCAAAGAGCCAGGACGAACCGACGATTACGGCGATCTGGAAGAGGAAAAGAGCGTTATCGAACATGACCTGGTTGGTGGTCGCTATGAGATTACAGAAGCAGATGTGTGGAGCAGAAAACATCTTCCGACCAGCAGAAACCACAAGGAAATCGATTAAGAGCCAGTTTAACCCAGCGGTGTAACCCGGCAGTCTGACCAGCAGTCTAAATTTGGCTGGCTATTCGAAGCCGCGCCACCGCCCGCAGGCCCCCAACTCCGCCCACTTCCTGAGAAAAAAGTGGGCAGTCGTCGTCCCCGGCGCACTCAGGACGGTGAGGTGGAACATGTCCGAGGGCTCAATCCGGAAAAGCGATCCAGCGGGATCGGGGCTCCCGTGGACATTTGGCAGATACCTGTTCAGCGTGTCTGGAGCCGCTGCCGCTGCTCCGGCATTATTCGCCCGGGCCTCCGGTTTAGTGATTTCGCCAACGCGGTTCATCCAGGGAACCCGTACGCGGAGTCTGAACCTTTGGTTATGGCCAGTATCGCGGATCGCGGTCGCGCTGCCGACCCCAGCCTCTGCAGGTTTCCGAACCTCCTTCATGCTCGCCCGAACAGGGGCAAGGTACTCACTACTCGTTCTTATCACTCGGGCGGCACCGGCCTTGTTCCCACCGAGCTCTTGAGCCCGCCCGAGCGATGAGAACTACCCTAACCCAGCTTCATGATCATCTTGTCTTGGACAATTCTGGAATCCCGTTCGACCGGAAATCTGGTAGGCTGGTAGCTGGTCGTGAAGTATCCGGCACGGCGCTATCGTCTAATGGTTAGGACAGAGCCCTCTCAAGGCTTAAATACGGGTTCGACTCCCGTTAGCGCTACCATGTTTTCATAGAGTTACGGGCGTCCAGTGACGACGCGAGTTGCGCCAGATGAGAATGGCGGCCCGCTGGCCGGCCTTAATCCCCTTATAAAACTCGCGAAAGACGCCTAATCTTGGCATCTGTACGGCCCACAGGTTCTCTCCGGCGAACTTTGGTCACTGCCGGAACTGGGCTGCATCGATCTGAGACGTGGACTAACGGGAAATTGTCCTTTGGCAAAGTCCAAACAACGACTTGCTTATGTCTTCGACTGGAGTGATCACTGTGATGACGGCAGAACGCCGCACAGGAGAACCCAGATGAAGACCTTCACCATCGAGAACGAAACCAACAACATCACCATCCACGCAACGAGGCATGGGGCCGAGGCCGTCCCCGACTCCGAATGCTTTGCCAACGAGGCCGGGCTGGCGGCACTGGCCGGGAGCCCGGCTGGCCGAGATCTGGAACAGCCTGCCCGGCGAAACTCTGGTCAAGAAGTTCAAGGATCGCGCAACAGGCGTTTCACGGATTTGGAAAGCGATTCAGCGCCTCGGAGCGACAGGTGGGCAGGCGTTCGCCGAGGAGAACGTGGCCGCGAGGGTTGCGCCACAAACGCCCCACGTCGCGACGGAGTTGGCGAACGCAACGACAGTGGCCACCCCAACCACCGGGCCTCGCGAAGGTAGCAAAACCAGTCGAGTGATCGCGATGCTCAATCGCGAAGGCGGCGTGACGTTGAAGGCATTGATGACCGAGATGGGCTGGCAGGCACACACCACTCGCGCGTTGCTCAGCGCCGGCGGCTCACTGGCTAAGAAGCATGGTTTGACGGTCGTATCTGCCAAGAGCGAGAACGGCGACAGAATCTACCACATAGCGTGAAAAACGTATCCTTCGCACAGCCCAGAGACGCCGGTCTTCCCCGGCGGCTTTCTTGCGTCTTGCCATCGTGGTCTTCTGATGCGTCAGATACCCTGAAAGTCTGCCCATGCAAAAGACAAACGTGGAAGACGAGGATGATTACGAACTCAAACGCCTTCAGGAGTTAACCAATCTGTCGCCTGAAGCTATCGAGCCGACGAAACGTATGCGCGCCGTCCTTCGCGCGGTGGCGGCTGCGGCGCCTGACGAACGGGCCGGGATTCTGCTGAAAGCATCGAAATTGGTTGTGCCCCCTGCAACAGAGGGTGAACTCAATCAGCTTCTGGCGGAATTGAGTGTTCCAGGCACCGCACTCAGTAGCTTGCAATCCCTGACCGAAATGACAAAGGAAGCCGAGCGGAGGGCCGCCGAGATAGCGGCGCAGGCCCGCAGCGCCTTTGCATCGCGGTTGAAGGAACTCAAGAGCGAGGCCGATCTCACCTGGGAGACGATTGCCAGGAAGTCCGGGATCTCGCGCCGGCGGCTGTATGAGATTGCCGCAGGGGCCCAGCCCAGCGCCGAGACCGCGAAAATTCTCCGGGACTACTTCTCCCGAATCCTGAAGCGCGACATTCAGATTTAGACGCACCGCACTATCACGGCACTCCCGCAGCACCATCACCGCACGGTGCGGTACTTCCCGCCGTGCTCTAACCGCACCGCGCCGCACTGCCGCCGCACTAGAAATCGGGCTTCTTTGCCCTTACTCTGAGTGCATGAACGTGCCACAAGCACCCAATGAAAACGAAGATGCTGTTTTCACCGCAGAGGAATTGGCGGCCAGCAAGAAACTCCACCCGTCAACCATTCGCAAGATGTTCTTCGACCAGCCCGGCGTGATCCGAATGGGTCATCCGGGTTCTTGTGATCGTCGCCGTTATTTCACTCTCCGCATTCCCGCCAGCGTCGCACGCCGCGTTTTCGCAGGCATCACCGTTCGGGGATCGGAATGAAAGCCTATTCCGCCACAGGGCAGAACACCAGAACGACCTTCCGGGAGGCCGAACACAAAGCCCGAGCGTTCGATGGAACGAGAGCTGTGCGCGTTTTCGGTGAGACTGGGAACTTCCTTCAGCGCCTCGATCCGACGCGCGATGGTGAGACGATCCGCCGTCTTCTCGCCGTGCCGAATGCCGAGGCCGTGCGGAAGCACGGTGGGGAACTGGTCGGTATCCGGCTCCTCTCAGTCGGCGATGACCGGGGGAGCGCTGGCCCGCATAATGGTCGATCCACCGTTACCACTCAACGGGTTCGAAATGATCTTGGTGTCTACATCGGCACGGAATGGATTCTGAAGTACAAAGGCGACCATTCTGAGTATGTTCGCTTCGGGAATAAGAGCAGATTGGGACAGGTCCCGGTTTGCAGGGAGGGATCAACTTGCGCGGCAAATCCGACGCCACAATCGAACTGATCGATTACGCCCGTGTGCTAGTCGAAGCGGATCATCCCCAGACGTTACGACAACTGCATTACGCCATCTTCAGCAGGCAGGTCATCCAGTATGAGAACACCCAGGCTGACTGTAAGCGCTTAAGCCGCGCGACAACGATAGCGCGTCGGGCACATCGGGATTGGGAACTGGCCAGAAAAGCATCAGGCCCTGGAACCCTCGCCCCCGCTCACAGCATTCCGCCCGAATGGATGGTCGATGAAACCCGAAACCCGGAAACGGTCAGTGTGTGGGACAACCCGGTGGATTACATCGAAACCATCAAAAATTCGTACCACCGCGACAACTGGCAGGATCAGCCGCGGTGTTGCGAGGTGTGGAGCGAGAAAGCCACCATCATGGGCGCAATCCGGCGGGTTGCCGATGAGTTTGGCTTCACCCTTCGGGTTTGCCACGGATACGGCAGCACCGGGATGGAGTCGCAGATCGGGAGTTTTTTCAGTATGATCCGCAAGCCGATGACGGTGTTCTATCTGGGTGACCACGATCCCGCTGAGGCCATTTCCGGGTAAATCCGCGAAATTGAAATTTCGCATTTTCAGATTTTGGATGCCTCACCCCGCCTGCAGACCGGTTGGCGCACAAACTACCCAGGTACGAACTACTCGTACACAAACTGCCGAGCGCGAGGCAAATCTGGTGACGTGCTCCCTTTTTCTTCTACCAATCATTTTCTTGTGTGACCGCAATTAGGGAGCAGGGCGGGAAAGAGAAACGTCAGTATGGCAACGATGAACGGTATTGCGGGACCCGCGATACAAGAGACGAACAATTCAGACAGCTTATTGGGAGACATAACAGGGGGCGGGCGCGGAGCGCCCCGCCCCAACCCGGAGGTGGTGGCTCGCGCAAAGCGGCGCAGAGGGTATTGGCGCCAGCGGACGCGGCGAAGAGGCCGAAATTGCGATCAACGTTCCAAAAAAGTGGCTATGCTGCCGGGGTTGCTGCTCCCCGAGACGGAGAGGTTGTAATGGCGGCGGTAGGGGAACTGATTCCGGTCGTCGGAGTGAAGGCCGCGTGCCTGGCTCTCGATGTGCCTCGTGCTTGTTTTTAAAGGAAGAGGGGTTCGGGGGGTGTTACTGCGGCACCAGCCCGCGTGCGTTTCGTGCAGCGGGCACTGGTTCCGGCGGAGAGAGAGGCGGTATTGGCCTGTCTTCATGAAGACAGGTTTCAGAACAGCGCTCCGGCGGCGGTCTAAGTGCCTTCTGCTGAAAACCGGACTTCTGCCACGGGCTGCTAGACTAGCGGCGAAGTGCAGTATCCATAATCAGGAATCGCGGCTTCAAGAAACAAAGTGCGAATACTTTTTCTTTCACCCCGACAGGCACTGCCTTCACGAAGCGGCGCCAAGCTTCGCGAGTACCATTTCCTGCGCTCGCTCGGGGCTGCGGCAGACGTCACCTATCTTTATTTCAGCGACCCGGGGGCAGCGCCGCTCACGATTGCGGATCTGCCGTTTTGTCGGCAAGTGGTGGCGATTCCTAAGCCGGTCTCATATGGTTTGGGGAAAACGGTGCAGGGGTTGTGCGGTCGCTGGCCTCTTCCGATCCTGAACTATACCTCCGCGGAGATGAGCGCTGCCGCTGCCCGAATCCTGGGCTCTTCCAGCTTCGACATCGTTCATCTGGAAAGTATTCACATGGTTCGTTACGCTTTGGCTGCCATCGAGCGGAACGCCTCCACCAGGACGGTTTACAACTGGCATAACATCGAGTCGGAAGCGATGCGCCGATACAGTAAGTCCAGCGCGTCGATGGCCCGGCGCTGGTACGCACATCTAACGGCGAAGAAACTGGGAGCGCTGGAAATGCTGATTCTCCGCTCGGCTTTCGGTCATATTGTCTGCAG